>JAMFRW010000071.1 GCA_026224975.1 Rhodoferax sp. | reverse complement strand
GACGACGGCCGCGGCCGCCTTGGGGACCAGCGTGAACGGGCGCTTGAGGTAGTGGTAGCCGTAGAGCGGCTCGTAGATCTGGTAGGTGTACGGAGTGTCATTGCTCCAGTACGAGGCCGTCGGGTCCAGATGGCGCGGGGAGCTCTCGATCACCGCGCTGAAGGCGGTGTTGGTGGCTTCGGCGCCATCGGGCTGCGGGTTGTTGTTGCAACCGGCGAGCAAAACCGTCGCCGATGCGAACACCGCCCACATGGCCAGCGCCCAAGGCTGGCGCGCAAACCCCATCAGTCGACCGTGCATCGGCATGTCCTCTTTTCCCATTCGGCGCGCTGCAGGCTTAGGCAACGACCGCACAAAAAACAATATGCCTCCGACGATCGCCGGCTTGTGGCCGGGTCCCCAAGAGGCAGCGGCGGATTGTACGGCTGGCCCGGGCCGGCGCGAATCGGGGCTGGCGAGCCTTTACAGAGGCAATTCCCGGGCCGTGGTCAGAGCGAAAGACTCCGGGCCTCTCTCAGTGCTGGTGTTCGTGCTCGTGGCCGTGTTCGTGCGCGTGGCGGTCCGACGGGGCGTGGGCCTCGTGGCTGTGGCCGTGCCCTTTCCCTTGCCCGCCCGAGCGGCCATCGGCGCCGCCGTGTCCCCAGCCGATCAGCACGTCCCTGCCCTGCACCACCAGCGTCACCCGCGCGCCCACCGGCAGGCTCAACTTGGTCGGCACGTGGCCGAACGGCAGCCCGGTCAGGATGGGCGTTTTGATCACCGAGCGCAGGTGTTGCACCATGCTCTTGAGCGTGTAGCCCCGGTCCATCGGCGACTTGCGCCAGCCGCTGAACTGGCCGAGCACGACGGCTTTTTGCGCATCGAGCACCCCCGCCTGGTGCAACTGCAGCAGCGAACGCTCGACGCGGTACGGGTGCTCGTTCACGTCTTCCAGAAACAGCACGCCGCCCTTGACCTTGGGAAAGTGGCGCGTGCCCAGCATCGAATTCACCATGCAAAGGTTGCCACCCCAGAGCTTGCCACTGACTTCGAGCCCATCGAAACCGGCCTCGGTGCGAAAGCCCACCGCTTCCAGCTCGCCACTCATCGCTTCCAGAAACACTGCTTCGGTGATCTCGTCGACGCCGCCCGCCTCGGCCGTGCGCCCGAAGTCGTCACAAGCCAGCGGCCCGGCCCAGCTGATGCCGCCGCCGTGCGCCAGCAGTCCCAGGTGCAAGGCGGTCACATCGCTGTGGCCGACCCAGCGCGTGCCGTGTTCGATGCTGCGCTGGATCGCGTTCCAGTCGATGCGGTCGAGCAGGCGCGTCAGGCCGTAGCCGCCGCGCGTGGCGAGCGCGATGCCCGGAGTCTCCGCGGCCACGCGGTGCAAGGCGGTCAGGCGGTCATCGTCGGAGCCCGCAAAGCGCTGATGCTTGAGCAGTGCGCCCGGGTCGATCTGCACCGTGAAGCCGAGCGCGGTGAGTCTTTTGGCGGCCAGCTTGAGCGGCGCCGCCTTGGGGAGCACGCCGGCGGGGGTGAAGAGCGTGAGCGAAGTCATCGAGGTCATCGGGGGTCGTGTGAAGGAGCGTGCAAGGATCGCTCGATTGTCGCGGTGCGCGGATGCATCCGAACGACACGCAGACGATCAAGTCGACGGCAAGCCGGGCGGTTCGATTTCCACCACTTCGCCCGCCGGGATCGGCCCGTGCGACGGCGTGGCTTGTTCGAACTCGGCCAGCAGCCGGCCGGCCCGTCGCTGGCGATACTGCTCGCGCCGTTCGGCAAAGAACTCCTTCAGCACCGCGCCGCATTCATCCGCCAGCACGCCGCCTAGCAGCGTCGTGTGGTGGTTGAGCTGCGGCTGCGCGAAGAGGTTGAGCACCGACCCCGCCGCACCCGTCTTGGGATCGCTCGCGCCGAACACCACGCGCTTGAAGCGCGCGTGCATCAGCGCCATCGCACACATCGCGCAGGGCTCGAGCGTCACATACAGCTCGCACTCCGGCAGGCGGTAGTTCGCCAGCAGTTGCGCCGCATGCCGGATCGCGACGATCTCGGCATGCGCCGTCGGGTCATGCTCGGTGATCGGCCGGTTGTAGCCCGTGGCGATCACCTGCCCCGCCCGCAGGATCACGGCGCCCACAGGCACCTCGCCCACCAGCCGCGCGTTCTGCGCCTGATCGAGTGCGATGCGCATGGCGTTGTCGTCGGCGGGATTGCTGCTGCTCACTTGTCTTCGACGCCCTTGCGCGCTTCGGCTGCCTGGTTCATGGCCTTGGCCAGGTCGTCGGCCACGCGCTGCTGGATCGCCTGCGATTGCTCGCGCGGCGTGCCGTTGGCGGCCGCGTCGCTTGCGGCGCCCGGCGTCGCCGAGACCGACAGCGTTCGAGTGCGATGCGACATCGACACACCGACGATCGCGAGAACGATCAACAGCGAGATCACGCCGAACAGCATCTTCATGACAACAACGGCCAACGGGCCAGCGACACGTGCTGCTTGCGGCCGAGCAGGCTGTGCACGAGCACCAGTTCGTTCACGGTCCAACCGATGGGATCGACGAGTTGCTCGGCCACCGGTTCATCGTCGTACATCAGAGTCACGTGGGGCGTGAACTGCGTGCCGACCCAACGGGCCAGGCCGTTTTTCTTCAAGGCCTCGCCGAGCGTCTTCTGGAACGTCATCAAGGCAGCAATGCCTTCGGCGCCTTCGTCGGTACGCAGCACGAAGGGCAGGTTGCGCGCCCGGCCTCGAAAACTCGCGACGCGATCGAAAGCCACATCGAACGGCGCCGCCACCAGCGATTCGGCCGCCGCCCGCGCCGCCGTCACGATGTCGGCGCGCAACTCCAGGTGGTCGCCGAGATGGAACAAGGTCACGTGCGAGCGATCGAGCGCGATCGGCTGGCCCTTCAGACCGTGCACGCGCTTGCGCTGCTGCGCGAGGTCGCCGATTCGAAGGCGGGCGCTCGCATCGGGAAAGACTGCGAAGAAGATGCGGTCGGTCGGCGCCGTCGAGGTGCCGAAACCATCCAGTGAGAGCTGCTCGGTCATGCGACAAGGGGTTGGTGGAGAAGGCCGAACCCGCACGAGTCCACGCGACGGGCGGTTCGGAGTCGAATCTTACTGTCGCGCCTCACCATCCCGAGAAGGCGATCTGTCGGGTCTGCAGTGGCCAAGTCCCGCGCACATCGTGTACGCCCTGGCCAATCAGGCTCTCGATCAAGACAAGCTCGGTCGCCTCCCAGCGAATCGGCTCGATCGGCTGGATCGCTACATGCTCATCGCAGTACAGCAAGCTGACGTGCGGACTGAATTTTGTTCGGATGTATCGACCGATTCCGGCGGATTTCATGGCCGCCGCCAGCGCACGCTGGAAGTCGCGCAGCTTCCTGAGTTCGGCACCACCGGTCAGCGCCAAGCCGCCCATACGAGGCCCCAGACTGCCGATGCGATCGAAAGCGATCCCGAACGGCGCCATGTCCACGTCACCACCTGCCGCCACGGCCGCCAACAACGTTCCCTCCGGCACGGCGTCGGGATGTTCGCCCAAATGATGGAGCGTGGTGTGCAGGTGCCCGAGAGCAACCTTGCCCCGCTCCGGCAGTCGCGACCCCATCAGCCGCTGCATGGCGTCTATCGCCAACGTCCCCGCGATCGGCGCCAGCCGGATCGCGTAGAAAAGACCGTGTAGTTGGGGTTCTGCGGTTTGCCGCATCGTGATCTCGACTTTTTCATTCCCACTCGATCGTCGCCGGCGGCTTGCTGCTCACGTCGTACGTCACGCGGTTGATGCCGCGCACTTCGTTGATGATGCGGCTGCTGACCTTCTTGAGCAGCGCGTACGGCAGTTCGGCCCAATCGGCGGTCATGAAGTCATTGGTCTGCACCGCGCGCAACGCCACCACGTACTCATAGGTGCGCCCGTCGCCCATCACGCCGACGCTCTTGACCGGCAGGAACACGGTGAAGGCCTGGCTCGTCAGCTCGTACCAGCTCTTGCCAATCGCTTCGTCGCGGAAGTTGTGCAACTCCTGGATGAAGATGTCGTCGGCGCGGCGCAGCAGGTCGGCGTACTCTTTTTTCACCTCGCCGAGGATGCGCACGCCCAGACCCGGGCCGGGGAACGGGTGGCGGTAGACCATGCCGTGGGGCAGGCCGAGTGCCACGCCGAGTTCGCGCACTTCGTCCTTGAACAGTTCGCGCAGCGGCTCCAGCAGCTTGAGGCCGAGCTGCTCCGGCAGGCCACCGACGTTGTGGTGGCTCTTGATGGTGACGGCCTTCTTGCTCTTGGCGCCGCCGGACTCGATCACGTCCGGATAGATGGTGCCTTGGGCCAGCCACTTCGCACCCTTGGCGCCGGCGGAGGTGAGCTTGGCCGCTTCCTGCTTGAAGACGGTCACGAACTCGCCGCCGATGATCTTGCGCTTGGCTTCGGGGTCGCTCACGCCGGCGAGCTTGCCGAGGAAGAGATCACTCGCATCGACGCGGATCACCTTCGCCTGCAGCTTGCCGACGAACATGTCCATCACCTGGTCGCCCTCGTTCAGGCGCAGCAGGCCGTGGTCGACGAAGACGCAGGTGAGCTGGTCGCCGATGGCGCGGTGGATGAGCGCCGCGGCCACGCTTGAATCGACGCCGCCGGAAAGGCCGAGGATCACCTCTTCGTCGCCCACCTGCTCGCGGATGCGCGCCACGGCCTCTTCGATGTAATTGCCCATCACCCAATCGGGCTTGGCCTTCGCGATGTCGAGCACGAAGCGGTTCAGTAGCTCGCGGCCTTTTTCGGTGTGCGTGACTTCGGGGTGGAACTGCACGCCGTAGTAGCCGCGCGCCTCATCCGCCATGCCGGCGATCGGGCAGCTCGGTGTGCTGGCCATGAGCTTGAAGCCTGCCGGCAGTTCGGTGACCTTGTCGCCGTGGCTCATCCACACCTTGAGCATGCCGTGGCCTTCGGGCGTGGCGAAGTCTTCGATGCCGTTGAGCAGCTTGGTGTGGCCGTGCGCGCGCACTTCGGCATAACCGAACTCGCGGTGATCGGCCGCCTCGACCTGCCCGCCCTGCTGCACCGCCATGGTGAACATGCCGTAGCAGATGCCCAGCACCGGAACGCCGAGGTCCCACACGGCTTGCGGCGCGCGCAACTCGTGCTCTTCGTAGGTACTGGCGTGGCTGCCGGAGAGAATGACGGCCTTGGGCGCGAACTCGCGCACGAAGGCATCGCTCACGTCGTTCGGGTGGATCTCGCAGAACACATGTGCCTCGCGCACGCGGCGCGCGATGAGCTGGGTGACCTGGGAGCCGAAGTCGAGGATCAGGATCTTGTCGTGCATGGTGCGCGGGCGCTGTCGAGGCGCGCGTTGAGGTCGTTCGAAGTCTTGCAGTGCGTGGCCGCGCTCATCAGGCGGCGGAGCCCGCCGGGCCGCCGGCAAGGACGCGGCTGCGGCGCTGGCCGCGAAAGTGGATCACGGCGAGTGCCAGCGCCGCGGCTTGCAGCACGGCGCAGAAGTAGAGCGGCGCGCCCAGGCGCCAATCGCCTTGCGGCAGGTGCGAAACCATGCCCAGCAGCGGTGTCGCAAAGAGCGGCGCGATCACCGCCATCAGGCTGTTGAGCGAACTGGCTGCACCCATGGTCTGGCCCTGCGTGGACGCATCGGCCGCGCCGGAAATGATGCTCTGTATGGCGGCGGCGGCAGTGAAGCCGAACACGTTGACGAAGATGACCGCGTACATCATCCAGCCCTGCGTCGAGAGGCCCCAGCAGGCGTAAGCCAGCGACGATGAAATCAGCCCGATGACGGCGAGGCGCTGCGCGCTGAAGCGCTTGAGCAACTTGCCCAGCAGCCAGCCCTGCACGAAGACCGACATCACGCCGACGGCGAACAGCGAGAGCCCGCTCTCTTTCGGCCCCCAGCCGAAACGGAAGTGGCCATAAAGCACCCAGGTGCTGTAGAGCACGAACTGGGCTAGTCCAGTGCAGGCCACGACCGCCACCAGCAAACCCACGCCCTTGAGCTGGCTCAGGGCGCGCAGCGAGGCGATGGGGTTCAGCGCGCTCGCAGTGATGGGCCGACGCTTGGCCGGCTCGAGCGATTCGGGCAGCACCAGCCAGCCGTAAAGCAGGTTGATGAGCGCCAGGCTGCCGGCCACGAAAAACGGCAGGTGCAGGTCGATCGCGCCCAGGAGCCCGCCGGTGACCGGCCCCAGCATGAAGCCGATGCCGAACATCGCACCCAGCAGGCCGAATCGCTTGGCGCGCTGGTCGGGCGGCGTGATGTCGGCCACATAGGCATTGGCCACCGCCGCGTTCGATTGCATGGCGCCGCCGACCAGCCGTACGGCGATCAGCACCCACAGCGCACCGGCCAACGCGGTCGCGAAGAAGTTGAGCGCCAGACCGCAAAAGCCCAGCAGCAGGATCGGGCGGCGACCGTACTTGTCGGACAGCGCGCCCAGGATCGGCGAGCCGATGAAGTTGGCAAAGCCGAACGCGAACGCCACCACGCCGTACCAGAACACCTGGTCGGCCGCGGAGGTGGTGAACGAGCCCACCAGCGCCGGCAACACCGGGATGATCAGGCCGACCGAGACCATGTCGATCAACACGGTCAGCATGATGAAGGGCATCGCGGCCTTGCGGCCTGTTGCCGCCAAGGCTTCAGTCACCATTCACTCCATCCGGTAGTTAGGCGCTTCCTTGGTGATCTGGACGTCGTGCACATGGCTTTCGCGCATGCCTGCCGACGAGATCTCGACGAACTCGGCGCGCTCGTGCATGTCGTCGATGCTGGCGCACCCACAGTAGTGCATCGAGGCGCGCAAACCGCCGGCCATCTGGAAGATCACCCCGACCACCGAACCCTTGTACGGCACCTGGCCTTCGATGCCTTCCGGCACGAGCTTGGTTGTGTTCGGGTTGTTGGCTGCGTTGTCCTGGAAGTAACGGTCGGCCGAGCCTTGCTGCATCGCGCCGATCGAGCCCATGCCGCGGTAGCTTTTGTAGGTGCGGCCCTGGTACAGAATGGTTTCGCCCGGCGCCTCTTCGGTGCCGGCGAAGGCGCCGCCCATCATCACCGTGTCGGCACCGGCAGCGATGGCCTTGGCCAGGTCACCGGAGAACCGCACGCCGCCGTCGGCGATCAACGGAACGCCGCTGCCGGCCAGGGCCTTCGAAACCTGCTCGATCGCAAAGATCTGCGGCACACCCACACCGGTGACGATGCGCGTGGTACAGATCGAGCCCGGTCCGATGCCGATCTTGACTGCATCGGCACCCGCTTCGACCAGCGCCAGCGCCGCGGCGCCTGTCGCGATGTTGCCGCCGATCACGTCGATCTGCGGGTAGTGGCGCTTGACCCAGCGCACGCGCTCGATCACGCCTTCACTGTGGCCGTGGGCGGTGTCGACCACGATGGCATCGACGCCGGCCTTCACCAGCAGTTCCACGCGCTCTTCGGTGCCCTCCCCCACGCCGACGGCCGCGCCGACGCGCAGCTTGCCGTGGGAATCACGTGCGGCGTTCGGGAAGCTGGTCTGCTTGGTGATGTCTTTCACCGTCATCAAGCCGCGCAGTTCGAAGGCGCTGTTGACCACCAGCACGCGCTCGAGCTTGTGCTTGTGCATCAGCGCCTTGCCTTCGTCGAGCGTGGCCGATTCGGTCACGGTGACGAGACGCTCGCGCGGGGTCATGATCTCGCTCACCGGCACGTCGAGGCGCGATTCAAATCGCAGGTCGCGGTTGGTGACGATGCCGACCACGGTCTTGCCCCCGGGCCCACCCAGCACCGGAAAGCCCGACACGCCGTGCTGGCGCGAGAGTTCCATCACCGCACGAACGGGCGTATCGGGCGTCACCGTGATCGGGTCGCGCAACACGCCCGACTCATAGCGCTTGACACGTGCCACCTCGGCCGCCTGTTGCTTGGGCGTGAGGTTCTTGTGGACGATGCCGATGCCGCCTTCCTGCGCCAGCGCGATGGCCAAGCGGGCCTCGGTGACGGTGTCCATGGCGGCCGAAACGAGCGGCAGCTTCAGGCGGATGTTGCGGGAGAGAAGGGTCGAGAGGTCGGTGTCGCGGGGCAACACCTGGGAGAACGCTGGCACCAACAACACATCGTCGAAGGTGAGCGCTTTGCCAAGAAGGCGCATGGGAAAAGCTCCTGACGCAAAAGCCGATTATACGGATGGCTGGGTGAATCGGCTGCGGCCCACGCAGCACGCTCTGCTTTACAGGCGAGGCCGCGCTTTTCGAGCGATCGACAAGAAGCACCGCCGCTACACTTTCGTTTCACTCCATCATCTGCTGTACACCATGCGTCGATGCATCGCCCTCGTGCTTGCCACCCTGATCGGCGCGCTCATTGCACTGCCGGCCGCCGCGCAATGGAAGTGGGTCGACAAGAACAAGCAGGTGCAGTACAGCGACCTGCCCCCGCCGCCTGGCACGCCGGAGCAGGACATTCTTCAGCGCCCGGCTTCGGCGCGGCGCGCAGCCACGCCTGTTTCGCCCGCTCTTTCGTCATCCACTTCACCCGCCGCATCAGGCGCCCCGCTCGCGCCCAAGGGCGTGGAGCCCGAGCTGGAAGCCAAGCGCCGCCAGGCCGAGCAGGAGCAGGCCGCCAGGAAGAAAACGCAGGATGACATGGCCAACGCTGCGAAAGCGCAGAACTGCGCACGGGCCAAGGATGCCCTTCGCTCGCTGGAAAGCGGCGTGCGCATGGCCACCGTCAACAAGCAGGGCGAACGCGAGTTCATGGACGATGCCGCCCGGGCTACCGAGACCCAGCGTGCTCGCGACGTGGTCGCTTCCGACTGCAAGTAGCGCGGCAGCGCAGGACCCAGCTACCGCGCCTTGCCGCGGTCCTTGCTGTAGCGCAGCCGGCGCGCCTCTTTCGGATCGACGGTGAGCGGCCGGTAGATCTCGACCCGATCAAGGTCCCGAAGCACATCGCTCAACGCGCACGAAGCGCCCCAGACGCCCATCGCCTGCGCGAGCAGGTCGACGGCCTGATGGCGTTGCAGCAACCCGCTGGCCTGCAGCGCGTCCAGCACTGTCGCACCTGTCGGCAGTGTCAATTCCACCAGTTCGACCGCGCCGGCTTTCGGGCTATAGGCGACGGTGATGGCGAGCGCGGGAGGCGCATCGACCGCCTCAGCGCGGTCCATAAACCTGCTCGGCTCGCTTGACGAACGAATCGACGAAGGTGTTGGCGATGCGGTCGAACACCGGGCTGATGAGCGCATCGAGCGCCCCGCCCGAGAACGCATAGTTCAGCTCGAATTCCACCTTGCAGGCCTCGGCCACCGGCCCGCCACTGGCCGGCAGCGGGATGAATCGCCAGGTGCCCTCCAGCATCGAAAACGGCCCGTCGACCAACTCCAGCTTGACCTGCGTGTCGAGCGTGTTGGTGTTGCGCGTGGTGAAAGCCTGGCGCACGCCGGCAAAGGCCAGGTGCAGCCGCGCGGTCACGCCGCCTTCGCGTTGCTCGATGATTTCGGCCCGGGCGCACCAGGGCAGGAACTTCGGATAGTCCTCCACGCCCGTGACCAGCGCATACATCTCGCGCGGCGAATACCAGAGGAGGACCGACTTCTTGACTTGCTTCATAGAATGCGGAAATTGTATTGGCGCCCCACGCCCCCAGATAAGAACCCATGTCCATTGCCGAAAACCGCCGCGCCAATTTTGATTACCACATCGAAGAACGCTACGAGGCGGGCATGGTGCTGCAAGGCTGGGAGATCAAGGCCATCCGTGCCGGGCAGGTGCAGCTCACCGATGGTTATGTGGTGATCCGCGACGGCGAACTCTTCCTGATCGGCTGCCGCATCAATGCGCTGCGCAGCGCCTCCACCCACATCAGCCCCGAAGCCGACCGCACCAAGAAGCTGCTAATGCGCAAGGAAGAGATCAAGCGCCTGGTCGGCAAGGTCGAGCAAAAGGGCTTCACCTTGGTGCCGATGAACCTGCACTACAAGGGCGGTTTGGTGAAAGCCGAGATCGCGCTCGCCAAGGGCAAGGCCGAGCACGACAAGCGCAACACCGAGAAGAAGAAGGATTGGGACAGGGAGAAAGGCCGGCTGATGCGCCACAAGGTTTCGTCGAAGCCACGCGGATGAGCGCCGCGCCCGGCACCACCTCGGCCACTCGCCTGCGCGAGATCGCCGACCTTCCCGGCCCGCGTGGCTGGCCGGTGCTGGGCAACATGCCGCAGATGAAGGTCGAGCGCGTGCACCAGGACGTGGAGCGCTGGGCCGCCGAGTTCGGGCCGCTGTTCCGCATCCAGCTCGGGCCGACGATGATGCTGGTGGTGGCCGACCACGAACTG
>JAMFRW010000070.1 GCA_026224975.1 Rhodoferax sp. | reverse complement strand
GTTCCATCATCACCGGCGTGTTACACCTCCGAGAGCTCGAATGCCTTCTCGACCAGCCGCACGATGTTCGGCAGGTTCGGCCGCGGGTCGAGCAGCCACAGCGCAGACTTGAGGGCGAACGCATGGGTGCGCTCCTGGATCACACTCGCGCCTTCGCCGTAGTCCTCCCCGACGACAATCAGCGCGCCGCCGAGCACACCCGGCGAGGCGAGGTTCGAGAGCGCGTCCGACGCCACATTGGTGCCGACCACCGACTTCCAGGTGACCGCCCCGCGAACCGGATACATGACCGAAGCGGCCAGCATCGCCGCCGCCGAACTCTCGTTGGTGCAGGCCTCGACGTGCACGCCGAGTTCGTTCATGTAGTCCTTCGCCTGGACCATGACGTCGAGCAGATGCGTGATGGGCGAACCCTGGTAACCGCCGACATAGGTGACACCAGATTGCAGCAACGCCTTCGTCACGGCCAGGATGCCCTCGCCGTGGAAGGTATCTCCCGTGCCGAGCTTCAGGCTTTCGATCTCGGTACGAAACGAGCGTTCCACGTTGTCTCCATTCCCGGGGCGGTGCCGCACTTTATCGGCGCTGCCGCCGGCTGGCGAATGGAAAGTTCGCATTCGCTACATTCATGGCATCAATAATCGGTAGCAACCCTGATACGGAATGCAGTCATGAACTTTCGTCAGCTCGACCTCAACCTGCTGCGCGTGCTGGCGGCGATCCACCGCACCCGATCGGTGACCGCCGCGGCCAAGGTGCTGGCGCTCTCGCAACCCGCCACCAGCAACGCACTGGCACGGCTGCGCACCTTCTTCAAGGACGACCTGTTCGTGCGCACGCCCGCTGGCCTGAAGGGCACGCGGCTGTGCGAGCAATTGGCGCCGGCGGTCGTGGCGCAGCTTCAGTCGATGGAGCTGGCGGTCGCTGGCCTCGGCGAGTTCGACCCCGCGACCAGCGACATGCGCTGGCGCCTGTCCCTGTCGGACCTGGGCGAAATGCTCTTCCTGCCGCCGCTGGCGATGGCCCTGCGCAAGCGGCTGCCGAACGCGCGGCTGGCAAACATCTCTGTCCCGGCGGAGGACGTGCCCAAAGCGCTCGAGGCGCGCGAGCTCGACTTTGCGATCGGCATCCTGCAGCCCCGCCAGCGCGGAATTCGCACCGAGGTGCTGTTTCAGGAGCACTACGTCGCGATCACCTCGACGCACTGGCGGCCCAAGTCCGGTCGGGCCGGCAAGATGCTGACGCTGGCGCAGCTGGGACAGGCTTCGCTGGTCGTGGCGGCGCCGACCGCCACCTTTCACGGCACGGTCGAGCGCGTCCTGCGTCGCATGCGGCTGGCCGATCGCATCGTCGTACGAGCGCGGCACTTCGGCGCCCTGCCCGATCTGGCCGTCAACACCGACCTGCTGGCCATCGTGCCGGAGATGTACGCCGCCAATCTCGAGGCGCGCCACGACATTCGCAGCTGGCAACTGCCGAGGGTCGCGGCACCGATGTACGAAGTCAGGCTTGTCTGGCACGTGAGCACCGACAACGATCCGGCACATCAATGGATGCGCGCTCTGGTGCGCGAGCTGTTCGTGCCGGTGATCGCTGGCGGTGCCGGTCAAGGCTGACACGTTGGCCGCGTCGATGTCCGCACCAACACCCACGTGGCACTCGGCACTCGGCACTCTTCGAACGCGGTTGCTCAGGTCGACGTGACTGGCAGACCTGCGCTGTCAGACGGGCAGCTATTCGACAAACGTAAACTGCAGGATCCGCTCGTGGCCTGCCTGAATCTACCGGGGAAATTGGTCAGTATCTTGACAGTCATGCTGCTTTGTCGATAGACGCGCACGGTGCCAGCCGCCTACTCTGCGTTCACCTCTAGAGCCCCGTGGAGTCGGCGATGGTCCATCAGTACCGATGTGCGCCTAATTTGGCCGCGCTTGCGATTCCTATCTCGTTGACCATCGCTGGATGTGCCAGGGAAGACGACGTAGCTGCCAGTTCAGCGCATCGCGCGATAGACTTATTCAGCCCCTTCGCCAAGGAGTCCCATGCCCCTGCCCGGCCAGACTGAGACCTCGACAAGATTGGTGGCCAAAGCGCAAGGCGGTGTACTTGCCGACAAGGTGCCAGGCCGTCGAGTGCGTTGGCTTGGCCTGATCCTCATAGGCGCGTTTGCCGCAGCTGGTCTTGCCGAGCGCTATCACCACCATGCAGCCCTAGCCGCCGCGCGAGTCGAGTTCGTGAACGGATTGCGTGTGAGCGAGATTGAGTCATGGATCGCCGAGCGGGTCTCGGAAGCTCGCTTCATCCGCACCAGCACGTACATGGCAGAGCTGTACGCGCAATACAAGGCCGGAGACGAGGGTGCCAGGAATCGGCTGATGCTGAGGCTCGGGGAGTTCCGACGCGGTGGCGCCTCGGAGACGGTGATCGTAATCGAACGGTCAGGCCACGTGATTGGCGCGGAGCCGGCGGGCGATTCAGCTGTCGGACACGACACACTGGACGCACTCACGAAGGCGCTTGCGACAGGCCAGCCCCAGCTGACGGACCCTTTCGACGACGAACAACACATCGACCTGGTCGTGCCGTTCATCCACAGTGGAAATCCTCCCGCGCTGGCCGCAATTCTCCGCGCGAATCCCAAATCAACGGTTCTGCGCAATTCGAACAGTTGGCCAGTCCCCGGTCAAGCTGCAAGTATCGTCCTCTGGCGCGCGGATGGCGTCGGCTGGAGGGCGATAAGTCACATCAACGACTCGCCATCCAGGTCAGATACTCGCGACAGGGTCAGTGACGAGAGTCAGATGCCTGGCGCCGCTTTCTCGGCCTTGTCTGCAGCAGGAATAGCGCGAAGCGCAAAGGACTCCTCTGGACGAAGAGTGATCGGTGCCGCAAGACGCATTGAAGGGACGCCTTGGGCGCTGTCAACGCACATCAAGCTGACAGAGGTGGCCAGCGAGCTTACTGGCGAGACCATCGGAATTCTCGGGGCGACCGTGCTAGCCGCGCTCGCGCTGTGGAACGCCACTCATATTCTGCGACAGAGGCAGGCATTGCGCGTGACTGAACTGGAACTCGATCGAGAGATAGCTCGCGCCACGCAACTTCGCATCGACAATCTTCAATTCACACAGCGGATCGCCGACAGTAACCCCGGGATGGTCGGATATTGGGATCGCGGCCTGGTGTGCCGCTTCGCGAGCAGGAGCTATCGGGAATGGTTTGGCAAGTCGGCCGGGGACGCACTCGGTTCCGATGTCACGGCCTTCTTCGATGAAGAGAGTCTTCTCGCAATTCGTCCAAGAATGGAGGCAACCCTCAACGGAGCCTCCCAAGTGTTGCAACGCAACATGATTGCTCTGGACGGCACTTCGAGACACATGCTGGTGTCCTACTCTCCGCACTGGAGCCAGGGCATGGTGATCGGACTCTTCGTTTCAATTGCCGATGTCACCGCATTGAAGCAGGCCGAACTTCGGCTGCAGCGATTGAATGCACAACTTTCAGAAGATCGTGACCGGGCCGAGCGCGCGAACAATGCAAAGAGCATTTTCCTGGCAGACATGAGTCACGAGATCCGAACGCCGATGAATGCAATCATCGGCCTCACAGATCTAATGCGCCGCGAGTCGCAGGATAGTCGAACGGCAGAGCGACTTTCGAAGGTAGCCGATGCCGCACAGCATCTACTGGTAATCATCAACGACATTCTTGACTTGTCGAAAATTGAGGCAGGGAAGCTTGAACTCGATCTGGTCGATTTCTCGCTCGATGCACAACTCGGAGGAGTCATGGATCTACTATCTGAGCGCGCGCGCGCCAACGGAGTAGAGTTGGTGATCAATTCTTCCGGAGTGCCCGACGCGCTGCGCGGTGATGCAACCAGACTGTCGCAGGCACTGCTCAATCTACTTGGCAATGCGATCAAATTTACGGCGCGTGGCTCGGTCGTGCTTGTCTGCTCCGTTGTCAACCAGGACGAAGCGGGCATGATGCTGCGATTCGATGTGCGAGACACTGGAATCGGCATCGACGCTGACGCTTTGCGCGGTCTCTTCTACGCATTCTCTCAGGCCGACCCCTCAGTCAATCGCCGGTTTGGAGGCACAGGCCTTGGCCTCTCTATTACCCGTCGGCTTGCGGATTTGATGGGTGGTGAAGCAGGCGCGTGCAGCGAACCCGGAACCGGAAGCCGCTTCTGGTTCACGGCGCGCTTGCCGTGGCCCAGTACCCGCCCCTTGCTGTCTGAATCGTTGGCCACTGGACGCCGCGTTCTGGTGGTCGGTGATCTGCTTGTCACTCGGGACGCCATCGTAGAGATGTTGCTCGCCAAACGCGTCAGCGTTGGCGTTGCGGTCGATAGCAACAGCGCCCTCGAAGCGTTGCGAGTAGCCAGCGTAGATTCGAACGCCGAGAAGATCGACATGTTGGTGGTTGACTGGAACCTCGCAAACAACGGTGCAGCCAACCTGATGTGCGGGCTGTCCGATGAGCCTCGCTACGCGGCCGCCATGCCCGCCATCGCCGTTTCGAGAACGGACGATCAGGCTACCGTGGACGCGGCCAACGACGCGGGATTCTCGGCGCTACTTCGCAAACCGGTTCGATCGACCCTTCTATTGGAGACGATTTCCCGCCTCCTCGAGCCCCCGGTTGACTCGGGATCAAGTACCGCCGCCCAGCCGATTGCACCGCAAAAGTCAGAAAGTATCTTGCGAGAACATCATGCCGGGGTCTGTTTGCTGTTAGTCGAGGATGACCCGGTCAATCAAGAAATTACGGGTGAGCTCCTCAGAATCGCCGGGGTCGAGGTGGCTATCGCCGAGACAGGAGAACAGGCGCTGATGATGGCGCACGAGCGCATCTACAGCCTGGCGCTCATGGATGTGCAGATGGCCGGCATGAATGGGCTGGACGCCACGCGCGAGCTGCGACGCATACCCGGCTGGTCCAAAGTCCCGATACTGGCGATAACCGCCGATGTCTTCGCCGAGGACCGCGAGAGGTGTCTCGCCGCCGGCATGAATGATCACGTGTCGAAGCCGGTGGAGGCCGAGGCGTTGTATTCGACCCTCCTGCGTTGGCTTCCCGAAGAGGTCGAACACTTTTCTGCGAACTCGATGGCCGGGTCGGAACGACCTGGACGGTTCAGCGTGGACGGAATCGACCGGGTGGCCCGGGCTTCGAAAAGCGGGCGGGCACGTTGACCTATACAACCGGGCGTTGAATCGATTCAGTGAGCGTCACCATGATCATGGCGACGAGTGGCTCAAGCTGCAACCGCTCATCTCTTGGATTGATCATGAGGGGTTTGCTTCCCGATTTCTCCCAAGCTGCGCATGCGCACCAGGTTGTAGGCCGCCATCGTCAGCACGAAGAGCTGGTCGACCTTCTTGATGCGGTCCGGGTCGGCGGTGGCCTGCCGCGCATCGTTGATCATGACCTTCGCCGCCTCGCGTTCGGCCAAGCCATCGGCCTTCCTGACCATCGCGTTGACGATCGGGCCGTGCCGGTTGTCGGTGAGCGTGTGGCCCATTTAGCGCAGCTCGCTGGCCGTCTTGCAAATGTTCGCCCGACAACCAGTTCTTCTTGCCGGCGGTCTCGATGACTTGTTTGTCGTTGGTCTACGAAGATAACGCGCCAGACCCCTCGACCGCAGACCTTGGCGGACGGTATTTCCGCAGCCTGCTAGAGATGATCAAGCCGGTCAAGCACGAAGAGATGACGGCCTGACCACAACGCCTACCCCGCCAACTCCGCCAAACTGGTCGGCACCCACCCCGGCTTCACCGTATACATCGACTTGTCGCTGCGGTGCAGGATGGTCTCCACCGTGTCGCCGGCGACGGCTTGGCTCACGCCGATGCTGACCGTGACGTGCAGGCCGTTGGCGATGGAGTCCCAGTCGAAGCCGGCCACGGCGTCGCGGATGCGGCCGCAGATTTCGGCGGCGGCGTCGGCGTCGGCGTCGCTGAAGAGCACCACGAATTCGTCGCCGGCAAGGCGGGCAGCGAGGTCGTTCTCACGGATCGACGAGGCCATCACCGTGGCCACTGTCTTGAGCACGCGATCGCCGACCTGGTGGGTGTAGGTGTCGTTCACAGCCTTGAAGTGGTCGAGGTCGACCATCGCGACCGTGAGCGGGCGCGAGGCCGCAACAGATGTCGGCAGCCTTTCGGCGAGTGCCTGCTCGAAGCGGCGCCGGTTGGCGATGCCGGTGAGGGCGTCCTCGAAGGACCAGCGCTCGAATTGCTTCGACGCCATGAGCGCCTGCTCCAGGTGCCGCTCGCTCTGGCGAGCGCCGAGCTGCCACTTCACGACGGCTTCGCGCCCGTTCATGCTCTCTGCCGACATGCGGCGCTCGCGGGCGCGCAGCGATCGGGCTTCGAGCTGCGCCATCGCCGTCTTGCCCTGCAGTTCGAAGACCTGGATCAGCAACAGTTGCGCGAGGCAGGCCAACTGCTCATGCTCGACCGCACTCGCGCAGTTGCGCATCTCGACGAATGCGGCCTCGGTGCCTTCCCAATCGCCTTGCGCCCAGGCGAGCTCGGCCAGCACCCAGCGCACCAGCGCATCGAGCCAGGTCATCGTGCCGCCGAGTGAACCGATGGCGCGGTCAGCGTAGATCCTGGCGTTGTCGATGGCGCCTTGCCAAGCGGAGTAAAGGCCTTTCATCGAAACCGATATCGTTCGTGCGATCGGCAGCATGCCGGGCATGAAGGTCAGCTCGTCGCCAGAGCGTTCGAGCCGCCGGCATTCACGCACCAGTGCGCTCATGCGCTTGAGGCTGGGCATCGCACCGGTCTGGTAGCGCGCATCGGCCAGGCGCGCCGCCTCGACCCAGAGTTGGTTGAGCTTGGGCTGGTACGGGCTCATGGGCCGCACACAGCGCGCGGCCAGATGGATGGCGGTTTCGAGCGAAGCATCGGCCTTCTCGAAGTTGCCGCTCCAGCAGTGGGCCATGCCGAGGCCGTTGTGCGCCACAACCGTCGTCGGCGTGGGCGAGGTGGCGTCACACAACGTCACCGAGAGCATCGCCGCCTCGACGGCTTCGTCGTTGCGGCCGAGCAGCATGCAGGCGTGGCATAGCGTGTTGAGCGCCATGGTTTCGCCTTCTGTATCGCCCACGCGCTGAAAGAGCTGCGCCGCGCGCCGCGCCGTTTCGCTGGAGCGGCGCAGCCGCTGGGTGACGCGGTCGCAGTGGGCCAGGCATGCGAGTGCCTTGGCTTCGAGATGGAGGTCCATGCTCGCCTTGGCAGCGATGAGGACCGACTGCGCCAAGCCGCGCGACTCCTGGTACAGCCCATGGTCGAGCGCACGAAAGGCCTGACGCAGCGCCTGATCGACGGTGTCGCCCGACGTGTCGCGAAACTCACCGGAGCCGGTGTCACCGCCGAAGACTTGCTGACGCGCGTTCAAAGCCAGCCCCCGAACCTGCACCACACCTCGACCATCTCGAATTCCATTGCACCGCTCTCCTGAGCCCGACGCGCGGGCGGCCAATCTGCGCCATTGCAGAGGGCTTGCGCGAGCGCTCGGGGTCAGTTGCCTGGGAGATTGCCACCTGGACTGATGCCCGGGCCTGGAGCGGTTCGGCCATGGCCGGTACTCCATGAATTTCGGCAACCCCGCTGTCATGGTGCTCGTTCCATTTCTGGCGATTCGCGCAGATTTATCAGAACAGAAGCACCGAAGACCGGTAGCTTTGCGACCCCGGCTTTCGCTCGGGTTAGCCCTTATCGATACGGAGGATGCTATCGACAATCCGCGCCGGCAGCCATGCTTGGCGTCGGCGATTTGCCTACTTTTTTTGTAAGAGAACTGCGCGGCCTTCGTCGCCATCGTCAGGCTGATTCGGCGGCGAGCAGCGAAATCGTTCGCGGTGCCACGCCCATGTCGCGCCACACCGCGGGGTGGCAGGTGAACAGCAGCACCTGGTGCCGTTGGGCGGCGTCGAAGAGCACGCGCTTCATTTGTTCGAGGCGCTGATCGTCGCTGTGCACGAGCGCGTCGTCCAGGATGATCAGGGTCGGGCGGCCGGCTTCCTTCAGGAGGTCGGCATAGGCCAGCCGGCTGATCACGCCCATTTGCTCGCGCGCGCCGAAGCTCAGTTCGCCGACCGAGCCGGACACCGCGCCCTGGTGGCCGGTGCGCGTCAGCAGGCCGGGCGCCAGGTCTTCGCCGACGGCCAGCGTGGCCTGCGGGAACAGGAGTTGCAAGTAGCGGTTGACGTGCTTCTGCAGCGGTGCCTGCAGGCGCTTGGTGAGTTCGCGGCGCTTGGCTTCCAGCAGCGTCAGCAGCAGGTCCAGCGCTTGGGCCCGAAGCGCGAGTTCCCTGCTGCGCCGGTCGGCGGCTTCGGCCCGCGCCGCTTGCTCGGCACGCTCTTCTTCCAGCCCCTGCGCGCCCGCTTCTTCGAGCTTGCCCTGCAGCAGGGTCATGCGGGTCTGGCGCTCGGTGAAGGCGCGCTCGGCCTGGTTGGCGCTGCGTTCGAAACGATCGACGTCCTGGGCGAGGATGTCTGGGCGGGCACTCTCCAGCTCGGCTTGCCGGGTCGTCACGCGCTGTCGGAGCGCATCGCATTCGGCGCGCACGGCCAACAGCCGCTGGCCGGCCTCGCGTACCCGCTGCTGGCGGCCGGGGTGGTTCGACAGGCCTATTTGCGCATCGCGCTCGCGCAAGGCCGCATCGCCGCGGGTCTGTGCGGTGTGCAGCGCCTGCTTCGCGTCGGCCGCCTGCTGGGCGATCGTCTCCAGATGCGCGTTGGCCGCCTTCTGGCGCGCGGTGGCCTGGGCCAGGGTTTCGGGGGGACGGTCGGCCAGTTCTGGCGCTTCACCCAGTTGCGATAGCTGCCCCTCGGCTTCGGCCTGGCGGGTGGCGTTGTCGTTCAACTCGGCGCGAAGGTTCTCGAGCCCCCTGGGTGCCAGATTCGCCAAGGCCTTTTCGCTGTGCTTGATGTCCTTGAGCGCTTGCTGGTGCGTGGCATACCGGGCCTCGGCATCGGCCAAGTTCGGCACGCCCCAGCGCTGCAGCAAGGCCTGGTGCGCGGCGTGTTGCTCGGCTTCGTCACGCGCCAGCTCGGCCAGGTCGGCGCCGCCGGGGATGATCTGCAGCCGACCGAGATCGGGAATATCGAGTTCCACGCTTGCCGTGATGAGCTGCTCACCGGCGCCGGAAAGCCGTTGCCCGGCCAGCGTGACGCTGGCGTTCGGAAGCATGTCGAACCGCAGGCGGGTGGCCGCGGCGTCCTGCCGAATTCGCAGCTCCGTGAGCATGGTGTGCTGGTTGCGCAGGCGGGTGATGTCGGCCTTGTCGATCTCGGATTCGATGGCCAACTGGCGGTGCGCGCCGAGTTGCAGTTGCTCCGCCTCGGCCTGGGTGATCGCTTCAGTGAGCGCCGTCACACGCGCCAGCGCTTCGGCGATGCGGCGGGTCAGCTCGGCGCGCAGATCTTGCTGCCGGGCATCCGCCAACGCGTCGCTGGCTTGGCGGTACGCGGCGTGGGCTTGCTCGCGAGAAGCGGACCAGGTTTCGTCCGCCGTCTTGGCAGCGGCCACGAGGCGGTCGGCTTCCAGCAGGTCGGCCTCACGCTGCTTCAGCGCCAACTGCTGCTGGTCGAAGCCGGCGAGCTGCTCCTCGACCAGCCCCAGGGTGCCGTCGACCTGCTTGAGCGAAGCCTTGTCGGCATCGAGCTGCAGCGTCGAAGCCTGGATCGTCGCCAGGCGGCCTCGGGCCTCGCGTTGCTGCGCGCGGAACCCTTCCCACGGTTTCGCTTCCGCATCGGTCGCATTCTCGGCACGCAGTTGGCCGAGCTGGTCGACCTGCTGGCGGTAGTGCGTGATGCGGGTGTCGAGTTCTTCGACGCGCTGGGCGGCGGCCTCTCGCTCGGCGATGACCTCGGCGTATATGCCACGCGGCCTGCCGGTGCCTGTGAGCAGGACATCGCGTTCGGTGCGCACGCGCTGGATCACATCGTCGCCCTGGCTGCTCGCCACCTCGCCGACGGATTGGTCTAGCGCCTTGCGCAGGTGGTCGGTGGCGTTGCCGACCGATTCGGCAATCTCCTGCGCGCTGCCCTGTTCGATCCACAACAGGCCGGGGATGCCCCAATGCTCCGGCTTGCTCGCGCCCTTGCCGGCGAACCGGAAGCCCAGCAGTTCGGCCAGATGCTGTTCGGCATCCTCGCCATCCAGCCCCTTGGCGCCGAACTTCAGCTCACAGCGCTTGCGGTGCATGAAGCTCTTGCGCAAGCGGTAGTCGGTGCCACCGATCGAAAAATCGAGCTCGACGCTGGGCGCGGCCGAGGGCTCGCCCCAGGGCAACAGATCGTCGACGCTGGCCGATCGGTGACGCTCGAAAAAGGCCGCGCGGATGGCGCGAACCAGCGTGCTCTTGCCGGCTTCGTTGGGGCCGGCAAAGATGTTCAGGCCGGGCTCGAGGCCGCTGAGTTCGAAGGGTTGGCGAAACTGGCGAAGTTGTTCGATCTTGAGCCGGTGCAACCTCATGCAGCGGCCCCCGCAGCCTGCCGTTCGGTGAGGATGCCGGTGAGCAAGCCCAGCGCGTGCGCGGCCACCTCGGCACTGGCACCGGCACCGACATCACCCGCCGGGCCGGCCTGCTGGTCTCGCAGCTCGGCGATCACCTCGCCCAGGTAGCCATCGGCCTTCAAGGCGGCGATGTCGGCCGCCGTGGGCAGCAGGCGCAGCGCGCCGAGGTCGACCTTCACGCTGCGTGCCTTGGCCTCGGCATGGCTCAGCGCCGCGCGCAGACGCTGCAGGCCGGCCAGGTCGATCTGGCCGGCGACGCGGAGGCTCAACACGTCACTGCCGCAGACGTTGGCCAACCGCGCAATGAACTCGTCGACATCGCTCGCGACAGAGACGGTCTGCTCCCACGACTGCCAGTCGAACCGGCCGGTGGCGAGCCGCGTGACGCGGGGCTCGGCGCCGGGCGCGTCGATCTCGACGAGCAGCGCATAGCCCGGCTCGTTGCCCCTGAACCGATCCGGCTCGGGCGTGCCGCTGTACCAGGCGCGCGCATCGATCTGCCTGCAGCCGTGCCAGTCGCCGAGGGCCAGGTAGTCGAGCCTGGCCTGCGCCGCACGATCCGCCCCGATCGGGTTGGCCGAGTCGATGCCCTCCGCCAGAATCCCCTGCACGCTGCCGTGCGCCACGCCGATGCGCAACAGGCCAGGCGCCGTGGCCGCCTGGTCGAACCACTCGGTCAGGTCCACATAGGTGTGGCGCTGGGTCAGCGGCGCCATCAAGGCCGTGAAGCCGAGCGACGGGAAGTCGAGTGTGCTGGCTTGCAGCGCCAGGTGCAGATGCGCGGGCAGTGCACCCAACCGCTGGGCACGCGTCCAGACGCTTTCGGTGAGCGCCGCATCATGGTTGCCGGGGATCATCAGCCAGGGGCCGGCATAGCCCTGCATGGCGTTGAAGAGCTTGCGGATGGTGCGATCGGCCACCGTCTGCGCGTCGAACACATCGCCCGCGACCAGCACGGCATCGACCTGGTGTTCCACGGCCAGGCGGGCGATCGTCTCGACGGCAGCCAATCGCGCTTCGGCCAGTGGCACGGCATCGTCGGCGGGGAACTGGCTGTATTGGCGGCCGATCTGCCAATCGGCGGTGTGGATGAATCGGGGCACTGCGGGGCTACTCTTTCTCTGGAGATACATCGGTCGATCGTGCGCTTGCCAACATTGTCTCGATGGGGCCGCCAGCATCGGGCAGGCGACGAGCCGTCTGCTCCCCGGCATTTTCCATCGCCTGATGCCACCACTCGCGATGCAGCGGCAACGGTGGCAATACGGTGAGGTACTCGGCAGTGTGGGGCCCGCTCTTCGCGGACAACGGCGGCTACGGCCTCTTCATGCTGCCGGAAGTCGACCACTGCGGCGGCAGCACCGGGCCGTCGGCTATCGGCGGCGGCATGCCCGAGCCAGCGAATATGCAGCGCGCCCCCGACACGCATGTGGTGAGCGCGCTGATGCGCTGGGTGGAGCCAGTTTCGAATGCGTCACGCCGGCCGCGGACCAGTTGCCGACCAACGCGACCGACATCTTGCTGATCCGGAACTCGATGCGGCAGCGGGATGTGCTGACGCCGAATCGTCAGGCCGCTGGCACCGGCTTGCGGGCTTTGGCGCGGCCCGCCAACCGTGCCACGGCCCAGAGGCCGGCCAGCATCAAGGCCCATGTCGCAGGCTCCGGAATGCTCGGCACGTCGCCCGCCTGGTCCGACGCGGCGATGACGAAGTTGTCCATCGCGGCGTAGCCGCCTGCCACCAGGTCGACGCGCAGGATCACATTGCCATTCGTGTTGCCCACGGTGCTCAAGCCGACGACGGCGTTGGTCCAGTCGAAGGTGTACTTGTTCGGGCCGACGGTGCCGGTCACGTCGGCGAACGACAACGCGGTGCCCGAGCCCAGGCCGGTGGCGGCGCCGGGGTTGTCGAACAGCGAAAAGCGGAAGGTCGGCGCGAGGCCTTGCGCGGGTACGAAGGGGCCGCCCTGGCGGTCGAGGTCGATGGACGAGATGTCGACACGGAAGTTCAGGAACTGGTTCGTGCCGACGTTGAACGACAGGCCGAGCAAGTCGTCCTGCACATTCGAGAGCAGGCCCAGCACATACGAACCGCCGACGCCCTGCGGATCCTTGTAACCCTGGCCGAACGCCTGTGAGCCACCGATCAGCAGCGTTTCGACGGTGAAGTTCTGGGCGAAGGCAAACCCCGCCGGCTGGTTGCCGTAAAGCTGATTGACCGGGCGATAGATGTTGAAATCGCCGCCGTCGTTGACGAAGCCGGTCGGGTTCTCGAAGTTCTGCGAATACAGCACGGTGGCCGAATTGGCAGGCATGCTCGCGAAACCGGCGAAACCAGTCAAGGCAAGGGCTGCAAGCAGTGGGCGCATCGGAGTTCTCCTGTGGCGTTCTGTCACGGGCCACTCTATCGCCGCCAGCGAGCACAAAATATTCACCATTTCCCGCCCACCTGTTCGAGGGGAGGCTCACTTGCGACAGTGCGCGGCCTGTTTCGAGCAACGCCCGAACGCTGCTGGTGAAAGAATGGGCCCATGCAAAAACCCATCGAAGACATCGTGCAGGACGAAGCCGCCATCGTCGCTGCCGCGCACGCGCTGCGCGACGAGGCCGTGGCCATGCTCGGCGAACTGGTGCGCCGCCCTTCGCTGCTGGGGCAGGAGAAGAGCGCGCAAGGCTTCATGGCAGAGGCCTTTGCCGGGCTCGGCCTGCAGGTGGACGAATTCCAGATCGACGAAGAGAAGCTCAAGGCGCACCCGGGCTACTCGCCGTCCATCATTTCCTACGACGGCCGCACGAACGTGGTGGGCATCCACCGGCCGAGCGGGCCGTTCAAGGGCAACTCGCTGATCTTCAACGGCCACATCGATGTGGTGCCCACCGGCGCCGAAGTGCTGTGGACGCACCCGCCGTTCTCGGGCATCGTGGAAGGTGACCGCGTGTACGGCCGCGGCGCGTCCGACATGAAGGCCGGCATCGTGGCCTACACCATGGCCTACAAGGCGCTGAAGGCCATCGGCCTGGAGCCGGCGTCGCCGGTTTACTTCCAGTCGGTGATCGAAGAGGAATGCACCGGCAACGGCGCGCTGGCGTGTTTGGTGGAAGGCTACCGCGCCGATGCCGCCGTGATCCCCGAGCCGATCGCCGAGAACGGCATCATGACCTGCCAGATGGGCGTGCTGTGGTTCGCCATCGAGGTGCTGGGCAAGCCGGTGCATGCCTCGGTGGCGCAGACCGGCGTGGGCGCCATCGACTTCACGCTGTATCTTTTCGCCGAATTGAAGAAGCTCGAAGACCGCTGGAACGCACCGAGCGCGCGCTACCGCAGCTTCGCGCACCACAAGCACCCGGTGAACTTCAACCTCGGCAAGATCGGCGGTGGCGAATGGGCCTCCTCGGTGCCCTCGGCCTGCCGCGCCGATGTGCGCATCGGCTTCTACCCCGACATGAAAGTCGCCAAGGCCAAGGCTGAGGTCGTGGCCGTGTTGGCTGCCGCCTACGAAGCCCACCCTGCGCATGCGGCGCTCAGCTACAAGATCATCTACGAAGGCTTTCAGGCCGATGGCTGCGATGTGTCGCCCGATGCGCCCATCGTCGTGGCGCTGTCGCAATGCCACCAGGACGTGGTCGGCCAGAGGCTCACCACGACGGCCTTCACCGGCACGACCGACACCAAGTTCTTCAACCTCTATGGTGAAACACCCGCCATCTGCTACGGCCCCTCGGGCGGCGCGAACATCCACGGCATCGACGAATGGGCATCCATCGACAGCATGATGCAGACGATCGCGGTGCTGGCAGTCTTCATGGCGCGCTGGTGTGGGGTCAACCGGTCGGGCTGAATTGCCGACTTGGATCGGGCCTCGGCCCTTTCGGCCCGCGTCGAACTGACCGTCGCAGAACGCCTCAGAACGGCGACCGCACCAGCCAGTAAACCGCCATGTCGAGCATCAGCCCGACGATGCCGGCCAGGCCGAACAGCGCGGACTTGGCGGCGCGGCTCATGTCGTCGTTGTGGCGGGCGGTTGGCGCGCTGGGTTTCATGGCGAATCAGTTCTGGCCGGGCATGAGGAACTGGCCATTCAGAGTCGCCTTGGCGTCGGGCCGATCGCGGTGAACGAGGTTCACGCCGGAGAAGTCGAAACGGCGTGGGTGCTCTTCGACGCCGGGCAGATCGGCGCTGGCCGAAGATGCTCCCGCGCATGCCGCGGCGCGGCAGGTGAAGCGGCCGAACGACACGGCGACGAGCGAGCCACCGGCGTCGAGCAAGACGGTCAAGCGCTGGTCTTCGAGGGTGCGGAACACGTAGCGATAACGGCCCGCGTCGTCGACTTCGAAACCCATGCCGCCCACCGGACAGAACTCGGTCAAGGCGCCGTCGTTTTCGACGATGGTCACCGAGGGAACACGGCAGGCGAGTGCCAGCGATTGCGAATCCGGCGGGATCGTCAGGCTGGCGTTCAGCCGCACGCCGCGCTTGTCGGCACCAGCGCCTTGCAACACGGCATCGGTGATCTGCAAGCGGCGCACGCCGTGCGCATCGGGCCGGCCGATCGCGAAGCCGGCGCATGCGGGCGCAGCGCATGTCGCGCGGTTCTGCTGCCCACTTCGCAACCGCGCCGCGGTGACCTGCCCACTCACGGTGTCCAAGCTGAGACTCCAGTTCGAGACGCCTTCGGCTGCCAGCTCGTAGCGCCGAACGCTGCCGGTTTGAACGGCCCGTGTGGCCGCAATGCAATGGCGTTCCACCGCATTCGACAAGGACAGCTCGATCTGTTGATGCGGGCAGGCTGGCTGAGGCGCGACCGATGGTTCGGATGCGGCCAGCGCAACAGGTGCTACTGCCGAAGGTGGCGGCAACGCAGCTTGTCTCGTCTCGGTGAGACGGACGACAAGAGCAGTGGTCGCGGACGGATCGTGACCGCGGCTCGCGAGAATCGTCCCGACGATGATGGCGGTCACCACGATCCCCCCGGCAAGCCACCACAGTCTGCGTTTGCCATGACGCTCGATGCGTGACATCGCCTACCAGCCCGGCAAGGTGAGCTGGCCCACCAGCGTTCCCCACGCGGCCGCGGGCCTGTCGCCCTGCACCATCGTTCCCGCAAAACGAATGCTGATGGGCGCCGCGCCAGCCGCACCGCCGACTTCGACGCCAGCACAGGCCGGTGCCATGCAAGACATCGCGCCGTACTCGATCCGCCGCAGGCGCATGGCCTCGTCGAATTCGATGGCGATGCCAGCCGATTCGGCATCGGCGAAACGATAGGTCCGGCCGCCGTCGTCGTTGCTTCGGATGGCGATGCCGTCGCTGGGGCAGAAGCGCGTGGCCTGTCCGCCGCTGGTCGAGACGATCACCGCCTGGCCGGCACAAGCCGCACTGGCACTCGCGCCGTCGTCGGCTGTGGTGAACAGATCGCCAGCCAGCGTGGCGCCGGTGGCTATGGCGATCTCGGCTGCAGCGCGCACGCCCGACGCATCGGCCGGTGGCAACTGCACACCCCGCAGGCTCAGCTTTCTCACGCCGTACAAATCGGCAGCACTCACCTGCACGCCCGCACAGGCCGGCGCATCGCAGGCGAACTGGGTGGTCGTGCCCTGCCCGGTCGAGACCGACACCACCTCGCGGCCAGCCGCTTCCACGATCAACCAGCGCGCACCCGGTGCGCGGCTGTCGAAGCGATAAGCGACCACGCTGCCGCTTTGCAACGACGACGAGGCGCCGAAACACTGCGGATCGGCGCGGCCGTTGATAGTCGCTTGCACGGCTTGTTCTACGCAGTGAAACGCTGTTTCTACTTTCACCGCCACCGGCAAGGCGCGCGATGCAGTGGTAGCGCGTGGCACCGCCACAGCCCGCCCCGAAACAGATGCTACGTGCCCATCATCAGCCGACGTTTGCAACCCGATCGCCGGCCCCTCACGCCAACCCCAAGACCACAGCCCGCCCATCAACGCGCCAGCCACCACGATCTTCGTGCGGCGCACGTGGCTGTGCGTCATCGCAGCCCCAGGGCTCCCGGCAAGCGCACACGCCGTGCCTGCGGCCGCCCGCTCACGGCATCGGGGATCACCTCCGGCGGCGGCACGGTGAACACACCGGTCGACTTGGCAGTGCGCGCACCGGTCGCGAAGTCATCCGGCTCGATGATGTTCAGCAAGGTGTCGCTCAAGGTCACCGTCCGGTTGCCGTCGGCATCGGGCGCCGAGACGCTCACGCCGTTGCAGGCGATGCTGCAGCCGAAGCTCTCGGTCGGGATGTCGACACGCACGCTCTTCACCGCGCCGGTGCTGCTCACCGTCGCCGTCACATCACCGGTGCCGTAGTTGAACATCTGCAATTGCAGATCACCGTTGGGCAAAGCCGTCGTCAAGTAGAAGCCACCCACCGACTCGGCGCAGCTCGGGAACACGAAGCCCTCGTCGGCCGGCGTCGTAAGAACCTGGTTGGGAAAGCCGACACAAACGTCCGCGGCCGGTGGCGAGAAGCTGCCCTGGTCGGCGTTGGAGATGTAGAGGCCGCTGAAGCTGCCCTTGATCGTGGCGCTGACGGTTGCCGACAACGTGCCATCGGCGCTCACCGCCGAGATCACGGTGTTGTCCAGCGTGACGGTGCGCAGCTCGATGGGGAAGCCGAAGTCGGTGTTCACCGTCGGCGGGCTCACGGTGACGCCGTTGCAGCCGCTGCCGCGGCATTTGTAGTCGAAGTCGATGGTCGTGATGCCGGTGTCCTGATCGGTCGTGCGGTGGATGACATCGACGCTCGCGATGGTGCT
>JAMFRW010000512.1 GCA_026224975.1 Rhodoferax sp. | reverse complement strand
CGTCTCGGTGACAAAGCCGCGCCCTTGCTCGCCGTTGCGAAGCCAATAGCCGATCTCGAACTTGCGCGCGTCCCAGTCGATGCGGTGCATACCGCTCGACCCGAGCAGCCGGCCTTCGAGGCCATCGGCGTTGCGCTCGAAGATCAACATCACCAGATCCGTCCGCAGCCGGAACTTCGCCTGATCGCGCCGGGCGAGTGCTTCCGATTCGTCGAGTGTCGGTGCGGTTTGCGCCCACGGCATGTACGGGCGCAAGTCGTCGAGCGAGTCACAGATGGCCGCGTTGACGGTCGCGCCGTCGCCAGGCTGCGGGCAACGCAGGATCAGACGATCGGTCTCGATGCGTTCGGGCACGTCGACCAGCAAGGGCTTCAGCGATGGGTCCATGGTCCCACTCCTTCAAGTCGCATCGAGCGCGGCGCGCGCCGGCCGCACATCGGCTTCGGCGCCCAGCCAGTCGTCGGTGTTCTCGGGCTGGGGCAGCGTGCGCACGTTGCGGATCACCGGCAGCCGTGAGGCGACGAGTGCCAAGAGCAGCGCGCTGCCCCCCGCAAAGGCCAGCGACGAGCGCAAGCCGGCGTGCTCGCCCAACCAGCCACCGATGAGCGCGCCCGGGCCTGCCGGCAGCAGGATGAGCCAGCGCATCGTGCTCGTCATGCGGCCCAGCAGAGGCTCGGGCGTGACGGCCTGACGCAGCGCCAGGAAGTTGATGAAGACCAGCACCGCCCCCATCGAGAACAGCATCAACATCAGCGCGAACGCGGCCACACCGTACGCATTGGCCGGCGCGAACGACAGCAGCAGCCAACCGGCACCACACACCGCAAAACCCAGCACCAGGCAAGGCCCCGGCCCGATGCGGCGGCTGATGCGCGAGCCGAACACACTCGCCACCACCGTGCCCGCGCCCATGCCCATGTAGCTCAAGCCCACGGCCTGCTCCGAGAGGCCGAGCGTGCGCGTCGCGAAGAGGATCTGCACGACGATGGCGGCGTTGTGGCACATCTGCCAGACGCCGACCGCCATGGCGAGTGCAACCAGCAAGCGGTTTCTGGAGACGAAGCGCACGCCGGTCTTGAGGTCGCGCCAGAAGCGCGTGGCCGAGCCGAATCCGCCGCCGGGGCGCTCTTCGTTGACGACGATGCCACGCAGGATGGCCGCCGAAACGATCAGCAACGCCGCATCGACCAGCAGCGCCAGCGGCGCGCCCACGAGCTTGATCAGCGCGCCGGCCGCGCCCGGCCCGGCGACTTCGGCGCCCGAGACGGCCAGCGCGTTCTTGGCGTGCGCCTCGACCAGACGGTCGCGTGCGACCAACTGCGTGGTGACGATTTGCGCGGCCGTGCCGGCGATGGTGAACACCGTGCCGAGCACGAAGGCCGAGGCGTACAACCAGCCCATCGAAAGCCAGCCCAGCCACCACGCCAGCGGCACGCCGGCCACGACGACGGCCAGCAGGCTTTCGCCGATCACATACACCGGCAGCTTGCGCACGCGGTCCAGCCACACGCCGGCAGGCAGCGAGAACAGCACGAAGGGAAGGATCTCCATCGTGGTCAGCAAGCCCATCTGCGTGGGGCTGGCGTGCAGCAGCACGGCGGCCGTGAGCGGCAGCGCGAGCATCGTCACCTGCCCACCGAAGGAGCTGATGAGGATGGACGACCAAAGCCGCCGGTAGGTCAGATCGCGCAGCAGGTCACCGGGCGGCAAGACCAGTTGCGCACGAAGGGTTCGTATACCTCTTTGCAGCCAGTGTTTCATGGTTGCTCACCTCTCTCTTCTTCCTCGGTGGACGCCGGTGGACGCCCTGGGCAGGTCGTTGGACCCGGTTCAGCGAAGGAAGAAAAACAAGGAGCTTCTTCCGCTGATTTCTCAGCGGAGCTTCTGTTGGAAGCGTGGGCTGAGAGGCTAGTGGCCGGCGTTCGACTGTTCGAACAGTCGCTTCGCCGAACCTGCGCCGCGGGCCGGATCGACCGGCAGCGGCGCGATGAAATTGGCAATGGCACCACCCACAACGCCGCCGACGATCCCCGCGCCGACGACCGCGAGCGCACCGCGTGATGCGGTGTGGGCGTGGCCGGGGTGGAGGTGGCGGTTCATGGCGTGCGGGGTAGGCTTTGTCGGAGCGAGCATCGTATCGGCCTGCCGCGGCCGAGGCAATACGGAGCAGCGTGCAAGCGTTGCGCGGCGTCCACTGCATTGATGAGTGACGAGCCGATCGCTCGACGCGTCGGTTGCAGCATCAGCTCCGATAGTCGGCGTTGATCTTCACGTAGTCGTAGCTCAGGTCGCAGGTCCACACCGTGGTGCTCGCGGCGCCGCGGTGCAGGCCGATGCGCACGGTGATCTCGCTTTGCTTCATCACGCGCTGGCCGTCTTCTTCGCGATACGAGGCCAGGCGGCCACCGTGTTGCACCACGTGAACCTCGTCGAGGAAGAGATCGATCTTCGTCTGGTCGAGGTCATCGATGCCGGCATAACCCACCGCCGCGAGGATGCGACCCAGGTTGGGGTCGCTCGCGAAGAAGGCCGTCTTGACCAGCGGCGAATGCGCGATGGCATAGGCCACTTGCCGGCATTCGTCTTCGGTCTGGCCGCCGTCGACCTGCACGGCGATGAACTTGGTCGCGCCTTCGCCGTCGCGCACGATGGCTTGCGCGAGCTGCTGCGCCACGGCCACCAGTGCATCGCGAAACACCTTGCCGTCCCCCGAATCGACCTGCGTGATCGGCGCATGGCCAGCCTGGTTCGTGGCGATCAGCAGGAACGAATCGTTGGTCGAGGTGTCGCCATCGATGGTGATGCGGTTGAAGGACTGGTCGGCCGCATCGCGCACCAGCGCTTGCGCGAGTTCGGGCGCGATGACCGCATCGGTCGCGATGAAGCCCAGCATGGTCGCCATGTTCGGGCGGATCATGCCGGCACCCTTGCTGATGCCGCTGAGCGTGACGGGTCGGCCGCCGATCTGCACTTGCTTCGACGCGGCCTTGGGCACGGTGTCGGTCGTCATGATGGCCTCGGCCGCCTGGCCCCAGTGGTCGGCGGCCAGGTCGGCCAGCGCGGCCGGCAGGCCGGCTTCGATGCGGTCGTTGGGCAGGCTTTCCATGATGACGCCGGTCGAGAACGGCAGCACCTGCTCGGGCGCGATGTTCAGGTGCTGGGCGAGCGCGATGCAGGTCGAGAACGCCCGCGCCAGGCCGTCGTCACCGGTGCCGGCGTTGGCATTGCCGGTGTTGACGAGGATCGCGCGCGTGCCGAGGCCCGCCGCAAGATGCTGGCGGCAGATCTGCACCGGTGCCGCGCAAAAGCGGTTGCGGGTGAAGACGCCGGCGACGGTGCTGCCTTCGGCCAATGTGACCACCGTCAAGTCGCGCCGGTTGGCCTTGCGCACGCCTGCCATCGCGATGCCGAGCTCGACACCGGCAACAGGAAACAGGTCTTGCGGATTCGGGGCAGAGAGGTTGACGGGCATGACGGACTCGGTGGTGTGTGGGCGGGATGGGACAGCGGTTCCCGGGACTGGCGGCGATTGTAGGAACGCTGCCGACACGATCGGCGAACGAACCTGTAAGGAGTGCCTATGTCGTCGGGCGGGGTGCGGCCTTAGAGTCGGTAGAAACCCTCCACCCTTTCCTGTTGCATTGTTTCCGGAGTCTTGCATGTTGCCCTTTTTCGCCGATCTGGTGATGCGCACCGATGAAGCGCGTCGCGAGTTCGAGAACAACCCCGTCGTACTCGATGCCGTCGCCAACGGCATGACCGTCGAGCGCTACCGCGCCCTGCTGCTGGAGCTGTACCACGTGGTCTGGCACTTCAACCCGGTGTGTGCCGCGGCCGCGAGCCGCGTGCCCGACGAGCAGCGCCAGATCCGCTACTTTCTGTACGAGCACATGCACGAGGAGTCGGGCCACGAGGAGTGGGTGATGAACGACCTCGCCGCGGTGAGCGTGGAGCCCGACGTGACACGTGCCCATGTGCCGAACGTGCACACCCTCGCCCTCAACGGCTACAACTACTGGGCAGCCGACCGGCGCCACCCGTGCTCGGTGCTGGGCATGCTGTATGCGCTGGAGGTGATCGCCTCGGTGTACGGCGGCACCTTCTCGGCGGCGATCAGGGATTCGCTGCTGCTCGAAGGCGAACGCGGCATCTCCTTCATCAGTTCGCACGCGACCATGGATGCCGAGCACATGATCGACTTGCGCAAGGTGCTCAACACCCTCACCGACGACGCGGCGCGCGAGGCCATCGTCGAATCCACGCTGGTGAACTTTCACCACGTCACCCGCATCTTCGAATCGGTATGAGCAGCACGCCCCCGACGCCTCCTGTCTCGCTCGTACCCACCCCTCTGGCCCGCCGCTACAAATACCTCCGCCTCGAATGGAACGAGGAGCTGGCGCAGCTGCGCGTGCGCACCTATGTGAAGCCGATCCAGTGCTACAGCCTTTCCGGTCTGGCCGAGATGCAGCGCGTGCTCGACGACATCTCGGCCAACCCTGGCCTGGTGCGCCACCTGGTGCTCACCTCCGACGTGACCGGCGTGTTCAACTTCGGCGGTGATCTCACGCTCTTCGTGCTGCTGGTGCGCGCGCAGGACCTCGACTCGCTCAAGCTCTACGGCCGTCGCTGCATCGATCTGGTGTGGTGGCTGGAGAACGCCGCCAGGCGCGGTGTGCACACCACCGTGATGGTGCAGGGCGACACGCTCGGCGGCGGCCTGGAGTCGGTGCTGCCCTTCCACAAGGTCATCTTCGAACGCAGTGCGCAGGCCGGCTTTCCCGAAGTGCTGTTCAACCTCTTCCCCGGCATGGGCGCGTGGAACCTCACCATTCGCAAGGCCGGCTTTGCGATCGCCAACGAGATGATCCTTTCCGGGCGCCTGTACACCGCCGACCAGCTCTTTCGCCGCAGCCTGGTCGATCTGGTGGTGGAGGACGGCCAAGGCGAGGCGGCGATCGACGAAGTGGTGCGCAGCGTCGACCCGCGCTTGCGCGGCACGCTGGCAGCCCTGCAGGCCCAGCGCATGGCCGCGCCCATCACCTACGAGACGCTGCTGTCAACGGTCGAGCACTGGTCCGAAACCGCGATGGGCCTGACCACGCGCGACCTGCGGCTGATGGAGCGGCTCGCCCGCGCCCAGGTGCGCAAGGCCGGCGGCTCGGGCGGCGGCGCGGTCGAGGAGATCCGGCAAATGGAGCTGGAAACCGCCTGGGGCGAAGAGCGCACCGGGATCACGGAGTGGTCGGCGCTGAGCCCGTGACGGGCATGAGCAAGGTCAGTTGACTGCTCTGCCCCCTTCGGACGGCGGCCGACGTATTCCGTCGGCCTGGGGGCCCCATCAAAGCCAGACTTTCAGGAGCTCCTGCAACTGATCCCGTGTATACGGCTTGGCCAGATGCGCATCCATGCCGGCCTCGCGCGAGCGCACCGCGTCTTCGTCGAACGCGTTCGCGGTGAGTGCCAGCACCGGCAAATGTGGCAGGCCGAGCCGGCGTTCGCGCTTGCGGATTTCCTGCGTGGCGGCGTAACCATCCATCACCGGCATCTGGCAATCCATCAGCACCAGATCGACCGGCTCGGCCGCCAGCCGCTCCAGCGCCTGCTTGCCGTCGGTCGCCTCGACGACGGTCAGGCCGAGCGCCATCAGCACCTCGCGGCCGATCATGCGGTTGACCTCGTTGTCCTCGACCAGCAACACCCTGCCGGCGAGCGGCGCGGCGCTGTCGAGCGCGCCGAGCGCCGAGTCGTTCTGCGTCACGTGGATGGCCGAATCGTCGCGCTCCAAGGTCAAGGCGAAGCGGAACCACGAGCCCACGCCGGGCTCGCTTTCCACCTCGATCTGGCTGCCCATCGCCTGCACGATGCGCTGACTGATCGCCAGGCCCAAGCCGGTGCCGCCACGGCGCCGGCTGCGTGTGGCGTCGACCTGGTGGAAGGGCTGGAAAAGGCCTTCGAGCGCATCGGGCGGTATGCCGATGCCCGAATCGCGGATCTCGAATTGCACGCGTGTCCAGCCTTCCTTGGCGGGCTGCTGGCTGAGCCTCAGCCGCACTTCGCCGCGCTCGGTGAACTTGATCGCATTGCCGACGAGGTTGAGCAACACCTGCTTCAGGCGCTGCGAATCGCCGATCACCCAATCGGCCACGCCCGAGCGCAGATCGAGCGAGAGCTTGAGCACCTTGGCTTCGGCATTGCCCCGAAAGAGCGCGATCACCGAGCCGGCCATCGCATACAGCGACAGCGGCGAATTCGTCAGCACCAGCTTGCCGGCTTCGATCTTCGAATGGTCGAGCACGTCGTTCAGGATCGCCATCAGCGAGGTGCCCGACGATGCCGCCGTGCGCACCAGCCGGCGCTGGTCCACATCGAGCTGTGAGCGGCGCAGCAGGTCGAGCGCGCCCAGCACACCGTTCATCGGCGTGCGGATCTCGTGGCTCATGGTCGCGAGGAACTGCGACTTGGCCAGGTTGGCCGACTCGGCCGATTCTTTCGCCGATTGCAGCGACTCGTTGGCCAGCTCCAGCTCCAGCCCGTGGCGAATGGCGCGCGTGGCCGTGGCGGTGAACTCGCGCGCCGCGAGGTACATCGTCAGGCCGAAGGCGGCGATCAGCACCGCCAGCGGAATCGAGTAAACCTTGTCGCCGAACATGCTCGCCAGCACCACGCTGCCCAGCTCCGGCACGGCCAGCAGCAGGAAGGAGCGCCCGACCAACGACATGAACAAGGCCGCGACAGCGACCGAGCCGCAGGCGATCATCACGAAAGCGGTGGCCGTGGTGCCTTGCGAATAGGCGTAGATGCCGAAGGTCGCCACCGCCCACATCACGCCGGCGAGCGCGCAGTTGGCTTCGAGCATGGTGCGCGCGGTGCCGAGCTGGGGTTCGTCGAGGTGCGCCACGACGGCATAACGGCGCGAGATCCACAAGCGCCACAGGCCGACCGTCAGGCCGAGTGCAGCCGTGATGCACGATGCCAGAACGCGGCCGATGTCGAGCCCGAGCCACACGACCACCGCGACGGTGACCAACTGCAGCGGCACGCTGCGCGACGAGTTGTGCAGCGACAAGCGCAACAACTCTCGGCGGACGGCAACATCGGTGGTCGGCGCGGCACTCATCACCGCGGAGGATACCGTGCGGTCTCCGCGCGAAAGACCGAATAAGACCTGCTCCTTAACCGCAGCTCACGCCAACCGACCGTGGCACTGCTTGTATTTCTTGCCGCTGCCGCAAGGGCAGGGATCGTTGCGGCCGACCTTGGGCACTTCGTCGGCGAGCGTCGGGCTGTAGGCCGTCGGGTCGGCTTCGGACGAGACGCTGCCGTCTTCGTTCGGGTGCGTGTAGGTCACGTTGCTGATGCGCTCGGCGCGCTCTTCGATCGCCTCGGCGGCTTGGGCCACTTCTTCCTGCGACTGGATGCGCACCGTCATCAGCACGCGTGTCACGTCCATCTTGACGACATCGAGCAACTGCGAGAACAGCTCGAAGGCCTCGCGCTTGTACTCCTGCTTCGGGTTCTTCTGGGCATAACCGCGCAGGTGAATGCCCTGGCGCAGGTAATCGAGCGCGGCCAGGTGCTCGCGCCAGTGCGAGTCGATCGACTGCAGCAGGATCATGCGCATGAAGGGCGTGAACTGCTCCAGGCCCACGCGTTCGACCTTGGCATCGAAGGCCATATCGGCCGCCTTGACGACCTTCTCGACGATTTCTTCGTCGGTGATGGAGGCACTCTTTTCGACCTCTTCGACCAGCGGCAGTTCGAGATGCCATTCGTCGGCCAGCACCTTCTGCAGGCCCGGCAGGTCCCATTGTTCCTCGACGCTTTCGGAGGGCACGAAGGTGCGCACCACGTCGGTCATGCTGCTGGCGCGCAGGTTGGTGATCTGCTCCGAGAGGGTTTGCGCCTCGAGGATTTCGTTGCGCTGCTGGTAGATCACCTTGCGCTGGTCGTTGCTCACGTCGTCGTATTCGAGCAATTGCTTGCGCACGTCGAAGTTGCGCGCTCGGATCCGTGATCAGCGCCGCGTCCGAGTCGCGGAGGTGGTGGAGGCTCGGGTAATAGCGCGTCGAGGACAGACCGAACGCGGCGCGGCGCGCCTCCTCCTGCGCCCGCGGGGGGCGCCACCCG
>JAMFRW010000511.1 GCA_026224975.1 Rhodoferax sp. | reverse complement strand
GGGGAACGGGGGCAATGCTGCGGTCTAGAATCCGCGTCAGGCATAGCTTTCATGTCAAGATGCGAAGGCCTCCCTCTCCTCCAGACAGCAAGCAAAAACGGACCCTTGAGGTCCGTTTTTCATGCGTGTCCCAAACGCGCAACTGCGACGATCAAGCCGCTTCCACCGCAGCCAATTCCCCGGCTGCGGCTCTCACCCGACCTGCCAACGCGTACCGATAAACCGCCAGCGTTTCATCGACCATGCGGCTCACGGTGAAGTGATCGAGGTAGCGTTGACGACCACCGCTACCCAGTGCTGCGGCCAGCGCGCTGTCGTCGCGCAGCAGATCGATGGCTTGTGCCAGCGCGATGAGGTTTTCCGCCGGCACCAGCCAACCGCTTTGGCCATGCCGAATCACTTCGGAGATGCCGCCGACGTCGGGTGCGATCACCGGCAAACCGGCGGCCGATGCCTCTGCCAGCGACAAGCCAAAAGCCTCGCGGCGCGAGGCGCACAGGTAGGCGTCGAAGGCGGGGAGCAGGTTGCGTGCGTCGTCGCGAAAACCCATGAAGCGGATGCGTGGGTCGCGCTTGGCGAGTTGCCTGACATGGCGGCCGAACTCGGTGGTTTCGTCGCCGAAGAGGCACAGCACAACACGCCCGCCGACGTGCGCCAAGGCCTTGACCATCAGGTCCTGCCCCTTGTCGTGGATGAAGCGGCCGGCGCTGCAGAGTGCGAAATCGCCGGGCGCGATGCCGAGGCTTTGGCGCAGAAGCTCCCGCGGTCGGCTCGCGTTCACATCCGCGACGCCGTTGTGAACGACCGGCGTGGCGTCGGGTGTGTGACCTTGCGCGAGGAGTTGGCGCTGCACCGCGTGCGACACGGCGATCACTTGCGCGCAGCCGCGCATGTGCCCGCGGGCGCCGGTGGAGTGCGCGGTGGCGATGGCCACGGCGTCGCGGTGGGCGCCGATCGCGAGGCCGGCGTAGAACGAAGCGCGCACGCCGTGTGCATGCACCACGTCCGGCGCCCAAACGCGGATGAGTGTGCGCAGGCGCCAGTGCGAGGACGGATCCAGCAGGCCGGACATGCGCAAATGCTCCGTGGGCACACCGACCTTGGCCAGCGCCCTGCGCAGCCAACTGTCGCGCGGGCCGGCGAAGATCACTTCGTGCCCGCGGGCGGATTGCTCGGTGGCCAGTTGCACGAGGTGCTGCTCGGCACCGCCCCAGCCGTGGCTGTGCATGAGCTGGACGATGCGCATCGGGGGTTGCGGGCGCGTCACGCGAGCACCGGCGCAGCCGATGCGGCGGGCGCGAGGCCACCTTTGCGCGCATTCTTGGCGTGCAGCTTCCACGCCAGCCCAAGCACGTTGTCGCCCCAGGAGATGCCTTTGCGCGGGATCTCCCAGGCGTTGTTGGCGGTGTTGGCGGCGCCGCGCGCGCAGGTCAGCGCCAGCCGGTAGCCTGCCGCGCGGGTGAGATCGCGCACCCGCTCGTCGTGGTCGCCGTAGGGGTAGCAGAAGTCGGGCACGGCGCGGCCCAGGGCGTCTTCGAGCACCTCCATGCTGCCGCGCAATTCATGGCGGGCTTGCGAGTCCGACAAGGTCGTGAGCCGCGCGTGCGACATGCTGTGCGAGCCGATCGAGACACCTTGGTCGGCGAGCCGGCGCAGGGCGGCCGCGTCGAGCAGCGGCGCGGGATCGAAACCCTTGTCCAGCCAGCCGGCGTGGCGCCCGAGTTGGCCGGCGACGGCAAAGAGCGTCGCGGGAAAGCCGTTGCGTTGCAGCACGGGCCAGGCCCAGCGCTCGAAGTTCTCGTAGCCGTCGTCGAATGTCAGCACCACGGCCCGCGGCGGCAGCGGCGCACCGTCGAACAGGCCACGCCAGGCGGCATCGAGGCTGATCACGTGGTAACGCAGCACGCGCAGCCAGGCCATTTGCGCAGCAAAGCGAGCGACGTCGCAAAACGCTGCCTTGTGCGCCGGGCGTGTGGGGAAGCGGCCGACCTGGTGGTACATGAGCACCGAAACAGCGGGCCGGCCGGTGGAAGGGGCGATCAGTGCCACGGGAGCGGCTCTGAATGCAGTCGTTGCGGTCGCGCCGGGCGTTGCGTTGAATTTCATGCCGGCAGTGTGGGGAGCGCCGATTAACGGGCACTTAAGCGCGGCGCCTGCTTCCATGTCCGAACGTAAAGCTGGTGCCTTCGTGACGCACCCAGCGACCCACGTCGCTTGCCAGGCACCCCATTGAATGCTAAATGTGATTTATTCGTTTGTGATAAAAGCGCTTTTGCCAAATGTTCACGAGGCAGTCGATGAACCAGAAGTGCAATTGCGGTAGAGGCACAGCGTGGCGGCGCTGGTGCGTGGCGATGCTCGCCTGCCTTTGGGCACTCGCCTCTTCGCCGACGTTCGCACAAACGCTGCGCTGGGCCGCCCGCGGCGATGTGGAGAGCATGGACCCTCACGCCGTGGCCGAGACCACGACGATGGGGGTGGCAGCGCTGATCCACGATTCGTTGGTCGAGCGTGACCGCGATCAGCGCATCGTGCCCGGCCTGGCCACGAACTGGTAGGCGGTCGAGGCCAAACGTTGGCGCTTCGAACTCAGGCGCGATACCGTGTTTCACGATGGTTCGCGCTTGACGGCCGACGACGTGGTCTTCTCGATCCTGCGGGCGCAGCAGCCGTCGTCACAACTCAATTTCTACGCTGGCCCGCTGGGCACGCCGGTGAAGATCGACGACTACACCGTCGAATTGCGGCAGGAGCGTGTCAACCCCATCCTGCTGCAGCAGCTCAGCGCCGTGATGATCATGAGCCGCGCCTGGGCTGTGGCGCACCGTGCCGAGCGCGTGCCGAGCTTTCAGGCGCGCGAAGAAGCCTTTTCGTCGCGCAACGCCAATGGCACCGGCCGCTACCGCCTCGCGCAGCGCGAGCCCGGTGTTCGCACGGTGCTGGAGCGCAACCCGGCGTGGTGGGGGCGCTTCGAGGGCAATGTGCAAAAGGTCGTGCTCACGCCCATCGCCAACGACGCCAGCCGCACCGCCGCGCTGCTCTCGGGCGGCGTCGATTTTGTCAACGATGTGGCCGTGCAGGACATCGAGCGTGTGCGCGCCGACCCCGCGCTGCGCCTCACGGTTGCGCCCGAAAACCGGCTGATCTTCCTTGGCTTCGACCTGTGGCGAGAGGAGTCGCCCTACGTCGGCGTCAAGGGCCGCAACCCGCTGCAGGACCTGCGGGTGCGCGAAGCCTTTGCCTATGCGATCGACACCGAGGCGATCAAGGCCCGCATCATGCGCGACCATTCGGTGCCAGCCCGCTGCATGGCGGTGGCAAAGGCCGGCTGCATGGCCGAGAAGCTCGATGTTCCGCTGCGTACAGACGTTACGCGTGCGCGCCGCCTCATGGCCGAAGCGGGCTATGCGCAAGGCTTCGACCTCACGCTCGATTGCCCGAACGACCGCTACATGAACGACCAGGCGATTTGCGTGGCGCTGGCTGGCATGCTGGCCCGCATCGAGGTGCGGCTGAAGGTGGACGCGAGGCCCAAGACGCTCTACTTCCCCAAGATCCAGTCGGGCGACACCAGCTTTTTTCTGATCGGGTGGGCGGGAGGCTTTGCCGATGCACAGCCCGTGCTGGACCCGCTGCTGCACTCTCGCGACGATGCGGCGGGCAAGGGTGCGAGCAACTTCGGCCGCATTGCCGATCCGGTGCTCGATCGGCTCATCGACGCGGCCGGCACCGAGCCCGATCCAGTGCGCCGCGCCGGCCTGCTCGCCGATGCGCAGCGCCGCGCCGCCGACCAGTTCTACTACCTGCCGCTGCACCGCCAGACCCTGTTCTGGGCTTCGCGTGCCCATGTGCAGGCCGTGACTTCGCCGAATGGCGTGGTCCGCGTCGACTGGATACGGATCGAATGAGCACGGCGCCCGCGGCCTCGACCGAGGTGGCCGCGCGCGATGCGCGCTGGTTGGAGCTGCAGTTCTCCACCGAGCAGGATCAGGTGCGGGTGAGCCGCTCGCGCTGGGTCGACGGCGACACCATCACCGATTGCTTCGTCGCTCAGGTGCAGGCGCCGGCGTATTCGCCCGAGTCGGATGCTGCTGCCGCGCGGCTGCAGCAGCAGGTGAACGTGCTGCGGAAGTTGGCAGACGTGCCACGCGTGCCGCGGCTGCTGAGCTTCGCGTCCGACCGGCGCACGCTGGTGCAATCGCGCCTGGGTGTGATGCGGTTGGTCGATGCGCGGCCGCGGCTTGCGGGGGACCCGGCAGGCTGCATCCGCTACGCGCTCTCGCTGCTGGGGCTGCTGGAAAACATGCACGCGGCACGGGTGCTGCACGGCCACCTGAACCCCACCAAGCTGGTGATCGATGCCGATGGCGAAGCCGCCATCGACGGCCTGCGCGGGGCAGAAATCCTGCGTCACCCTCTCGCCGAGGGTGAGCCCAAGGGTCACCGTATCGGCAACCTCGCCTACACGGCGCCTGAACAGACTGGCCGCGTCGATCGCGCCATCGATTACCGGGCCGATCTGTACGGGCTGGGCGCGGTGCTGTTCTGGCTGTTTGCTGGTCGGCCGCCTTTCGAGGAGCGCGAGACGCTGGCGCTGCTGCACGCCGTGCTGGCCGTGCCGCCGCCGGCCCTGCGTGCGCTGAACGCCGATGTGCCGGCCGCCTTGTCGGAAGTGGTCGCCAAGCTGCTCGCCAAGAGCCCGGAGCGGCGCTACCAATCGATCCACGGCTTGCGCATCGACCTGCAGCAGGTGCTGGCCGTCGTGGCGGGCACGCTGGCCTCGACCGGCTTTGCCGTCGGCAGCGCAGACCGGCGCGTGCGGCCCATGCCGCCCTCGCGCCTGGTCGGCCGTGACGCCGCTCTGGCGCGGCTCGAACGTGCCATTGCCGATGTCGGCACGCAGCGCCGCGCGATCGCGGTGCGCGGGCGCTCCGGCTGCGGCAAATCGGCGCTGGTGCGCGCGCTGGTGCCGGCGCTCACCGCGCGTGACATCGTGTTCGCGGCCGGCAAGTACGACGAGTTCGCCCACCTCACGCCATTCTCCGGCCTGGCGCAGGCCCTGGCCGACCTGGCCGGCTTTGCGCTGACCTTGCCGGCGCGCGAGCTGGCCGCGCTGCGCGAGGAACTCGGCGAGGCCATCGGCCCCAATGCCGCCTTCCTCGTGCGTGTGGCGCCGGGTTTTGCGGCGCTGCTGCCCTCGGTCGAGCCGGCGTCGGATTCCGCCTTTGCGGGCTTCTCGGCACTCGGCAGCTCGCAGGAATCGAACGTGCTCGAACGCATGAAGCGCTCGCTCGGCGCGGTGGCGCAGGCGCTGCGCGCGCGCGGGCTGCGCCTGGTGCTTTTCGTCGACGATGTGCAATGGGCCGACCGAGATTCGATCGACCTGCTGCGGTATCTGGCGCTTGAACAAAGCCACCGTGAACTGCTGCTGGTGCTCGCCTACCGCGACGACGAGGTCGAGGCCAACCCGCCGCTCGCGCGCCTGGTCGAACAGGCGCGCCAGGCGGCGGCGCACGCGCGTGACCCGATCGACGAAAAGGGCGGCGACAAGGGCGACGAGCCCGCAGGCGAATGGGTCGAGGTCGAAGTGGCCGGCCTGGCGCCCGAGGCCGTGGCCGAGCTGTTGGGCGACGTGCTCGAAGCCGATTCGCCATCGCTTGCCGCCCTGGCGCAAACGCTGGCCGAGAAGACGCAGGGCAACACCTTCTTCGTGCTCGAATATGCGCGCCAGCTCTTCGAAGTGGGCGACTTGCGCCGCGTCGATGGCGCCTGGAACTGGTCGGCCAGCGCTCTAAGTGATCTGCCGAGTGTGGGCCATTCGGCGCAAAGCCTGGTCGAGATGCTGCGCCGCCTGCCGTCGCCGGTGCAAACGCTGGTGGGCCTGTGCGCCTGCCTGGGCGGCGATTTCGATGCGGCCTTCGTCGCCCGTGTGCTGGGCCAATCCGCAGACCGCGTGCAGCAGCAACTGCAGGTGCTGGTGCGCCATGCGCTGCTGGCTGTGGTGAATTCGCCGGGCAAACAGACGGTGGCCGGTGAGCGGCGTTTTCGTTTTGCGCACGATCGCCTGCGCGAGGCCGCGCGTGAGCTGCTGAGCACGGAGCAGCGCACCCAGTGGCATCTGGCCGCGGCGCGCTCGCTCTTCACCGCCGAGTCGGCCGAAATCACTGCGGTCCTGCCGACCAGCCAGCGGCCGTCGGCAGGGGATTTGCACGAGAGCCGGCTCGATGGGCTCGACGACTTCCGCGCGGCCGACCACTATCTGGCAGCCTCGCAGGCGCTGACCGGTCCGGGTGAGTCAGAAGAGCGCCAGCGCGTCATCGAACTGCTGGTCGCCACCGCCCAGCGTGCCCTGGTCAGCGGCGCGCTCGAACACGGGCTTCGCCTCATCTTCGGCGCCGAACAGTTGGCCCGCATCCAGCCGGAAGCCGACGCGCAGGCCGTGCGTCGCATCACCGTCGAGTACGGCCTGCGCTTCGGGCTCTCGCAGTTCGAGGCTTGCGACGCCCGGTTCGCCGAATTGGTTCGCTTGTGCGGCACCGACCCGCTGCCCATTGCCGACGCGATCGTCATGCACACCCGGCTGCTCATCTCGCGGGGACTGGCCGACGAATCGGTGGCGGTTGCCAAATGGGCCGCCGAGGCCATCGGGTTCCCTCATCCGGCGTTGGCCGATCAACAGGCGATGCTGGCGTTCGAACTCTCTGCCGTGATCGGCTTCGTGAACGCCCAGGCCGACCTCGATGCCTACTTCGACCAACTGCCTGACCTGCAAGACGAGCGCCTCGTGGCCGCCGCGCGCATCCTGCAGGTGTTCCCGTCGCGGGCCCAATCCCGCCAGCCGCTGGTGCGCGACTGGTGCGTGCTGCGGGCGCTGCGCATCGGGTGGGAGCACGGCATGTTTGCCGCGCTGCCGGTGTTGATGGGCGACGCGATCGGCGCGTTGATCGCTGGAACCGGTCTGGCACTCGCGCGGCGCCTGGCCGACGCGGGGCTGCGCATGGCCGAGCGCGTCAGCACGCCCGAAATGCTGCAACGCCTCTACCTCCGTCGCGCGTTGGTCACCAGCTTCTGGTTCGAACCCTTGAGCCTCACGCTCGAATACGCCAGACGAGGCTGTCTGCTCGCGACCCAGCTCGGCAACACCATGGATGCCTCGGCCTGCGGCATCGCGACGCTCACGGTGCATCTCGAGATTTCAACCCATCTCGATCTGGCGCTGGCCGAGATCGAAGAGGAAGCGAAAAACGGGCAACGTACGGGACACTACAGCGCCTGGCGGCTGGCGTTCGTCTGTCGCCAGTTCGCACGCTGTTTGAGAGGTGAAACCGCCGGCCCGGGCCTGCTGGAAGGCGACGACTTCGACGTCGGCGAATACGCGGCTGCGATCAAGGGCAACCAGCTTGGCCACGGCTACTTCCTCGTCTACCGCTGCATCGCCAGCGGCCTGTTCGGCGACTGGGACGCGGCACTGCCGCAGGCGCGCGAAGGCCGCGCCCAGATCGAGAACCTCGGCCTCTACCCGGTCATCCTTCGAAACTGGTTTCACGGCCTGGCCTTGTGTCACGCCCTTCGCGGCATGGCGTCTGGCAGTGCGCAAGAGGCCGGCGGCACCGATGCCGATCGGCAGCGCCAGGCGTTGCAGGCGGAACTCGCGCCGCTGATCACCTGGTTCCACGAACACGCGGCGCAATTGCCCGAGACCTTCGGCCACATGGCCGAGCTGCTCGACGCCATGGTGGCCTGGACGAACGGCGAACACGGCCACGCCATGTCGGTGTTCGACGCCAGCATCAGGTCCTCGCTCGCGCACGGGCGCCCCTGGCACCACGCCCTGGCCTGCGAGCTGGCGGGCAGTTTTTGCGACGCGCAGCAGTTCACTCTGGCGGCCGATGCCTACTTTGCCGCGGCCGCCACGGCCTTCGAGGACTGGGGCGCGGTGGGCAAGGCAGTCCATTTGCGCACCGCCCGTGCCGCCTTGCGGCCCTCGCCCGGTGCCGGGTTCGAGCGGCTGACCGCACGCGGCGGGCCGCGCGAGACCGGCGTCGACCTGGCCACCGTCACGCAGGCCAGCAACCTGCTCGCCCAGGAGCGCGAGCCGGCGCAGTTGCCCGGCGTGCTCTTCGACCTGCTGCGCCAGTACGCCGGCGCCCAGCGCGGCGTGCTGTTCTGGCGCCGCGACGGAGCCTGGGTTGCATGTGCCGGCTTCGAGCCGGACACGCATTGGATCGATACCGGCGATGCGCTTTTCGCCGGTGTCGGCGCGCCCACCGACGTGCCTCAGTCGGTCTTCAACTACCTCTGCCAGAGCTTGGAGCCGCTGGTGCTGCCGGATGTGTCGCGCCATGTGCGCTTCGGGCGCGACCCGATCGTGCTGCGCCACGGCATCCGCTCGATCTTCGGGCTGCCGCTGATGCACGGTGGCGAGACGGTCGGCCTGATCTACCTCGAGAACCGGCAGGCGCATGTGTCACTCGATGCCGCGCAGTTGCAGAGCCTGCGCCTGATCGGCATGCAGTTCGCCGTGGCTTACGAGAACGCGCTGATGAACCGCGAGTTGGAGCGTCAGGTGCACCAGCGCACCGGCGAACTGCGGCGCGAGAACCTCGAGCGTCGCCGCGCCGAAGAAGCCGCCGAAGCTGCCAACCGCGCCAAGAGCGAGTTCCTGGCCAACATGAGCCACGAGATCCGCACGCCGATCAACGCGATCCTCGGCATGTCCTACCTGGCGCTGCGCAGCGGGCTCAACCCGCAGCAGCACAACTACGTGAAGAAGACCGAGCGCTCGGCCCAGTCGCTGCTCGGCATCATCAACGACATCCTCGATTTCTCGAAGATCGAAGCCGGGAAGCTGAGCATCGAGCAGCGCCCGTTTCATCTGGGCGAGGTGCTCGACAGCATGGCCAACCTGCTGGGCCTGAAGGCCGAGGAAAAAGGGCTGGAGCTGCTGTTCGACCTGCCCGCGAGCCTGCCGATGGACCTGGTGGGCGACGCGATGCGGCTCGGGCAGGTGCTCGTCAACCTCGGCACCAATGCGATCAAGTTCACCGAGCGTGGCGAGGTGATCGTGCGCATCGAAGCGGTCGAGCAGGGTGATGGGGGGGCGCTGCTCGATTTTTCGGTCACCGACACCGGCATCGGCATGAGCGAAGAGCAGCAGCGCCGGCTCTTCCAGCCCTTCGAGCAGGCCGACACTTCCACCTCGCGCCGTTTCGGCGGCACCGGCCTCGGCCTCGCGATCAGCCGCAACCTGGTGCAGCGCATGGGCGGTGAGATCGAGGTGCACAGCGAAGCCGGCCACGGCAGCCGCTTCGAATTCAGATTGCGGCTCGGTCGCCAGCCGCAGGCCGATGCCGAGCGCGAGGCCTCGCTGCACCTGGTGCAGGGCATGCGCCTCTTGATCGTCGATGCCAACGACGGCGCTCGCCGCGTGCTCACGGCGATGGCGCGGTCACTCGGCATGCAGGCGCAAGCCGCGGTCGATGGCGAGCAGGCGCTGGTGCTCGTCGAAGCGGCCGAGCGCAACGGCCAGGTCTTCGACCTCGCGTTGGTCGAGGCGCAGCTGCCGGGCATGGATGGCGTGGAGTGCGCCGGGCGGTTGGCGCTGCTCAGCAGCGGCGGCTGCCGGCCCATGCTCAAGGCCACGGCTTTCGGCCGCGAGACGCTGCTGCAGCGCCTGCAGAGCACCCGGCTCGAAGACTGCGATGTGGTCGTCAAGCCGCTCATGCCGGCGACGCTGTTCGGGGCCTGCCTTGGCAACATCGACCGCCCGCCCGGGCCGCATCCGCAAGCCTCGGCAACCAAGGAGGCGGCCACCGGCCCGCGTGCCCGTTTGCGCGGCGTGCGCGTGCTGCTGGTCGAAGACAACGCGATCAACCAGGAACTGGCGCTCGAACTGCTCGGCGATGCCGGTATGGAAGTGGTGCTGGCCGACAACGGCCAGCAGGCGCTGGAGCGCCTCGCCGGCGGCGGCTTCGATTGCGTGTTGATGGACTGCCAGATGCCGGTGCTCGACGGCTACGAAACCACGCGCCGCATCCGCCAGGAGCCGCGCTGGGCGCAGCTCCCTGTCATTGCGATGACCGCCAACGCGATGGCTGGCGACCGCGAGCTGGCACTCGACGCCGGCATGGACGACCACATCGCCAAGCCGATCGAGATCGAGCTGATGTTTTCGACGATCGCGCGCTGGGTCGCGCCGGTGGAGGCGGAGCCTCGCGCTTCGCGGGCGGGTGGGGCGCAGGACGTGGGTGCGGCTGCACAGACTGTCATTCGATCGGCATCGGCGCTGGTGCCGGTGTCAGCGCCAACGCCGCCCACGGACGACACCTTCGCGAGCAGTCTGCCCGCCCCAGCCACCGGCGCGCCACGCTTCGATGCACAAGCCGGCCTCGCCGCCAGCCTCGGCGACCACAAGCTCTACCGCCGCATGCTCACGCTGTTCGACACGCAGTGCCGCAACTTCGCCACCGCCACGCGCCGCGCCATCGCGGCGCCAGACATGCGCGCCGCCAACCGGCTCGCGCACGACCTGCGCGCCACCGCGGGCCTGCTGGGCGCCGCCGGCATCGTGGCGCCGGCGCGAGCGCTGGAGAGCGCCTGCGGTGCCCACGCCGACAGTGCGGTGCTCGACCATTTGGTCTTTGGCCTGGAGCGCGACCTGAGCGAACTGCTGGTGGAGATCGCCGCTGTGCTCGCGGCAGCGGGCGGCGGCTTGCCGTCTCCATGAGTCGTCACGGTCTGACACAGCATCACTTCACTTTCCGGTCAAAATGACGAAAGTGAAATTTGTCAATCGGTGAAATCGAATCCCCGGGTCTGGCGCTCACCGCCGATGCACGCGTCTCAGGATTTTCCCCTCCCCCATGTCCTCCGAACCGCCCAATTTTGCCGACCCCGCTTCCCGCCCGCTGGAAGAGTGGCAGGCCGAGGTGCAAACCGCCTGGCGGCTCGGCCTGCACCAGATCGGCGCGCGTTGGGCTGTCGACGCGCTGCGCGCGATGCGGGGCGAAGACGGCAGCATTCGCGCCACGGCCGAGTTCTGGGCCGCGCGGCACCTGGGCGCGCTCGGGCGCTTCGAAGAGGCGGTGACGCACGCCACCAGCGGCCTGGCGCGCGTCGCCGAGGGCCATCCGGCCTTGCGCGGCCAACTGCTGTGCATGCTGGCGCTGTGTCTGAGTGAACTCGGCCGAAGCGAAGAAGCGCTTCCACACGCGCAGCTCGCGCTGGCCTTGGGTACCGAGATCGATTCGCCTGCCATCCAGAGCGTGGCGCTGATGCGCATCGGCCTGTGCCGCTGGCGCCTGGGCGGCGCGGCCGGCGCGGAGCCGGATTTCTTTCGCGCGCTCTCGCTGGTGCGCGAGGCACACGACCGCGAGCAACTGCGCGCCGCCTACAGCGGATTGGTGGGTGTGGCCATCGCCGCCCACGAAGAAGCGCAGGCCGCCGGCGATGCCGATGCCGCCCGCGCGGCCTTGCAGCGCGCCTGCGGCTATGCCGAGCAGGCCGTGCAGGCGGCGCAGCGCAGCAACGACCTGGCCGGTTTGCTGGGCTCGCTCAACAACCAGGCCAAGTGCCTCACGATGGCGGGCTGGCTCGCGCAGGCGGAACCCATCCTGCGCGATGTCGAAGCGCAGGCCGCGGCGCGCGGGCTGCGCATGCTGCGGCTGCGCGCCCGCTACAACCTGGCACTGCTGTTGATTCAGGCCGAGCGGCGGGACGAGGCCGGCGAGATGTTGCACAGCATCCTGGCGCTGCTCGACGAATCCGAGCATGCGCCGATGCGGCTGGCCTGCTTGAAGGTGCTGGAGCGCCTGGCGCCCGCCGCCGATCCCCGATCGGCGCAGGTTTGAGCTTGAGGTGCCCATGACTGGCGATGCCTTGCCAGATCAGACGCCCCGCTCGCCGGCGGGTGCGGCGGGTCGGCGTGCTGTGCCGACGCGGTGGCGGCTGTCGATCATGCAGAAGCTGGTGGCGTTCCGCACGCTGGTGCTCTGCGGCGCGGCCACGTTCGGCCCCGCGGCCTGGGCCGACACCGCCGACGACGTCGCCGATGTCTTCGCCGGCATCGTGCGGTACACGCGCTGGGGCGAGGCGCCCCCGGTCTTGCGCATTTGCGTGAACGAGCAAGACCCCGCCGCCGTGCTCGCCATCACACGCCGCTTTGCCGAAGAGGCCGCGCCGCCGGCACGCGTGCAAGTGGTCGCCCGCCCGCTCGATGCTGCCGCCTTCGCCGCGCTGCTCGATTGCCAGGCGATCTACTTCGGCGACCTGCCGGCCGCGGCCAAACAGCAACCGGTGACACGGCTGGTCGCGTACCTCGTCAACCGGCCCATCCTCACCGTAGGCCATGGTGACGACTTCTGCTCTTACGGCGGCCTCTTTTGCCTGTCAGCTGCCGAGCCCGGCTGGCGCATCCGCGCCAACCTCGATTCCATCTCGCGCAGCGGCTTGCGCGTCAACGCGCAACTGCTGCGGCTCACGCAGCGCGACCGGGGGCGGCCTTGACGCGCGAGCCATCATCACAGTCGCATCGCCTGCCCACCGGAATTGCCACGCTCGTGCGCCGTGCGCAGTGGCGGGTCGCGATCTTTTCGCTGGTCTGCGTCAGCTTGTCGATGGCGATGGCCGGGCTCTACGCGCTGCGCGACCACGACATCCGCTCCAGGCAACTGGTGGCCGGCTCGCTCGCGATCGCTGGCGAGCCGGCGCTGCGCTTCAATGACCCCCAGGCGATGCGCGAACTCATCGAGCAGGTCGCCACCACCGCGCGGCTGGCCGAGGTCACCGTCACCGGCAAGACCGGCCAGGCCTGGCTGCGGTACGAGCGGCCCATCACCGGCAAGGCCGACCGCTGGGCGCGCCGGCTGGAGCAGAGCTGGGCGCAAGATGCCGCCAGCGTGCCCGTCGGCGACCAGCGCGAGCCGCTGGGCCACATCGCGCTGCGTTCCGACGGCCACACGCTGATGCTCTACCTCTCGGGTGCGGCGCTGTCGCTGGTGGTGTGCGTGGTGGCGACGGCAGGGCTGGTGCTGGCGTATTCGCGCCGACTGACGGCGGCCATCGTCGGGCCGATCGGCGCGCTTGCCACGCTGACGCGGCAGGTGCGCGAATCGCGCTCTTTCGAGCGCCGGGCCGACCACGTGCCGGTGCGAGAGATCGATGCGCTCGCCGACGACTTCAACTCGCTGCTCTCCGAACTGCAGGTGCAGCAGCACGTGATCGAAGCGCACCACGCCGAACTGCGGCGCGCCAACGACTCGCTGCGCCAGGAGAGCCGGCACGATTCGCTCACCGACCTGCCCAACCGCGCTTACCTCGGCGAGCATCTGGCCGAAGTGATCACACGTTGCCGGCGTGAGGGCCAGAAGGCCGGGCTGGTGTTCATCGACACCGACCGCTTCAAGGAGATCAACGACACCCTGGGCCACGCCGCGGGCGATGTGCTGCTGGTCGAACTCTCCAAGCGCCTGCGTTCGACCATGCGCGATGCCGACTTCGTGGCGCGGCTCGGGGGCGACGAGTTCGTCATCGTCGTCAGCCCGCTGCGCGACGCGCTCGAGATCGTGCACCTCACCGACCGCATCGGCCGTGCGCTCGATGCGCGCGTGGCGCTGCCGGGCGGCCACTTCCGCTCCGTGAGCGTGACCATGGGCGTGGCGGTGTTCCCGGACCACGCCGAGACGGTCGAAGGCCTGATCCGCGCGGCCGACGAAGCGATGTACGAGGCCAAGTCGGTCGAGCGCGGCTCGGTCGCGACCTTCCGGCCGAGCGAGCAGGCGCGGCTCGATGCCCTCGGGCCGGACCTGCCGGACCACGGCGGGCCGGCCGATCAGGATTCCTTTGCACAGAGAACTCGATGACCCGACGAACCGCAGTATTTCGCCCGAACGAACTTTCTCCACACCCGCACCCACAAGCCCGACACAGCCAGCGCCGCACGTTGCTCTGTGCGCTGCTGGCCGCGCCGCTGGCGTTGGCCGCGTGCAGCACGCCGCCACCACCACCCCCGCCAGCCACGCCGAAGCAGGATGCGCTGCGTGGCCTCGGTTTCACGCCGGCCGATGACGGCTGGCATCTCGACCTGGGTGGCCGCGTCGTGTTCGCGCACGACGACGCCACGCTCTCGCCCGACGCGCTGGCGACCATCGCGCGTGTGGCGCAAGTGCTGCTAGGCGTCGGCATCGACCGCATCACCGTCGAGGGCCACACCGACAACCAGGGCGGCCCCGACTACAACCGCCGACTCTCCGAGCGCCGCGCCGAGGTCGTGGCGCAGGCGCTGGTGACACAGGGCTTCGCGATGGCCAACATCGTGCGCCGCGGCCGCGGCTCGGCCCGGCCCATCGCAGACAACAACAACGACGCGGGTCGCCTGCAGAACCGGCGCGCAGTGTTGATCGTGTCGTCCGTCTAGGAGCGGAGCCCTCGGCCGACGCCATCCGTCGGCCGCCCCCCGAGGGGATCTGAGCAAAGGGGCCAAGCAACATTTGCTCAGGCTCGGGAATACCCCAAGCCAAAGATCGTCGCGCCAGCCGGAAGCGGCGGCATTGCACGACAAAATCCGGGGCCAAGATTCTTACCTCCGGAGACACCCAGATGACCCTCACACGACGCAGCTTGCTCGAACGCGCCGGCGCCCTCTCTTTGCCCACCCTTTTGCCCGCCGCTTCGATCGCATTGCCGCTCGCGCTCGCCACCGGCCGCGCCTCGGCGCAGTCAGCCGAATTCACCTACAAGTTCGCCAACAACCTGCCGGTGACGCACCCGCTGAACGTGCGGGCCAAGGACATGTCGGCCGCCATCCTGGCCGAGACCAAGGGCCGCGTCGACATCCAGGTCTTCCCCAACAACCAGTTGGGCTCCGACACCGACATGCTGAGCCAGGTGCGCTCGGGCGGTGTCGAGTTCTTCACCCTCTCGGGGCTGATCCTCTCCACGCTCGTGCCGGCCGCCTCGATCAGCGGCATCGGCTTTGCGTTCGGTGACTACGACACGGTGTGGAAGGCGCTCGACGGCCCGCTCGGCGCCCATGTGCGCGCGCAGATCGGCAAGGCCAACCTGGTCGTGATGGACAACATCTGGGACAACGGCTTCCGCCAGATCACGTCCAGCAGCAAGCCCATCGTCTCGCCCGATGACCTGAAGGGCTTCAAGATCCGCGTGCCGGTCTCGCCGCTCTGGACCTCGATGTTCAAGGCCTTCGATTCCTCCCCCGCCTCGATCAACTTCAACGAGGTGTATTCGGCGCTGCAGACCAAGGTGGTCGAAGGCCAGGAGAACCCGCTCGCGCTGATTTCCACCGCCAAGCTCTACGAAGTGCAGAAGTACTGTTCGCTCACCAACCACATGTGGGACGGCTTCTGGTTTCTCGCCAACAAGAAGGCGTGGGAGAAGCTGCCGGCCGATGTGCGCACCATCGTCGCCAAGCACATCAACGCCGCAGCCTTGCTGGAGCGTGCCGACACCGCTGCGCTCAACGCCAGCGTGCAGAAAGACCTGGCCGCCAAGGGCCTGATCTTCAACCAGCCCAAGACCGATGAGTTCCGCGACCGCCTGCGCAAGGCCGGCTTCTACACCGAGTGGAAGGGCAAGTACGGCGACGAAGCCTGGGCGCTGCTCGAGAAGGCGAGCGGGAAGCTCGCGTGACGGGGCGCGGCCGGGCTGCTGAAGCACTCGACCGCGGTTTGGGCTGGCTGGTCGAGGTGCCAGCCGCGCTGCTCGTGCTGGCCGAGATCGTCGTGTTGTTTTCGGGCGTGATCTCGCGCTACGTGATGCACAAGCCGCTGCTGTGGTCGGACGAAGCGGCGTCCATCATGTTCCTCTGGCTCGCCATGCTGGGCGCGGTGATCGCGCTGCGGCGCGGCGAGCACATGCGCATGACGGCGATCGTCACCATGCTCACGCCGCAGCGGCGCGCGTTCTTCGAACTCTTCGCGGTGGCGGCGTGCCTGGCGTTCCTCGCGATGATCGTCTACCCGGCCTTCGACTACGCCTACGAGGAGCTGCCCATCACCACGCCCGCGCTCGAAATATCGAACGCCTGGCGGGCCGGCGCCTTGCCGGTCGGCATTGCGCTGATGAGCGTCTTCGCGCTGCTGCAGCTCTTTCGCGCGGTCGACCGCAAGCAGGCCCTCGCAGCGGTCGCGATCACCGCCGCCATCGTGCTCGGCTTCTGGCTCGCCGGGCCGATGTTCAAGGGGCTGGGCAAGCTCAACCTGTTGGTGTTCTTCGTGTTCGTCGCGGCGGGTTGCGTGTTCGCCGGCATTCCGATCGCGTTTGCGTTCGGGCTCTCGACCTTCGGCTATCTGGCGCTCACCACCGGCACGCCGCTGGCAGTGATGGTCGGCCGCATGGACGAAGGCATGTCGCACCTGATCCTGCTGGCGGTGCCGCTCTTCGTGTTCCTGGGCCTGCTGATCGAGATGACCGGCATGGCCAAGGCGATGGTCGGGTTCCTCGCGAGCCTGCTCGGCCATGTGCGCGGCGGCCTCTCTTATGTGCTGGTCGGCGCGATGTACCTGGTCTCGGGCATTTCGGGTTCGAAGGCGGCCGACATGGCGGCGATTGCCCCGGCGCTGTTCCCCGAGATGAAAAAGCGCGGCGCCAAGCCCGGTGACCTGGTCGCGCTGCTGGCCGCGACAGGCGCGCAGACCGAAACCATTCCGCCCAGCCTGGTCTTGATCACCATCGGCTCGGTGACGGGCGTCTCGATCGCGGCGCTCTTCACCGGTGGCTTGCTGCCGGCCGTGGTGCTGGGGGCGATGCTCTGCATCGTCGTCTGGTTTCGCTACCGTCACGAAGACCTGAGCCATGTGAAGCGCGCGGCCTGGGGCGAGGTCGGCAAGCGCTTTCTGATCGCGCTGCCTGCCCTCGCGCTGCCGTTCGTGATCCGCGCAGCGGTGGTCGAAGGCGTGGCCACGGCGACCGAAGTCTCGACCATCGGCATCGTCTACGGCGTGCTCGCCGGGCTCTTCATCTACCGGCAGTTCGCGTGGAAGCGCCTGGCGCCGATGCTGGTCGAAACCGCGTGTCTTTCAGGCGCGATCCTGATGATCATCGGCACCGCGACCGCCATGGCCTGGGGGCTCACGCAGTCTGGCTTTTCGCGCTCGCTGGCGCAGATGATGGCCGGCCTGCCGGGCGGCAGCGCGATGTTTCTGGCGGTGTCGGTCATCGCCTTCGTGGTGCTCGGCTCGGTGCTCGAAGGCATTCCGGCCATCGTGCTGTTCGGCCCACTGCTGTTCCCGATCGCGCAGCAGATGGGCGTGCACGAAGTTCACTACGCGATGGTCGTGATCACCGCGATGGGCCTGGGCCTCTTCGCGCCGCCGTTCGGCGTTGGGTACTACGCGGCGTGTGCCATCGGCCGCGTGAATCCTGACGAAGGCATAAGGCCCATCGTCGGCTACATGCTGGCGCTGTTTGTCGGTACGGTCATCGTGGCGGCGATCCCTTGGATTTCGACTGGGTTCTTGTGATGAGTGATGCGATCGAAAGCCAAGCAACTCCCGTCGCCGTGATCACCGGCGCCGCCCGTGGCATCGGGCTGGCGACGGCCGAATGGTTTCTGGCGAACGGCCACCGCGTGGCGCTGCTCGACATCGATGGTGATGCGCAAGCCCATGCCGCCGCCGCGCTTGGCGATGCGAGCCGGGTGCTGGCGATCCGCTGTGATGTGTCGGACCCGCAGCAGGTCGCTGCGGCCTTCGAGCAGATCGCATCGGCTTTCGGCCGCATCGATGCGCTGGTCAACAACGCCGGCGTGGCGATCTTCGAGCCGCTGCTCGAAACCACCTTCGAACACTGGCGCCATGTGATGGCGACCAACCTCGACGGCGCGTTTCTCTGCACCCAGGCGTGTGCGCCGGTGATGCTGCGAACGGGCGGCGGCAGCATCGTGAACATCGCCTCGATCTCGGGCCTGCGTGCGAGCACCTTGCGGGTGGCCTACGGCACCAGCAAGGCGGCGCTGATCCACCTGACCAGGCAGCAGGCGGTCGAACTTGGCAACGTCGGCATACGCGTCAACGCCATCGCGCCCGGGCCGGTGGAAACCGCGATGGCCAAGGCGGTGCATTCGCCGGCCATCCGGGCCGATTACCACGCGGCCATTCCGCTCGCGCGCTATGGCAGCGAAGGCGAGATCGCCTCGGCCATCGGCTTCCTCTGCAGCCCGGCGGCGAGCTATGTCAATGGCCAGGTGCTGGCCGTCGATGGTGGCTTCGACGCGGCCGGCGTGGGCTTGCCGACGCTGCGCCAGCCACGTGCTGAATAGGCTTCGAAGCGCTTGCAGGACGGCGCGGAAAACAGTGCATAGAACAGTGCGTTCCTGACCGCCAAAATTGACCGTCAAAACACGGTCGCTTCACGCTTCTTTACTCAGTAGCCACCCCGCCTTCACCCGCTCCGACCAGCATGAACCCACTGGGCAATCGGCCCGAGTTCAAGGAGTGCTACATGGTTCGAAGCAGGGCAATCGCTCTCGATAATCCGGTGAGTCGGAAGCTGGTTCGCTGGGTCTCGGCCAGCGTGTTCGCGGTGGCAGCGGTGGTGGCCGTTTCAGGCGCGCACGCGCAGCCTGCACCTGATGGTGCCGGCCCCCGCGGCATGCACCATCGCCAGCCCATGGGCCGCCCGGGCATGGAGCCCGGCGTGATGATGTTCAGCGGCTCGCCGGAGCACATCGCCCGCGCCGTCGACCACATGCTCGATGGCCTGAGCGCGACAGACGCGCAGCGCACGCAGGTCAAGCAGATCGCAGTGGCCGCTGCTGCCGACCTGAAGGCGCAGCACCAGGCCGAACGCGGCCTCCACGACCGGAGTCTGCAGATCTTCACCGCGCCGACGGTCGATGCCAACGCTGCCGAAACGCTGCGCCAGCAGATGCAGGCGCAGCGCGACCAATCCAGCCGCCGCGTGCTGCAGGCCATGCTCGACGTGAGCCGCGTGCTCACACCCGAGCAACGCGCCCAGCTCGGCGTGCGCATGAAGCAGCAGCAAGCCATGATGCAGGACCGCATGCAGCGCATGGAACGCTCGCGCGAGATGCATAACGGCGCCCCGAACAGCGAGCGGCCCAAGTCATGATGTCCGCCAAGACTATGCTTGCGCCCGGAAGCGGCATCGCGGCACTCGCCATGCAAGGCGTCGCGTCCTCCTCCCGCCCGTCGCAAAACCAGACCGCCATGACCGCTCGCTTGTTGCTGATCGATGATGACGCCCGCCTCTCCTCGATGGTGGGTGACTACCTGCGCGGCAGCGGCTTCGAGGTCGAAACCGCCGGCTCGCTGGCGGCCGGCCGCGAGCGCATCGCCGCCGAAACCTTCGACGCGCTGGTGCTCGACCTCATGCTGCCCGATGGCGACGGCCTCGACCTCTGCCGCGAGCTGCGCGCCAACCCGCGCACGCGCCACCTGCCGTTGCTGATGCTGACCGCGCGTGGCGAGCCCATGGATCGCATCGTCGGCCTGGAACTCGGTGCCGATGACTACCTGCCCAAGCCTTTCGAACCGCGCGAGTTGCTGGCCCGAGTGAAGGCCCTGCTGCGCCGTGCTGCGCCGCAGCCGGCGAGCGACGATGTGCTGCGCTTCGGCCGGCTCGAAGTCGACCTTGGCGCGCGCGTCGCACGGCTCGGCGGCGAGGTCTGCGACCTGACTGGCCACCAGTTCGATCTGCTCGTGGTGCTGGCGCAAAGCCCGGGCCGCGTGCTTTCGCGTGACCAGATCATGGACTCGCTCAAGGGCCATCCGCTGGAAGCGTTCGACCGCTCGATCGATGTGCACATCTCGCGCATCCGCTCGGTGATCGAGGACGATCCCAAGCTGCCGCGGCGCGTGCTCACGGTGCGCGGCGCGGGTTATGTGTTCGCGAAAAAGCAGGATGCCGACGAGTCCACCTGACGCGCTGCGGGTGTCGCCCGCATGAAGAGCCTGTACCTGCGCATCTACGCCACCGTGGTGGTGGTGTTGTTCTTGTTTGCATCGGCCTCGGGCTGGGTCTTCCAGCGCCACATCGAGCATGAGCGGGTGCGCGCCGAATCGGTGCTCACCGAGCGCATGGGCGCCTGGGCCGAGTTGATCGAGCGGTCGCTCCCCGGCGTCAACGCGCCGGCCGACGACCAGGCGCTCGGCCTGCGTGAATGGGCGCAGCGGCTGCGCCTGCCGCTTGCGCTAGACAGCGCCAGCGGCGAGCGCATCGGCGCCTCCGACTCCTTCGCCAGCCGCGCCTCCGAAGGCGCATCGGCGCTGGCCGTGCAGCTCGAAGACGGCCGCACGCTCTGGGTGATGCGGCCCAATCCGCTGCGGCCGGGCGGTCGGCTGGTGCGGGGCGGCGAGGGCGGCATGGGTGCGATCCCGCTGCCGCTGCCGTTCATCCCGCCGGAGCTGCAGAGCGGGCTCGGCTTCATCGTGATCCTGGGCGTGCTGTTCATCGCGGTGGCGGCTGGCGCGTTCCCGGTCGTGCGCCGGCTCACCCGGCGGCTCGAGTCGCTCAAGCAGGGCGTGGAGCAGTTCGGTGCCGGGCAGCTCAATCACCGGGTCGAGGTGTCGGGGCGCGACGAAGTGGCAGCCGTGGCCACGAGTTTCAACACCGCGGCGTCACGCGTCGAGGCTCTCGTGCGATCGCACCAATCGCTGCTGGCCAACGCCAGCCATGAGCTGCGCTCGCCGCTCGCCCGCATGAAGATGGCCGTCTCCATGCTTGGTGACGCCGCCCCCGCGCAACGCGACAAGCTCAAGCGCGAGATCGATACCAACGTAGCCGAACTCGATGCACTCGTCGAAGAAGTGCTGCTCGCCAGCCGCCTGGATGCGGCGCAGACGGTGGACGCCGCGGAGCGCGTCGACCTGCTCGCGCTAGCCGCCGAAGAAGCGGCCAATGTGGATGCCACCGTCGACGGCGCCGGCATCACGATCGACGGCGAAGAGCGCCTCCTGCGGCGCGCGCTGCGCAACCTGCTGGAGAACGCGCGCCGTTATGGCGGCAGCGACATCGAAGTGGTGATCGAGGTCGTCGGTCCGCGCGTGGAAGTGCGCGTCTGCGACCGCGGCCCCGGCGTGCCCGAAGCCCTGCGCGAGCGCATCTTCGAAGCCTTCTACCGCCTGCCCGGCCACGCCGAACAGGCGGGCGGCGTGGGCCTGGGCTTGAGCCTCGTCAAGCAGATTGCGGAACGCCACGGCGGCAGCGTGCGCTGTGAAGGGCGCGAGGGCGGCGGGAGCTGCTTTGTGTTGTCGCTGCCGCGGCTCAGGACGAGCGCTGCCGGCGCAGCGTGATCGTCAGATAGGCCGTCATCGCCAGCGCCGACACCACCAGCCCGGCGGTGGCCGAAGACCAGAAGCCTTGCGCGCCGAGCAGCGAGGCCGGGCTGCGGCCGGTCGTGTCGAAGGCGATCAGGTAACCGCCGCCCAGGCCCACGCCCCACAGCGCGACGGCGTAGATCACCATCGGCACGGTCGCGATACGGTAGGCGCGCAACACGAAGCTCGCAACGGCCTGCACCGCGTCGGCGATGTGGAACACCGCCACCCAGGCCAGCAGCGGCACGGCCGCGGCGATGACGCTGGCGTCGTGCGTGTAGAAGCGCAGGATCGGTTCGCGCAGCCCGTAGACGATGCAGCCCAGCGTGGCGGCGATGAGTGCGCCCCACTGCACGCTGTGCCAGCCGATGCGGCGCGCGTCGCGTGCGTCGGCCGCCCCGATGCGTTGCGCGACCAGCGTGCCCGCCGCGCTGCCGATGGCCAGCGGCATCATGTACATCATCGAGACCAGGTTGACCGCGATCTGGTGCCCCGCGACGGCCGTGGCGCCCACGCGTGAGATGAAAAACGCCATGAAGGTGAAGCCGGTGACCTCGACGCCCAGCGAGAGCCCGATCGGCACGCCCAACCGCAACAGCGCCATGATGCTGGCGCGGTCTGGCGTCGCGATGCGGCCGTGCAAACCGAAGGCCGCATAAAACGGATCGCGCCGCAGCATCAAGCCCGCCGCGACGATCTGCGTGAGCATCACAGAAGCCGTGGCGATACCGCAGCCGCGTGCGCCGAAAGCGGGGACGATCACATCGCCGAGCGGCGTCGACACATCGGCGCCGAACACCAGCAGCGCCGTCAGCGGCACCTTGAGCGCAAGCGCCACGAGCTGCAGCGCCATCACCGCCTTGGGCCGCGAGACCGCCACGCTGAAGCCGCGAAACGCCGTAAAGAGCAGGGCCGGCGGCAACGCCCAGGCGAGGGCGCTCAGGTAGTCGCGCACCTTGGCCGAGACGTCGGGCCCGGCATGCGCGAGGCTCAGGAAGGGCTCGGGAAACGCGAGCAGAGCGCAGCCCGGCACTGCGAGCGCCAGTGCCAGCCACAGCGCCTGATGAAGCTGCCGACCGCACTCGTGCAGCTTTCCAGCGCCGAAGAGCTGCCCCGCGATGGGCCCGATGGCCAGCACGATGCCCATCAGCCCGACGAAGATCGACACATACGCAGCACCGCCGATCGCGAGTGCCGCCAGATCGAGCGCCGAATGCCGCGCGACCATCACCGTGTCGACGGTGCCGAAGGCCAGCACCGCCACCTGGCCGATGAAAACCGGCCAGGCGAGCGGCGCGATGCGGCGGGCGCTTTCCAGCCATCCGGAACGCGCGGCGCGCCGCGCGGGCGATGCCGGCGCGTGGGGATCGGCTCGGGTCAAACGATTCGACCTGTCTCGACGTTGGTTGTGACGGTGGCCGTGGCGGAAGGCGCAGCCGCGTCCGAGGGCTCCGTCTCGCCAGCGGTCGCAGCGTCAGGCGAATCGACAGGCGTTGTGCCGGCTCGCAAATCGGTGGCAGCGTCGCCCGCCGGCAGCTCCGACTTGTGCGCCCGTTCCGCATACTTGTTGAAGCGCCAGGCCGTGCCTTCCATGGTGATGCGGCGCCAGGTCCCGCGCTTCTCGGCGGGTGTCATCACCGGCCAGTGCTGGACTTCGTCAAAGGTGCGGCCGCAGCCCTTGCAGATGTCGTCGCCCTGGCTGGTGGAGCAGATGGCGATGCAGGGCGCGTCCGGCGTGCTGGCGTACCAGGCGAGCCAGGCGTCGCGCGCCTTGGGCGGCATGGTGACCTCGTCGCATTCGTTCTCGTGGTAGTAGACCATCAGCGCATACACCTCGGCCAGCGCGCGCACTTCGGCGCACGCGGTGATGCCATCGGGCGAGGGCTTGCGCTCGCGCCACCAGTTGATGGCGGATTCGATGTCGATGATGTGTAGGGCTGCCATGGGCGGTACGGGTGAGGGGCGGCAAGCATACCGCCGAGCCCCCGCCTTGCGCGGAGCAGGGACGGACGATGCGGGCGGTTGGAGATGCGAGTGATTGACGATGCGAGAATTGCCGCGACAAGGTCGTCTGCCAACCCAGGAGTGCAGCGTGCTCGACATCGAAGTCCCGAACGTCGAATCCCCGCGCCTGCGAACGGCGGGAAAAGACATGCTCTCGCTGGCCCTGATGGATGCGCGCAACCACACGCTGCGCTGGATAGGCGCTTGCGAAGAGGCCCTCGGCGGCCGGTTGATGAAGGTGCCGCAGACGCCCGAACTCAACCCGCCGCTCTGGACGCTCGGGCACGTCGGCTGGTTCCAGGAGCACTGGATCGGCCGCAACGTGCAGCGCGAGCGCGGCGAGCAGTGCGACCCCACGCACCCCAAGCTCGCCTCCATCCTGCCCGAGGCCGACAGCCTCTACGACCCGCGCCATGCGCCGCAAGAAAGCCGCTGGGCGCTGCCGCTGCCCGATCTGCAAGCGACCAAGCAGTATTTGGTCGACACCCTGGAGACCACGCTCGAATTGCTGGACGGCACGCGGGGCGACGACGACGCTTCGCTCTACTTCTACCGCCTCGCGCTGTTCCACGAAGACGCGCACATCGAGTCGCTCGCGGTGCTCTCGCAGGCGCTCGGTTTCGATGCCTGTCTGCTGACGCTGTTGCCGGCCGTGGCGGTGCGGCCGCAGTTGCTCTTCCCGGCCACGCGCTGGATGCTGGGCAGCGCACCCGATGGCTTCGTCTTCGACAACGAACGTGCCCCGCACGAAGTTTCGCTGCCGGAGTTCGAGATCGATGCGCAGGCGGTCAACTGGTCGCAGTACAGCGAGTTCGTGGAAGACGGCGGCTACGACGAGCGCAGCTTCTGGAGCGACGCCGGCTGGGATTGGGTGCAACAGGAAGGCCGGCGCGTGCCGCGTTATGTGGACCAGATGCGCCAGGGCGTGCTGCAGCAGCGCTTCGGCAAGCTGGTGCGCGTGCCCTCGGTGCAGCCGGCCGTGCACCTGAGCTGGTTCGAGGCCGATGCCTGGTGCCGCTGGGCCGGGCGCCGGTTGCCATCCGAGGCCGAGTGGGAAGCCGCCGCCCATCAAGGTGCCACGCGTGGCTTTCGCTGGGGCGACGTATGGGAGTGGACCTCCAATACCTTCCGTCCCTACCCCGGCTTCGTGCCCGGGCCCGACGCGGCCTTGTCGCAACCGTACTTCGGCGCGCACAAGGTTTTGCGCGGCGCATCGTTCGCCACGCGCGGCCGCATGCGCAGCCCGAAATTGCGAAATTTCGCAGCCCCGCAGACGGATCATCTTTTTTGCGGGTTCCGAAGCTGCGCGCTTTGATCATTCGAAGCCCAGTTTTGCCGGTACGCTGATCGTTCGCGATCGGGCCGTCAACTTGGCGCTTCTTGTGCCGAAATGGGGTGAGCCTGCCGCACGATGCGGCATGGCCTCAACCCCTTCATCCGCAGCACCCGATGACCATCCCCGCGACTCTCGCCGCCAGCTACGACCCGTGGGTCGTGCTCGTGTCGATCCTCATCGCTTCGTTAGCGGGCTATGTGTCGCTCGACCTCGCCAAGCGCGTGCGCACACCCGACCGCGGCGTTGCGCTCGCCTGGTGGATCGGCGGATCGCTGGCGCTCGGCACCGGCATCTGGTCGATGCACTTCGTCGGCATGCTGGCGTACTCGCTGCCGATCGCGCTTGGCTACACCAAGTGGCTCACGTTTGCATCGTGGATCGCGGCGGTGGGCGTGTCGGGAGTGGCGCTGGCGGTGGCGAGCAGCGGTTCGCTTCGCCCGGCGCGTCTGGCCGCCGGCTCGGTCTGCATGGGGGCGGGCATTTGCGCCATGCACTACATGGGCATGGCGGCGATCGATGTGGCGCCGGGCATTGTCTGGAACCTCTGGCTGGTGGCAGCGTCGGTGGCGATTGCGGTCACTGCCTCGGGCACGGCGCTCGCGATCTTCTTCTGGCTGCGCAAGGTCAGCGAATCACGCGGTGCGCTGATGCAGGTGCTGGCCGCGCTCGTGGTCGGGCTGGCCATCAGCGGCATGCACTACACCGGCATGGCTGCCGCGTCGTTCCCCGAAGGCGCGGTGTGCCTGAGCGCCAATTCGCTGGCCGGCTCCAACCTCGGCGCGCTGGTGGCGTTCGCTTCCGTCGCCATGCTGGTGTTGACACTCGCGACCAGCATCTACGATGCGCGAGCCCAAAGCAAGAGCGCGCGCATGGCCGATTCGCTGCAGGCGGCCAACGCGCAATTGCAGGTCGCCAATGCCGAACTGCAAAAGCGAGCCTTCCTGGACCCGCTCACCGACCTGCCCAACCGCCTGCTGTTCGAAGATCGCCTCTCGCATGCGGTCAAGCGCAGCGGGCGATGGGACGAGCGCAACCATGAGCGCGCCAGTGAACGCAACAAGGAGCGCCCCCCCGACCGCAGCGCCGCCAAGCTCGCCGTGCTCTTCATCGATCTCGACGGCTTCAAGCCCGTCAACGATTCGCTGGGCCATGCGGCCGGTGATCGCGTGCTGCAAGAAGCCGCCGCACGGCTGCGCCGCACCGCGCGGGACAGCGACACCGTCGCACGAGTCGGCGGCGATGAATTCCTCCTGCTGATGGAAGACGTGGCCAGCCTGGCCGATTGCGTGGAGCTGGCGCGCCGGCTGGTGCAGGCGCTGGCCAAGCCCTTCGATGTGGCAGGACAGACGGTGGGCATCTCGGGCTCGGTCGGCATCGTCGTCTACCCCGACCAGGGCCACCGCGACAAGCTCATCGCCAACGCCGATTCGGCCATGTACGCCGCCAAGCGCGCGGGCGGCAACACCTATGCGCTGTTCGAATCGCACATGGATGCCGGCGCGCTGGAGCAGCTTCAACTGCAGAACGACCTGCGGCAAGCCGTGCAACTCGGCCAGATGCAGCTGCACTACCAGCCCAAGGTCGATGCCCGGCGCGGCCAGATCAGCGGCGTGGAAGCGCTGCTGCGCTGGAACCACCCGGTGCGCGGCATGGTGAGTCCGGTCGAATTCATCCCGCTGGCAGAGCGCTTCGGCCTCATCAACGGGCTCGGCCAGTGGGTCATCGTCGAGGCCTGCCGGCAGATGAACGCCTGGGCCGACGAGGGCGTGCGCATGCGCGTGGCCATCAACCTCTCGGTGCATCAATTGCGCGAAGAAGACCTGGTCTCGCGCATCCGCCATGCGCTGGAGAAGTACAGCGTCGAGCCTTCGCAACTGCTGTGCGAGATCACCGAATCTGTGGCGATGGAAGACATCAAGGCCACGCAGCGCGCCTTCGATGGCCTGGCGCGCATCGGCGTGTTCCTGTCGATCGACGACTTCGGCACCGGCTATTCCAGCCTCAGCTACCTGCGCCAGCTGCCGGCGCGCCAGCTCAAGATCGACCGCAGCTTCGTCAACGACCTCGAGACCAGCAACGACGCGCGCGCCGTCGTCGATGCGGTCGTGCGCCTCGCGCACGCGCTCGGCCTGCGCGTGGTGGCCGAGGGCGTCGAGACCAAAGGCCAGCAAGACATCCTCTTCGCACTCGGCTGCGACGAGTTGCAGGGCTACTACTTCGCCCGCCCCATGGCGGCCGACACGCTGCTCGCGTGGACCCACGGCCAGAAGCCCGCCGGCGCGCTGGATTTTTCGCCATCGGTGATGAGCGAACTGGCTTGAGGCGGCCGCGCCGGGATGGCGCGACGCCAGCAGTGCGAACCTAGGGGTACGACACACGTTGACACGTGTAACAGCGCGCGGGTAACGTCCCGCCGCACGTTTCGTGCTGCACATGGCTCCACAGGAGGAATCCGAATGACGACCTTGCGCTCTTTTTCGGCTGGGCTGGCCGCTGCTCTGGCTTGCGGTTTCGGCACGGTGGCAATGGCCGGAACGTATGACAGTGTTTATGTGTTCGGGGACAGCTTGTCAGACATGGGGCGGGTCGCGGCCCTGACCGGTGGCCTGTTCCCCGGTCCCAACGCCGATCCCACCTTGAACTACGCTGCCGGCCGGTTCTCGAACGGCCCGGTGGCGGTGGAGACGATGACGCAGATCCTTACCGGGTCGGCGCTGACGATCGGCCACGACTATGCGTATGGTGGCGCGCTCACGGGCATAGACCCGACGTCGGGCATCGACAGCACTTCCGCGCTGCTGAACGGCACCGGTCTGCAGACGCAGGTGGCGCGGTTCCACAGTGTTGTCGGCGCCGGCAAGGCCGACCCCAACGCGCTCTATGTCGTCTGGGCCGGCGCCAACGACTTCAAGGATCTGGGTGTGCTGAGCAACGCCGGCGGCCAGCAGTGGGGTCGGGTGATCGGCAATGTCGAGACCGCCATCATGAATCTCGCGGCCGATGGTGCGCAGCATTTCTTCGTGCCCAACATGCCCAACCTGGGGCTCACGCCCGCCGCCCTCGCGCAGGGCTCGGCGGCCGCACTGGGGGCAACGCAGGCGACCGGCGCCTACAACTCCTTCTTTTCCCAAAGCCTCGGCGTGCTCGACGCAGCCTATACCGCCGTCGACATCAAGCAGTTCGACGTGTATGGCCTGATGAACCAGGTCGCGAAACAAGTTGCCACCAGTGGCAACTACGGCAGCATCACGAACATGACAGTGCAATGCCAAACCACACCGAGCTGTGCCGGCAACCCGGCCGCCGAAGCGCAGGCCTTCTTCTGGGACGACGAACACCCGACGGCGGCCGTTCACCAGATCCTCGGCACCGCCTTCGCACAGGCGGCAGCAGTGCCCGAGCCCCAGACCTACGCACTGATGCTTGCCGGCCTCGGCATCGTCGGCTGGATGGCGCGCCGGCGCAGGGCTTGATGCCTGTTCGCTGACGCCGTTTCGAACTGCCACCGCGCGGGCTGGCCTTGATCCCGCATTAGGGAAAGCCCGTCCTGTGCGCGCCTTGCGCATGCTCGAACAATGCGCCAAGCCTCGGTTGCCGATGGCGACTCATCCCTGACGTTTCAACGGAGACACCCACCGTGAGCATTCCCCTTTCACTGACCGTCAACGGCCGCACCGTGACCGCGAGCGTCGACCCGCGCACCCTGCTCGTGCAGTTCATCCGCGAGCAACAGCAGCTCACCGGCACGCATGTGGGCTGCGACACCGCGCAGTGCGGCGCATGCACCGTGCACATGAACGGCAAGGCGGTCAAGTCGTGCTCGATGCTGGCGCTGCAGGCGCAGGGCGCGGAGATCACCACCATCGAAGGCCTGAGCCAGAACGGAACACTGCATCCGATGCAGGCGGCCTTCCGCGAGTGCCACGGCCTGCAATGCGGGTTCTGCACGCCGGGCATGGTGATGTCGTCGGTCAAGCTGCTGCAAGACAACCCCACGGCCACCGAAACGCAGATCCGCGAAGCGCTCGATGGCAACATCTGCCGCTGTACGGGCTATCACAACATCGTCAAGTCGATCCAGCTTTGCCAGTCGGGCAAGGTGTCGGCAACGACGGTCGCGGCTTCCATCCAAGCCGCTGCTTGACGGCAAGGGAGCCTGCCATGACCGACCTCTCACAACCGCCGCTCGAAGCGCTCGGCCCCATCGGCCAATCTGTTCTGCGCCGCGAGGACTACCGCTTTCTCACCGGCGCCGGCCAATACACCGACGATGTGGTGTTCCCCGGCCAGACCTACGGCGTGTTCCTGCGCTCGCCGTATGCGCATGCACGCATCAAGTCGATCGACAGCACGGCCGCGCTGAAGGCGCCGGGCGTGGTGCAGATCTTCGTCGGTGCCGACCTGGCCGAGGCCAAGGTCGGCGGCCTGCCGTGCGGCTGGCTGATTCACAGCAAGGATGGTTCCCCGATGAAGGAGCCACCTCACCCGGTGCTGGCGCAGGGCAAGGTGCGCCACGTGGGCGACCAGGTGGCGCTCGTCGTCGCCGAGACCTATCTGCAAGCGAAAGACGCGGCCGAACTGATCGAGGTCGACTACGAGCCGCTCACGCCGGTGATCGACATCACGCAGGCCCACACCATCGGCTCGGCCGTTCACGACGAGGTGCCCGACAACACCTGCTACGACTGGGGCCACGGCAGCAAGGAGGCGGTGGATGCCGCCTTTGCCGTTGCCGCCAAGGTGAGCAAGCTCGAGTTCGTCAACAACCGGTTGATCCCGAACGCGATGGAGCCGCGCGCCGCCAATGCGCAATACACCCGCCACGACGACAGCTACACGCT
>JAMFRW010000510.1 GCA_026224975.1 Rhodoferax sp. | reverse complement strand
GCGGGCGTGAGCGTGGGCGGCTTCGGCTGCGTGCTGGGCTCGCTCGCCAACCTCATCGCGCTGCGCCTGGCGCGCGTGCCGCATGGGCTGCGCGAGTTCCACAAGCTCGCTGTGCCGTTCCTGTTCTTGTGCGCGGCGTCGGTGGGTTTGCTGTGGTGGGTTTGAACGACCTTTTACGAATCTTCGCGATTGACTCCTGCGGCCCGGTCGCCATCTAACGGCATCCATTTTCCAAAGAAAGAACACGATCATGACACTCAAGAACGCACTCCGATCCAACGCCGTCGAAGGCACTTTCCGCCACCTGATCTACAGCCCCAAGGGAACGATCGAAGGCGTGTTGTTCGAGGCCGATGGCGCACCGGCGCAGATCGTCTTCGAGCGTGACGATGCCGTCTCGCCCGCCGCCTTCGAAGCGCTGGCCGAAGGCCAATCCATCCTCGTCGAAGCCGAGCCCATGGGGCCGTCGAAAAAGGGCGATGCCGAGCACCCGGTCTACAGCTTCGGTCGGCTGGTGAAGGTCGATGGCCGCGCGCCGCCCAAGGCCCGCGCTGCAGCGGCCGAGACGGGTTACGCCGGCACCATCGTGCGCTTCAACTATGCGCGGCACGGTGCGGCCAACGGCGTGGTGCTGGACACCGGCGACTTCATCCACACCAAGCCTGAAGGGCTGGAGGGGTTGAAGCTGCAGGTGGGTGACAAGGTGCGGGCCGAGGGCGAAGCGCGGCCATTGGTCACCGGTGAAGGTGTGGTGGTGGAGGCCTGGAGCTTGAAGAAGCAGGCGAAGCCGCGCAAGGCGGCTTGATGGCCTAGGCCAGTTCCGACCGGCGCGGCATGTCCGCGCCGCGCCTTGAGCAGGTGATCGCGGCGGCACTCGCGGCGAAGCTCAGGGCCGCTTCGAAATCGGCCGCGGGCAGCGCGCCCAGCGCATCGGCCGAGAGCGCGCCGTGCTCGGCGAGCCAGGTCAGCAGCGCGGCCTGGAAGGTGTCGCCGGCGCCGACGGTGTCGATCACCTGCACCGGCACCGGCGGCACAGTGACGTGTGCCATGGCATTCCAGCCGCTGGCGCCTTGTGCACCGCGCGTGACGATCACCGCCTTGACGCCATGCGCCAGCGCCTCGGCGGCGAACGCATCGATGGTCGTGCCGGGCATCAGCAGGCCCAGGTCTTCATCACTCACCTTGAGCAACTGCGTGCGCGGCAGCATCCACTGCAGCTGGTCGCGCCAGCGGGCCAGGTCGGGCTCCACATTCAGGCGGATGTTCGGGTCGTAGGCGATCAGGCTGATGCCTTGCTGGCGCTCCACCAGCGCCCGCTGGGTCGAGGCCACCGGCTCCACCACCGTGGCATACGAGCCCACGTTGACGACGCTCACCGAGGCCGGCACCAGCGCCAATTCGGCCATCGTGACCTGCCGGTCCGCGCATCGGTCGCCATAAAACGCATACGAGGGCACGCCGTGCGCATCGAGCCCGACGACGCTCAGCGTGGTCGGCGCATCGGTGCGGGCCACGGCGCGCGTGTCCACCCCTTCGGCCACCAGCGTCTGCATGAGCCGCTCGCCGAGAAAGCCGGTCGAGATGGCCGAAAAAAACGCCGAAGGCTGGCCGAGCCGCGCCAAGCCCACGGCCAGGTTGAAGGGCGACCCGCCGACGTTGGCGTCCATCGTGACGCCGGTTCGGGTTTCGCCGACCGAGAACATGTCCATCAGCGCTTCGCCACAGACCATCAACATTTCTTGCTCCTCTTGTGTTCGATCGAGCGCGGAGCATCGCGCGGTCGGCAAGTGCCGCCCATTGGGGTTTTCCATTAATAAATCAACTTGATTTATTAATCCTGAGTTCTGATAATTCACTCACACCCGCCGAAGGTGTCGAACAGCGCGACAGCCGGCTCGAAACCCCATTCGAACCCAGATGGCACGTCGCTTCCAACCCATCCGGAGACAACCATGACCTCGACGAATCGCTTCACCGCCACGACACTTTCCTGCGCCGCCACGCTCGCCATGATGCTGGCTTCGACGGCTGCCACCGCCGCCGACCAGCCGGTGATCGGCCTCATCACCAAGACCGAAACCAACCCCTTTTTCGTGAAGATGAAGGAAGGCGCCGCCGAAGCCGCCAAGGCCAAGGGCGCCAAGCTGCTGAGCGGCGCGGGCAAGGCCGATGGCGACAACGCCGGCCAGATCACCGCGATGGAAAACATGATCGGCGCGGGCGCCAAGACCATCCTCATCACGCCGAACGACGCCAAGGCCATCATCCCCGCGCTGAAGAAGGCGCAGGAGAAGGGCGTGATGATCATCGCGCTCGACAGCCCGACCGATCCGCAAACCGCGACCGACGCGCTCTTCGCGACCGACAACTACAAGGCCGGCGTGCTGATCGGCCAATACGCCAAAGCGGCGCTCGGCGGCAAGCCCGCCAAGATCGCCACGCTCGACCTCTTTCCCGGCCACCCGGTGGGTGCGCAGCGGCATAACGGCTTCCTCAAGGGCTTCGGCCTGACGGCGCCCGATGCCAGCATCAACAACCTCGGCACCGCGCCCGAAGTGGTCTGCATGGCCGACAGCTTCGGTGACCGCGCCAAGGGTCAGACGGCGATGGAAAACTGCCTCCAGAAGAACCCCGACATCAACCTCGTCTACTCGATCAACGAGCCCGCCGGCGCCGGCGCCTACAACGCGCTGCAGAAGGCCGGCAAGGAGAAGGGCGTGATCATCGTCTCGGTCGACGGCGGCTGTGACGGCATCCGCGATGTGACTGCCGGCAAGATCGCCGCGACCTCACAGCAGTACCCGCTGAAGATGGCCTCGATGGGCGTCGACGCCGGCGTCGAATATGCCAAGACCGGCAAGAAGGTCAGCGGCTACACCGACACAGGCGTCACCCTGATCGCCAAGAACCCGGTCGCCGGCGTCGAAAGCAAGGACGTGAAGACCGGCATGGAGCTGTGCTGGGGCAAGAAGTAAGCACTGCAAGGAAGGCACAACACCGTGAGCACCTTGAAAGACAAGCTGCCGCCGATCAGCCAGATGGGGCCGTTCATTGCCCTGCTGATCGCCTGCGTCATCTTCGGATCGACGACCGATCGCTTCTTCAGCGGCGCGAACTTCTCGCTCATCCTGCAGCAGGTGATGGTCGTGGGCGTCATCGCCATCGGCCAGACCCTGATCATCCTGACGGCGGGCATCGACCTCTCGTGCGGGATGATCATGGCGCTCGGCAGCATCGTCATGACCAAGTTCGCGCAAGACCTCGGCATGCCGGCGCCGCTGGCGATCCTGTGCGGCATCGCGGTGACGGCGGGCTTCGGTTTGCTCAACGGGCTCCTGGTGACGCGCATCAAGCTGCCGCCTTTCATCGTCACGCTCGGCGTCTTCAACATCGCCTTCGCGATCACCCAGCTTTACTCGGGCGCGCAGACGATCACCGAAGTGCCGCCCATGATGACCTGGTTGGGCACGACCTTCGCCATCGGCGGCACCTCGGTCGCCTACGGCACGGTGCTGATGATCCTGCTCTACCTTGGCGTCTGGTTCTGGTTGCGTGAAACGGCGTCGGGCCGCCACGTCTATGCGGTCGGCAACAACCCGGAGGCGACGCGTCTGGTCGGCATTCCGCCGGAGAACGTGCTGCTGTGGGTCTATGTGCTGGCGGGTGTGTTCTACGGCATTGCCTCGCTGCTGGCTGTCTCGCGCACCGGTGTGGGCGACCCGAATGCCGGGCAGACCGAGAACCTCGACGCGATCACCGCAGTCGTGCTTGGCGGCACCAGCCTCTTCGGCGGGCGCGGTGTCGTGCTGGGTTCGCTGATCGGCGCCATCGTCGTCGGCGTGCTGCGCAACGGGCTGACGCTGATGGGTGTGTCGTCGGTCTATCAAGTGCTCATCACCGGCATCCTCGTGATCCTGGCGGTGACCGTCGACCAACTGTCCCGGAAAGGAGGCCGCTGATGGCTACGCAACCGCTCGTCATGCAGGCCAAGGGCCTGGTGAAGCGCTACGGGCAAGTCACCGCCCTCGACGGCGCCGACTTCGAGCTGCGCGCCGGTGAGATCCTGGCGGTGATCGGCGACAACGGCGCCGGCAAGTCCTCGCTGATCAAGTGTCTGTCGGGCGCCACGATTCCCGACGAAGGCCAGTTGATCCTCGACGGCAAGATCATCCACTTCAAGGGCCCGATCGATGCGCGCCGCGTCGGCATCGAGACGGTCTATCAAGACCTTGCCGTGGCTCCCGCGATGACCATTGCCGAGAACCTCTTCCTCGGCCGCGAACTGCGCCGCGAGGGCTTTGCCGGCAACGTGCTGCGCATGCTCGACAAGAAGAAGATGCTGGAGCAGAGCATCGCCCGCATGAACGATCTCAAGGTCGGCATCCGCTCGATGACGCAGGCGGTGGAGACGCTCTCCGGTGGCCAGCGCCAGTGCGTGGCCGTAGCCCGCGCCGCGGCCTTCGCCGAGCACGTGGTGATCCTGGACGAGCCCACCGCCGCGCTCGGTGTGAAGGAGGGCAACATGGTGCTGGAGTTGATCCGCCGGGTGCGTGACAAGGGGCTGCCGGTGGTCTTGATCAGCCACAACATGCCGCACGTCTTCGAGATCGCAGACCGCATCCACGTGGCCCGCCTGGGCAAGCGCGGCGCGGTGCTGAACCCGAAGAAGATCAGCATGAGCGACACAGTAGCGGTGATGACCGGCGCGCTGAAGCCGGAAGACCTGTCGCCCGAGATGCTCGCTTGAGGAGTGTGCGCAGAGAGGCGGAATCATGCTGAAGAACATCGACCCGGTGCTGTCGCCCGACCTGCTCAAGGTGCTGTGCGAGATGGGCCATGGCGACGAGATCGTGCTGGCCGATGCCAACTTCACCGCGGCCTCGCTCGGCCGCGGCAAGCCCGTGCTGCAACTGCCCGGCGTGGGCATGCAGCGGGCTTGCGCGGCGGTGCTCTCGGTGTTGCCGCTCGATGCGATGGTCGAGCGGCCGGTCGCCTACATGCAGGTGGGCGAGCAGCCGGAGGGCTATCGCTCGGCAGTGCAGCGCGAGGTGATGGGCGACATCACCGGCGCCGGCATGGCCAGGCCCGAGCAGTTCGAGGCCATGGAGCGCTTCGCCTTCTACGAGCGGGTGAGCCGGGCCTATGCGATCGTGCAAACTGGCGAGATGCAAGCCTGGGCCAATTTCCTCTTCAAGAAGGGCGTGATCGCGCAGGCGCTGCGTCCATGATGCGTTGCCATTGCGTCCTGTCTTGATGCCCGATTCATGAGCCCTGCTACCAGCACCGAACACCGGCTGCGCCCGCGCGGCTCCAACCAGCTTGGCATGCGCCAGTTCAACGAGCGCGTGGTGCTGCAGGCCATTCGCCTGAACGGCAGCCTGCCCAAGGCCGAGATCGCGCGGCTCACCAAGCTCACGCCGCAAACGGTGCAGGTCATCATCGGCCGGCTCGATGCCGATGGCCTGGTGAAGAAGCTCGCGCCGGTGCGCGGCAAGGTCGGCCAGCCTTCGGTGCCGATGGCGCTGGAGCCCGACGGTGCGTTTTCCATCGGCATCAAGATCGGCCGCCGCAGCATGGACATGTTGCTGGTCGACTTCACCGGCCAGGTTCGCCAGCGCAACTCGCTGAGCTACACCTTCCCCGACCCGGCCACGCTGTTCGGCGAGATCGACGTGCGCCTGCGCGCGCTCGCCGCCATGCTGCCGCCCAAGCTGCGCAGCCGTCTGCACGGGGTGGGCATTGCCGCACCGCTTTCGCTCGGCGGTTGGCAGAGCCTGCTCGGCGTGCCACCTGTGCAGGCCGCGAAGTGGTCGGACATCGATATCCGCGAGCGCGTGGAGGCCATGACCGAGCTGCCGGTCGTCTTCGTCAAGGACACCGCCGCCGCCTGCGTGGCCGAGCTGGTCGCCGGCCGAGGCCGCAGCATCAAGAGCTTTCTCTATGTGTTCTTCGACACCTTCATCGGCGGCGGGCTGGTGATCGACAGCCACCTGCGCGGTGGCCTGCACGGCAACGCGGGCGCGGTCGGCTCGCTTCCCGTCGGCCTGGGCCAACCCGGTTCTTCCGCGCCACCAGCGCAGTTGCTGAGCGTCGCCTCGCTCTTCAACCTGGAACGCCGCTACCTCGACCATTCGCTCGACCCGGTCGCCGCCGGCGACGCCCGCGCGCTCGACAAACCGTGGCGTCCGCACACCGACGCCTGGCTGCGCGAAGCCGGCCCGGCACTCGCGCTGGCGATCAACAGCGCCGCCTGCCTGCTCGACCTGGAAGGCGTGATCATCGACGGCTCCTGCAGCCGCGAGCTGCTGCAGGCTGCGATCGGCCACGTCGAACAATCGCTAGTCCGCTACAACTGGGAAGGCGTGGCACGGCCGGCGGTGCTGGCCGGCACCATCGGATCGGATGCCCGCGCCATCGGCGGTGCGCTGCTGCCGCTCTACGCCAACTTCGCGCCCGACCGCGATCTGTTCTTGAAGCTCGGTCAGTGAGCCGCACAATGGCCTGAACCTCTGTGATCCGCCACTCCCACCCTGCGAACCCCGACCTGGAGCCACCGATGACCGCCAAGACCGTTCCCACCCAACCGATCGCAGGCCAGCGCCCCGGTACTTCCGGCCTTCGCAAGAAGGTGGGCGTGTTCCAGCAGCCGGACTACCTCGAGAACTTCGTGCAGGCGATCTTCGATTCGCTCGAAGGTTTTGCCGGCCAGACGCTGGTACTCGGCGGCGACGGCCGCTTCCACAACGACGCCGCCATCCAGACCATCGTGCGCATGGCCGCGGCCAACGGCTTCGGCCGCGTGCTGGTGGGCCAGCATGGCATCCTCTCGACGCCGGCCGCGAGCTGCGTGATCCGCAAGCACCAGGCTTTCGGCGGGATCATCCTCTCGGCCAGCCACAACCCCGGCGGGCCGGACGGCGACTTCGGCATCAAATACAACACCGGCAATGGCGGCCCCGCGCCCGAGAAGATCACCGAGGCGATCTACGCGAACACGCAGAAGATCAGCCGCTACCTGACGCTGGACGGCACGCCCGATATCGATCTGGCCGCGCTCGGCACCACGGCCTTGGGCAGCACGCAGATCGAGGTGATCGATTCGGTCGCCGACCATGCCGAGCTGATGGCCACGCTGTTCGACTTCGGCGCCATCGGCAAGCTGCTGACGGCAGGCGGCTTCCGCATGTGCTTCGATGCGATGAGCGCCGTGACCGGCCCCTATGCCAATGCGGTGCTGGTGCGCACGCTCGGCGCGCCGGCCGCGAGCGTGATCAACGGCGTGCCGCTGCCCGACTTCGGCGGCGGCCACCCGGACCCGAACCCGACCTATGCCGAGGAATTGATCCGCACGATGTTCGCTGCGGACGCCCCGGATTTCGGCGCGGCGAGCGACGGCGACGGTGACCGCAACATGATCGTCGGCCGCCGATTCATCGTCACCCCCAGCGACAGCCTCGCTGTGCTCGCCGCCAACGCGCATTTGGTGCCGGGTTATGCGGCCGGCTTGAAGGGCCTGGCGCGCTCCATGCCGACGAGTGCCGCGGTGGACCGCGTGGCCGCTGCGCTCGGCATTGCGTGTTACGAAACGCCGACCGGCTGGAAGTTCTTCGGCAACCTGCTGGACGCCGGCAAGATCACGCTCTGCGGAGAAGAAAGCGCCGGCACCGGCTCCGACCATGTGCGTGAAAAAGACGGACTCTGGGCGGTGCTGTTCTGGCTCAACATCCTGGCGGTGCGGCGTGAATCGGTCGAGCAGATCCTGCGCGACCACTGGCAGCGCTACGGCCGCAACTACTACTCGCGCCACGACTACGAAGGCGTGGACACGGCGGCCGCCAACGGCCTCATGGCCCACCTGCGCGAGCAGCTCGCCACGCTGCCGGGGCAGACGATCAATGGCTCGGCCATCGCGACGGCCGATGACTTCGCCTACACCGATCCGGTCGATGGTTCGGTGAGCACGGCGCAGGGCATCCGCGTCGGTTTGGCCGACGGTTCGCGCATCGTCTTTCGCCTCTCGGGCACCGGCACAGAAGGCGCGACCTTGCGGGTGTATCTGGAGCGCTTCGAGCCCGATGCAGCCAAGCATGCGATCGAGACGCAGGAAGCGCTGGCCAGCTTGATCG
>JAMFRW010000509.1 GCA_026224975.1 Rhodoferax sp. | reverse complement strand
CGATGCGCAACGGGGGAAGGCGCGGGTCAAGCATGGTAATGACCCGGGGCAGGCTTCGACAGGCTCAGCCCGAGCAGGGGTGGACCAAGCGACATGGAGCGCGGGTCAAGCATCGCAAGTCGCCTCGACCGCCCGCGCGCCGATGAAGGGCTGCTCGGCCACATCCCACAGCAGGGCTTTGGATGCGCCATCGCGCAGCCACACTTGCGGCGCGGCGGTCACGTCACCGACGGTCGCGCAGGCGATGCCTTTGGATTCGAAGTGATGGGCGACGGCGACCTCGTGTTCGGGCCGCACGCTGAAGACATAGCCGAAGCTCGGGAAGGCCTGCAGCCAGCGCAGCAGTGGCACGCCGGGCGGGCGCGGGATGTTGTCGACGTCGATCAGCGCGCCGACCTTGGAGCATTCGAGCAGCATCAGCGCAGTGCCGATGGCACCGGCATTGCTGATGTCTTTGGCGGCATCGCAGCGGCCTGATTCGGCGAGCAGTGGCAGCAGTTCGATGTCGGCACGCAGGCGTTCGGCGGGCGCGGTGGTCGAGGCGTTCCAGAACGGGTGTGGCTCTTCGAAGGCGCCTCGCAGGTCGATGGCCATCATCAGCTTGTCGCCGGGGCGGGCGTCGAAACTCGTCAGCAGCTTCTTGGCGCGGCCGAGGATGGCCACAGCCAGAGAACCGCGCTCGCTGCGGTTGTTGCTGTGGCCGCCGACGATGGGCACGCCGTAGCGGCTCGATGCGGCGGCGAGCCCGCGCATCACCTCGCCCGCGGGTTCCATGCCGCGGCTCCACAAGGCATCGACGACGGCGATGGGCCGGCCACCCATGGCGCAGATGTCACTCACGTTCACCATCACGCCGCAGTAGCCGGCGAACCACGGCAGCGCGCCGACGAAGTCGTCGAGAAAGCCTTCGATCGCGAAGAGCAGGTAGCCGTCCTCGGGCGAATCGCCGGCGGGGATGGCGGCGCAGTCGTCGCCGATGGCCACGGCTTGCGACAAGGCCTGCGTGCCGCCGGGCAGCGCTTGCGAGAGCGAACTCAGCACGTCGCTGATGTCACGTTTGTGCGCGAACCCGCGGCCGGCCAGCAAGGCGGCGGCCAGGTCGGCGAGTTCGCTTTGCTTCACGCAGCGCTCCGATGCAGGGACGCTTCGACGTCGGTCCGAGCCGCGCGCTCTTCTCCGTTCCTTTCACCCCTCGTTTCGCCACGCCTGCCACCGGCGCCACGCCCCTCGGCCGCAACGCTGCGCGTCACGAAGCCCGTCAGCGGATCGTGGCACAGCGGGTACTGCGACAGATCGGCCTGCATCAGCACATGCGGCCGGCCGTGCAGCATTTCATCCCGCAGTGGCTGCCAATGAAGCTTCTCGAACATCGTCTGGTTCTGGCTCTGCACATGCGCCAGGAAGAGGCTGCAGCCGCGCGCGCGGGCGCTGCTCACCGCCAGGCGGATCAAGGTCGCACCGAGCCGGCCGTGATTACGAAACGCCGCATGAACTGCCAGGCGCGAGCCCCACCACACGCCTTCCTGAAACTCCTGCGTGGCCGGGTCGGTGCCGCGGTGGATGCGCACGGTGCCGACCACCTGATCGCTCATGCCGCCGACGCACGAGAGCGCCACCAGCGGCTGCGCATGTGCGTCGACCGCATCGAGGTCGTCATCGACGAACACGCCTTGCTCGGCGCAGAAGACGGCGCGGCGAAGGCGGCGCGCTTCGTTGATTTCCCAGCCGCCAGCGGCCCACTTGATGCGGAATTCGCAGGGGGTGAAGCGCGTGGGCAGGTCGCACATGAGCGTCTGCGCGCTCATGTTTCGTACACCGACAGCGACGAGCACGCCCCGCACTTGCCGCACCCAGCCTTGATGTCGGCCGAGCGCATGTTGGCGTTGCTCACCATGGCCCCGAGCGGCGCGAGCACCGACTTCATGAACTCCGGTGATGGCGCGGCATGGTCTTCCAGCGGCGTGCCGCTGATGGGCACGAAGGGCACGACGAAGGGGTAGACGCCGATCGCCACCAGCTTCTCGCAGATCGAGAGGATCGCCTCGCGAGTGTCGCCCAGGCCGGCCAGGATGTAGGTGCTGACCTGCCCGCGACCGAAGACGCCGACGGCCGCTTCGAAGCTCTCCATGTAGCGGGCGATCGGCACACTCGCCTTGCCCGGCATGATCTGCTCGCGCAGCGCGGGCGTGACCACTTCGAGGTGCATGCCGAGCGTGTCGATGCCAGCGGCCTTCATGCGGACGAACCATTGATCGGTGTCCGGCGGTTCGCATTGCGCCTGGATGGGGATATCGACCGCCGCGCGGATCGCGAAGGCGCTCTCGACCAGCACCTGCGCGCCGCGGTCGGGCGTGGGCGGCGTGCCGGTCGTCATCACCATGTGCTTGACGCCATCGAGCAGCACCGCAGCGCGGGCCACTTCGGCGAGTTGCTGCGGCGTCTTGTGGGCGATGGTTCGGCCCGCGGCGAGGCTCTGGCCGATCGCGCAGAACTTGCAGGTCTTCTTGCGGCTCTCGTAGCGGATGCAGGTTTGCAGCACGGTGGTGGCGAGCACATCCGAGCCGTGCAGCGTGGCGATGTGCGAATAGGGCACGCCGTCGAAGGTCTGCATCGCATAGAAGCGCGGCGCCTTGGGGAAGGCGATGCTCGCGATCGGGATGCTGCCGCGCGTGAGCGCGCTGCGGCCTTGCGCATCGGGTGCATGCGCCACGAAGGGCGAGTTCCAGGCGCTCGACGTATGCACCGGCACCATGATCGTGTGGCCGTCCACCGTCACGGCCTTGTGGTCCGACGGGCCCGCGCCACCGCGCCGGCTGGCCACACCGGCGTGTGGCGAGCCCGGGTCAGCCAGCCGCAACCCGAAGGACTGCAGCTCGGTCATCAACTGCCGGCTCTCGGGCGACAGAGTGGCTGGATGCGTCGAGGCTGTCGTGGTTGCGGTCATGGTCTGCACTCCTGAAAGGAACGGTGTTCATCGGGACGGTGGTGGCCGCCGGCCGGTCGTTGACCAGCAGGCTCAGCAGCTCGGGGCGCGCGTAGTGGCCCACCGAGTCCATCATTCGCTT
>JAMFRW010000508.1 GCA_026224975.1 Rhodoferax sp. | reverse complement strand
CTGCGTACCAGTTCGCCAAGGCCGGTTCGAAGGTGATCGGGATCGACCGGTTCACGCCACCGCATGACCGCGGGTCGAGTCACGGTGCGACCCGCATCACGCGTCTGGCGGTCGGTGAAGGCGATGTATATGTGCCACTCGTGAAGCGCACCAACGAAATCTGGCATGAACTCGAAGAAGCCACGGGCAACAGCCTGTACTTGCGCACCGGCGGGCTGATCATGGGGCCCCGCGACGGGAACATCCGTCATCACGGCCAACCCGACTTCGTTCGGAGAACCGCGGACGCGGCGCAGCGCTATGGCATCGCGCACGAAGTGCTCGACGCTGCGCAGATTGCAGGGCGCTTCCCGCAATTCATGGTCCGCGGCGATGAACTGGGCTACTTCGAGCCGGATTCCGGGGTGCTCAGACCCGAGCAGTGCATCGAGAGCCATCTACAGCAGGCCAAGGCGTTCGGCGCAACCCTTCGGTACAACGAAACCGTGATCGCCATCGAGAGCACCGTCGGTGGTGTCGAGGTGCGCACCTCGGCCGGGACTTATGGCGCCGCCAAGGCGATCGTGACGGCCGGGCCCTGGGTGCCAGGCCTGGTGGGCGGCGCCTTCGCCGGCAATCTGCGCGTCATGCGGCAGGTTCTCTATTGGTTCGAGGCCACCGAGCCGCCGTTGTATGCCTCGCCCGATTGCCCGGTCTTCATCTGGATGCACGGCAGCGGCGACGAGGACTACATGTACGGCTTCCCGATGGTGGACGGTCACGCGGGCGTCAAGGTTGCGACCGAGCAGTACCAGCAGACCACCGATCCCGACGGTGTGGAACGCCGCGTCGATCCGGCCGAACAATTGTGCATGTTCGAGCGCAACGTGGCAGGGCGCTTGCGGTCGGTCACGTCGACCTGCATTCACTCGGCAGCGTGTCTCTATACGGTGAGTACCGACGCGAGCTTCATCGTGGATCGGCACCCCGACTTGGAGAACGTCACCGTCGTGTCGGCCTGCTCCGGGCATGGATTCAAGCATTCGGCGGCCGTCGGCGAGTTGCTCGCGCGGCAGGCGATGGGCGACCCCGAGGACGCGCTGAAGGCATTTTCGGTCGCGCGGTTCGAAAAGTAGGACTGTTCTTCACCCACGCAGCAAGTCCTTGTCCCCGCGCGCGCTCGCCACCACGAAATCCATCACTGCCCGGATGGCGGGAAGGCCGACCAGATCGGGGTGTGCGAGCAACCACACATCCGAGAGGCTGAGCAGCTTGCGCGGCGCCACTCGAACCAGGTCGGGATAGGCGTCGCCGACGAAGCAGGTGAGGGCGCAGATGCCGATGCCGGCGCGCGCGGCGGCCAGCATGTCGGATTGCGACGAGCAGCGCATCGCGACCGTCGCGTCGCGCCCGATGCGGTCACTCCAGCGGCCGAGTTCGGGGTTCGAAGCGTTGTCGGCAAAGCCAATGACGCGGTGGCCTTTCCACTCGCCCCGCTGCTCGGGCAACGGGCGGCGAGAGGCGTAGTCGCGCGAGGCGTAGAAGCCCACGCCGAGCTTGGCTATTCTGCGGCTGACGAGGTTTTCTTCGCCGATCTCGAACACACGCAAGACGATGTCGGCTTCGCGCCGCATCACGCTGGCCGGGAACGGGTGCGTGACCAGCTCGACCTCGATCTGCGAATGCTCGTCGAGGAAGACGCGCAGGTGCGGCATCAGCCAGTGCGAGGCCCAGGTCGGCCCGATGGAAAGCTTGACGACGCCGCGAGCCTCGCGCCCGCGCGCCGAGACCGCCGCTTCGGCTTCGGTCGCGGCCTTGGCCATCGCGAGCGCATGGGCCTGGAAGCGCCGGCCGTCGTCCGTCAGCACCAGGCCTGTGGTCGCCCGCGTGAAGAGCCGCGTGCCGAGTTCGGCCTCCAGCGTGGCCATCTTGCGGCCGACGGTGGGGTGGCTGGAACGGAGCTGGCGGGCGGCGGCGCTGTAGTCGCCCGCCTCGGCGACGGCGATGAAAACCTTGCACAGATCCCAGTTCATGGTGCGATGTTTCCGGCGAGTTGCCGACGCCAAAGTGTACAAAGCTGTTGCGCCAGGTGTTCGAAACTGAACGGCGCAAAGCCCCATGCGGCTGCTACATTGATCGCCCCACCACGCACCGCACGCCCACCATGCCGCTGCCCGCATTCCTCGCCAATTCGCTCGCCCTGCCGGTCCTCGGCTCGCCGCTCTTCATCGTTTCCGGTCCCGAGCTGGTGATCGCCCAGTGCAAGGCCGGCGTGATCGGCTCGTTCCCGGCGCTCAATGCGCGGCCGCAGCCCAAGCTGGGCGAATGGCTCGCGCGCATCGAAGGCGAACTCGGCGAGTACAAGGCCAGGCACCCGCACCTGCCGGTGGCGCCGTATGCGGTGAACCAGATATGCCACGCCTCCAACGACCGCCTGATGCAGGACATGGAAACCTGTGTGAAGCACCAGGTGCCGATCATCATCACTTCGCTGCGGCCGCCGTTGGAGATCGTCGAGGCGGCGCATTCGTATGGCGGCGTGGTGTTCCACGATGTCATCAACGTCAAGCATGCGCGCAAGGCGGCCGAGCAGGGCGTCGATGGCCTGATCCTCGTCTGCACCGGCGCGGGCGGCCACGCCGGCACGCTCTCGCCGTTTGCGCTGGTGCGCGAGGTCAAGCAGTGGTTCAAGGGAACCATCCTGCTCTCGGGCGCCATCTCCGACGGTTGGGGCATTGCCTCGGCGCTGGCGCTCGGGGCCGACCTGGCCTACATGGGCACGCGCTTCATCGCCACGGCCGAGGCCGATGCATCGCCGGAATACAAGCAGTCGCTGATCGCGCATGCGGCCGACGACATCGTCTACTCCAACCTCTTCACCGGCGTGCACGGCAACTACCTCGGCCCATCGATCGTGGCGGCCGGCATGGACCCGGCCAACCTGCCGGTCGCCGACAAGGCCAAGATGAATTTCGGCTCCGGCGGCAACACCAAGGCCAAGGCCTGGCGCGACATCTGGGGCTCGGGCCAGGGCCTGGGGCAGATCGCCGATGCGCCGCCGGTCGCCGATCTGGTGGCGCGCCTGAAGGGCGAGTTCGACGAAGCGACCGCGAGCTACATCGAGCGTGCGGCGCCGATGAGGGCCGCCGCCTGAAGCAGCCGCATCGCGTCGCACAGAACAAAGAAGGAGACAAACATGATCATCAGCGGCGAAAGGCAGATCACCTACCCCGAGATGCATGAGCGCATCGCCCAATCGGCACGCGGGCTCGCAGCGCTCGGCTTCGAGCCCGGCGCGCCGGTCGCGCTGATGATGCGCAACGATTTCGAGTTCTTCGAGATCGCCGGCGCGGCATCGGCCATCGGCTCGCCGGTGGTGCCGATCAACTGGCACCTCAAGGCGGCGGAAGTGGCCTACATCCTGGCCGACAGCGGCGCCGCAGCGCTGGTGTGCCACGCCGATCTGCTGCCGGCCATCTCCGAGGTGATCGCCGATATGACCACCGCGTTGACCGTGTTCGTGGTGCCCACGCCGCCCGAGATCACCGCCGCGTTCGACATCCCCGTGGCGATCACGACCGTGCCCCCCGGCTACGTCGATTGGCGCGTGTGCCGCGAAAGCGGCCGCGTGGCCGAGGACGAGCCGCCAGCGCCCCGTTCGGTCATGCCGATGTTCTACACCTCCGGCACCACCGGCCGCCCCAAGGGCGTTCGCCGTCGGCCGATGCTGCCCGAGCAACAGGCCGGTGCCGAACGCGCGAGCGCCATCGCCTACGGCATCCAACCCGACGCCGGCCAGGTCGTGCTGCTGAACGGCCCGCTGTACCACTCGGCGCCCAACAGCTACGGCACGCTCGCGTTCCGGCGCGGCTGCACCATCGTGCTCCATGCCCGCTTCGACGCACTCGAAACCCTGCAGCTCATCGCCCGCCACCGCGTGACCCACATGCACATGGTGCCGACGATGTTCGTGCGCCTGCTGCGTTTGCCGGAAGCCGACAGGCATGCGCACGACCTGTCATCGCTGCGCTTCGTGGTGCACGGCGCGGCGCCGTGCGCGGCCCACATCAAGCGCGCGATGATCGACTGGTGGGGCCTGGTCATCAACGAATACTTCGGCTCGACCGAGACCGGCATCCCGATCTGGCATTCGGCGGCCGAGGCGCTGGCCAAGCCCGGCACCGTGGGCCGGCTCATCGAAGGCGGCCGGGTGGCGGTCGTGCGGCCCGACGGCACCGCCTGCGGCGTCGATGAACCCGGCGAGATCTTCATGCGGCAGACGGCAGTGCCCGACTTCGAGTACCAGGGCAACCCGGCTGCGCGCATGGAGGCCGACCACTCCGGGCTCGTCTCGGTGGGCGACGTGGGCTACCTCGATGCCGACGGCTACCTCTTCCTGTGCGACCGCAAGCGCGACATGGTGATCTCGGGCGGCGTCAACATCTACCCCGCCGAGATCGAAGGCGTGCTGTTCGGCCTGCCAGGCGTGCGCGACTGCGCCGTCTTCGGTCTGCCGGACGACGAGTTCGGTGAGCGGCTTTGCGCCTGCATCGAACTCGAACCGGTCGCGGTGCTCGATGCCGCCGGCGTGCGCGATTTCCTGCGGCAACAGCTCGCCAACTTCAAGGTGCCGCAACGCATCGAGTTCTGCGAAACGCTGCCGCGCGAAGCCAGCGGCAAGATCTTCAAGCGCAAGCTGCGGGAGCAGTTGCTGGCCCAGGGCGCGGCGCGGTTGGGGTGATGTGGCGGAGATATGGCGGAGATGTGGCGATGGGGGCCGGGTCAGGCGCTCGCGCCCGGCGTGTCGACGCTGGTCGGCGCCAGCGTCGGCACCGAGGGCACGACAGCCTCCAGCCGCGTGCCGGCGCCCGGCGTCGAATCGACCGACAGATGCCCATCCAGTCGCTCGATGCGAAAGCGCATGCCGGCGATGCCGTGAGTGGCCGACTTGGGCTGCGTGGTATCGAAGCCGATGCCGTTGTCTTCGATCCGAACGCGCACCCGCCCCGGCTCGGTCGCGAGCGACACGCGAACCTCGGTCGCCTGCGAATACTTGCTCACGTTCGTCAACGCCTCCTGCACCAGGCGGTAGAGCGCGAGTTGCCCATCGGGCGTGAGCGTCACTTCGTCGAAGGCCGTCTCGATCGTCAGGCCGAGCCGCGCCGACACGTCGTCGCACAGGTTCGAGAGGCTGACCGTCAGCCCGAGCGTGGTCAGCGAGGACGGCCGCAGGTCTTCGACCAGCCGGCGCTTGAGCGCGATGCCTTCGTTGAGCCGCTGGCTCACCTGCTCGATGCGCTCCATCATGGCCGGGTCGTCAGCGAGCTTGCGGCGCATGCGGGCCATGTCGAACTTGGCGGCCGTGAGCACTGCCCCCAGCTCGTCGTGCAGCTCGCGCGCGAGGTGTGCCTTCTCGTCTTCGCGCGCGGTGAGCAGGTAGCCAGCCAACTGCCGCAGCTCGGCCGTGCGCAGCCGCACCTGCGCTTCCAGATCGTGCTGCCGGTCGCTGCGCTCCTGGTCGTAGAGCCGCAAGTGGCGCACGTAAAAGCTCAGGCCGATGGCGCCCAGAAGCGTGAGCGTCGTCACCGCGATCCGGTTGGTCCAGAGCGAATCGTCGATCGACATGCGCGAGATCTGCTGCCGGTTGGATGCTTCCACCAGGCTGGTGTTGAAGATGCTGCGCATGTCGTTCATGCGGTGCCGGCTCGCCCCGGCCTCGATGATGTGCAAGGCAGCCTGCCGGTCGCCGGTGCGGGCGAGTTCGACGGTCTTCTCGATCTCGGCCAGCGTTTCGTCGATGTCCTGGGCCATGCGCAGCGAGGCCGCATGTTCGTCAGGCCCGGACGATTCGAGAAAGCTCGACACGGTGGCCCGCACGCGCGGGATCTCGCGCTTGGCCGCATCGAGCGGCGCCAGGTCTTCGGTGCGGCCGGTGAGCAGGTAGCCGCGCTGGCCGGTTTCGGCATCGGTCAGCAACTGCAGTACACCGGCCGCGGCAAGGCGCGCCTCGGTGAGCGCCCCGCCGATGCGCATGGCATCCACGGTTTTCTTGTAGGTGACTTCGTTGACCAGAATCCCGAGCGCCGCGCTGAGGATGATCATCGGCACCGCAAAGCGCTTGCGCGAGAACCGGTACGCGAACTTGGGCACCGCAGTTTGCGCTTTTGTCAAAGGCGCACCCGAAGGTTGCCCCCGGGCAGCTCAGCGAGCCGAAGGGCGCCCTCGATCACGTGATGGTGTGTTTCGATCATTCGACACAGGGCCGTGGGAGATTTCTTCGAATGGTAAGGCCTTGGGTAAAT
>JAMFRW010000507.1 GCA_026224975.1 Rhodoferax sp. | reverse complement strand
TTCTTGAACCAGGTGCGATCGAACCACAGCGAGCCGATGCCCCGCGGCAGGAAGCGGATCACGAACAGCAGGAAGAGCCCCAGCGACAACTGCCAGGTGTTCGGAAAGTAGAGGCTGGAAAACGACCGCACCACTTCCAGAACCGTCGAGGCAATGAAGACCGCCAGCACGCTTTGCCAGCCGGCCAGGATGGCGACGAAGACGAATTCGCCCGAGGTCGTCCAGTAGGCGAAGTTCGGGTCGATGTGCCCGAGTGACATGACGGTGAGCGCCCCGCCCGCGCCGCCTGCAAAGGCCGCCAGCACGAAGTTGATGGCCATCGCGTGGCGCACCGAGCCGCCGAGGTATTCGACGCGCAGTTCGTTCTCGCGCACGGCCTGCGTGATGAGGCCGCGGGTCGAATCGAAGTAGACGCGCGCCAGCAGCGCGAGCGCGGCCGAGAACACGATCGTGACGGCGTACAGCACATAGCCCACGCGCCCGTCGGCGAGCGTCTGGCCGAAGAGCGTGGGCCGGCCCATGTTGAAGCCATCGGAGCCGCCGAGCGCGTTGACCTTGGTCAGCGCACCGAAGGCCACCATCGAGAGGGCCAGCGTGAGCATCGCGAAGAAGATGCCGCGGTAGCGCGAAAGCAGCGGCGCAAATGGTGCCGCCACCAGCGTGGCCGCCGCACCGCCGAGCAGCGTGAGGCCGACCGCATCGGTGAAGCCCAGCTTGCCGAAAGCGAGTGCCGCCGCATAACCACCGGCCGCGAACACCAAACCCTGGCCGAAAGAGACCACACCGCCGCGCATCAGCAAGACGATGCCGAGCGACACGAGCCCGTGCGACGCGGCCATGGTGATGAGGAAGGTCAGCCACTTGGGCATCAGCAAACCGGCGGCCAGCAGCACGGCGGTGAAGGCCACGCCCGCCCAGAGGAAGCGGCCACGCGACACCGGGGCGATGCGGGCTGCGGCAGCGGCTGACGAAGTGGTTGAAGGAATGGCAGCGCTCATGGGAGGCATTTCAGATCTTGCGCGCCTGGATGCGCTGGAAGAGGCCCTCGGGCCGGAACATCAGCACCACGGCCATCACGATGTAGATCGAGAACAGTTCGGCCACAGGCGCCAGGTGCACCGCCATCGAGCGCGCCAGGCCCACGATGAGCGCGCCCACCGCCGCCCCTTCGATGCTGCCCAGCCCGCCGATGATCACCACCGCGAACGAGACGATGATCACGCCGACCGAGACCCCCGGCTGCACCGAGATCATCGGCGCGGTGAACGCACCGCCGATCGACGCCAGGAAGATGCCGACCGAGAACGCCAGCATGTAGACGCGCGACACATTCACGCCCATGCTGGACGCAATCTCCTCGCTGTGAATCACGGCGAGGACGATCTTGCCCTGCCGCGTGCGGTTCAAGCCCCACCACACGATGGCGCCGACGACCACCGCAAGCGCCACCAGCATGAAGTCGTATCCCACATACACCTGCGTGCCGATCTCGACATTGCCGAACATCGCGTATGGCTCCGACACGTAGTACGGGTTGGCGCCCCAGACCAGCTTGGTCACGTCTTCCAGGACCAGGAACATCGCGTAGGTGACGAGCACCAGCAGCACCTCGTCGCGTCCGTAGAAGAAGCGCAGCAGGCCGCGCTCGGTCAAGGGTGCGATGAGGGCCGCGACGGCGACCGCAGCCAGCAGCATGGCGACGATGGTGAAGCCCGGCGCGAGCTTCATCGTCGCCGCCCAGCCGACGAAGCTCGCCGCCGCATACGCACCCAGCGCATAGAAGCTGCCGTGCGCGATGTTGAGGATCTTGAGCACGCCGAACACCAGCGTGAGCCCGAGTGCCACGATGAACAGCCATGACGCGTAGGTCAGGCCGTCGATGAGAATGGTCAACGCTTGACTCATGCGGATGCTCGCGAGGGGTTCGGAAAGATCAGCGGATCAATTGCACTTGGCGCCAGGGAAGCCGGCCTTGATCCAGTCCTCCGACTTCATGTTGGCCGGCGGGTTGACGCATTCGGCGGCGAAGCGCTGGATGTCGTCGAGCACCACCATCTTCTTGGCCGCGTCGTAGCGCGTCTTGCCGATCGCAGTTTCCTGGATCGCCTGGTGCCCGCCGCCATTGGCCATGCGGATCTTGCCGCCGGGCGAATCCCATTCGGAGTTGGCGAGCGCGGCGGCGAGTTGTTCGTGCGTCGGCTTCTTGCCACCGTTGGCCGCCATGGCTTTTTCGACTGCGAGCTTCAGGCCCATCAGCGCCTGCGCCATGCGGTACGGGGCCTGCACCGGGTAGGTGGTGTTGGCCTTCTGGTAGGCGGCCCACCACCAGTCGTTCAACGCCGACTTGGGCGCGAGAAGCCCGTAGGCGCCGCGCCCGCCGAGGATCGCGCCATCGGGCATCTTGTCGCCGAGCCCCGGCAGCACGTGGTCGGCGGCCGAGAGCACGACCTGCGAGCGCTTGAAGAGGCCGCGCGGGCCCGATTGCAGGATGAAGGCCTGCAGGTCACCGCCCCACAGGCTGGAATGCGTCACATCGGCCTGCTTGCCCATCAGCGCCGAGATCTCGGTGCCGTACTGGCCGGAACCGAACTTGGGCAACTGGTCTTCGCCGACCTTCGCGTTCGGGTAGAGCTTTTCCATCGAGAGCGTGAAGTCCTTCTTCGAGTCCTGGCCCCAGGCGTAGTCCTGGTTGATCATGTTGTAGGTCTCGACCTTGACGTTGTGCGCCTTCAGGTAACGGGCGAGGGCCACGTTGTCCATCGTGCCGTGCGACGCGGTGCGAAACACATAGCTGTACTTGCCGTCTTCGAAGATGCGCGGCGTGCCGCAGTCGTAGAGGATCAGGAACTTTTTCATCTCCTCGGCGACAGGCGCCACGGCCAGGCAATCGCCCGAGCCCACATAGCCCACGACCGCATCGACCTTCTCGCGGTCATACAGGTTGCGCAGTTCCTGCACCTGCTTGGTCGCGCCGCCGTTTTCGTCGACGTAGATCGGCTCGATCTTCAGCCCGCCGAAGCCCACCTTGTTGTAGGGCGCCGGGCCGGTGCCGGCGTTGAAGGCCTCGATCAACACCTTGCCGCCGTTGACGGCCGGGATGCCGAAGCTCTCGGCCGCCTGGCCGGAGAGGAAGCTGACGATGCCGAGCTTGAAGGTTTCCTGCGCCTGCGCCGCGGGGGCGAGGCACAGCGTGGCAGCGCCGGCGAGTGCCGACAGGATCATCGAGAGTTTTTGTGAGGCCATGGGGTTGTCTCCTGGTGGCGGGGAAGGTCGATTGAACGGGCGGTGTGGGGCTGAAGCGGGTCGGGTGGTGTCAGACGGGCGGGCTAAACAGGTGGCGTCAGGGGCGAACTCATGCTCAAGCCCGCGATGGCAAAGCCGCGCTGAAAGTCGACCATGTGCTTGCGCGTCCACTCGGCGGCGGCGTCGGCATCGCGGGCGCGCAGCGCCTTGGCGATGTTGCGGTGCGCGGCCAGGTTGCGTGCCTTCGATTGCGGCAGCAGCACATGCAACTGGAACAGCGTGGGCTTGTAGAGCAGGCTCACCGGCTCGCGCGCCAGCATCAGCGCGCGGTTGTGGCTGGCGCGGCCGACGAGCGCGTGGAACTCCACATCGAGGTCGACCAGCGCGGCGTTGTCGGCCTCGCTCGCCGCGCCTGCCAGTGTCAGCGCGGCGGTGGCTTCGATGTTGGCGGTGATCTGGTCCAGGTCGGCCGGCTGCGCCTGATGCGCGGCCAGGCGTGCGGCGAGGGGTTCGAGCGTGACCGCTACTTCCCAGAGTTCCTGGAACGTCGTCTGCTGCAACAGCAGCATGCGGGCCGCACGCGGCGCGAGTTCGAAAAGCCCGGGCAGGCAGACGAAGAGCCGCCGGCCCTCGCGCCGCTGCACCAGGCCCTCCTGCTCGACCTGGCGGATGGCCTCGCGGACGGTCGAACGGTGCACGCCGAAGCGCTCGGAAAGCTCTTGCTCCGTCGGCAGCGGCTCACCGGGCTGGATGGCGCCGTTGAGGATGTTGCGCTCGATCTCGGCCGAAACCGCCTTGTACGCCGGCTCGACGCGAACCGGGCGAAAGACGTCGATGGCAGCCTGCTTGCTCGCGGTGCGGGTGGCGGGCGACGGCGGCAACTCCCTCACGCTCAAGTGTGGTCTCCTGTGCATTAAAAGTGGGCGTACTTTGTCCGACAACCGGATTGTTGGAATGAGCGGAAACCCTGTCGTTCGGCGGCGGGTTTCCCGAAGGCGAATCGGCCACGCCGCGCCGTTAAGCTCGCCCGATGGACACCATCGATGCAGTCGTGATCGGCGCTGGCGTGATCGGCTTGGCGGTCGGCCGGGCGCTGGCGCAGCGCGGCCTGGAGACACTGGTGCTGGAGCGCTTCGACGCCATCGGCACCGGCACCAGCTCGCGCAACAGCGAGGTCATCCACGCCGGCATCTACTACCCTCCCGGTTCGCTCAAGGCGCGTTTGTGCGTGCAGGGCAAGGCGCAGCTCTACGCGTTTTGCGAATCGCACGGTGTGGATTACCGGCGCTGCGGCAAGCTGCTGGTCGCGACAAACGAGGCGCAGTGCGGCAAGCTGGCGCAGATCGCGGCACAGGCACGCGCCAACGGGGTCGATGATTCGAAGCCGCTAGCCGCCGCGCAATTGCGTGCGCTGGAGCCGGAACTGCGCGCGGTTGCCGGCCTGCTCTCGCCCTCGACCGGCATCATCGACAGCCACGGTTTGATGCTGGCGCTGCAGGGCGACATGGAAGCCGCAGGCGGTGCGCTCGCGGTGCTGTCGCCTGTGGAGGCCATTGTCTGCGGCACCGACGGGCATGTGCTTCAGATCGGGGGCGAAACGCCGACGGAGATTCGCGCGCGCATCGTCGTCAATGGCGCGGGCCTGTGGGCGCCCGGCCTCGCGGGCGTGACGGCGGGTCTCGCGCCACAGCACGTGCCCACGGCGCACTACGCCAAGGGCAGCTACTACGCGCTGACCACGCGCGCGCCGTTTTCGCACCTCATCTACCCCATGCCCGAAGACGCCGGCCTGGGCGTGCACCTGACGCTCGATCTGGCCGGGCAGGGCCGCTTCGGGCCGGATGTGGAATGGATAGCGCCAGCCTCACCCGCCGACATCGATTACCGCGTCGACCCGGCCCGCGCCGTTGGCTTCGAGGCCGAGATCCGCCGCTACTGGCCCGGTCTGCCCGAGGGCGCCCTGGCGCCGGCCTACAGCGGCGTGCGCCCCAAGCTGCAAGCGCCCGGCGAACCCGCGCGCGATTTCGTGCTGCAAGGGCCGGCCGAGCACGGCGTGAGGGGCCTGGCCAACCTCTTCGGCATCGAATCGCCGGGGCTCACAGCCAGCCTGGCCATTGCCGACGAGGTGGTCGGCATGGTGATGCCGCGCCGTTGATCCGCGCCTTGGAGAGAACCCCGGCGAGAGGCGGAGCCAGGTTGCCATGCGCACGCTATGGGCGCGCGATGCGAGGGGTGGTCGCCCCCGTCGATAATCCGCGCCACCGAACGATTCGTTTCGAATCCGGCCAACCTTTACGGAAGTTCGCCCGCATGCAACTCGGCTTTTCCATCAACGAGATCCTCGCGCTCGTCACGCTGGGCACAGGCGCCTGCTGGGTGGCGTGGAAAGTCAAGACGCGGCGCATGGGCCCGGTGCCGGAGAAGAAGCCGCTGTGGGTGGCCTTCGGCTCCGAACTCTTCGTGATCGTGGCGCTGATGTTCACCTGCCGCGTGGCCGTGGCCGATTGGCCCAAGGTGCCGTCGGGTTCGATGGAGCCGACCTTGCGCGTGGGCGACTACCTGCTCGTCAATCACCTGGCCTACGGCCCGCGGCTGCCGTTCACCAACACCGCCATCGAGTTCGGCCAGCCGCAGCGTGGTGATGTGGTGGTGTTCCGCTACCCGCTGGATGTGTCGCAGTTCTATGTGAAGCGGTTGATCGGGTTGCCGGGCGATGTGGTGGTGTTCCAGGACGGCGCGGTGAGCTTGAACGGTGCGCCTTTCGATGTGCAACTGGTCAGCGAAGGCAACGAGCCGACGGTCGCGCCCGAAGACCGCGGCCAGTGGCTGCTGCACGAGACGGTGGGAGGCGACGAGGGCCAGACCAGCAGCCACACCATCAAGGTCAACCCGTTCATCCAGGGCCGCGCGCCCGTCGATGGCATGGGCGAGAACTGCAAGGTCAGGCGCCCCGGCGCGTGGCAGTGCACCGTGCCACCTGGCGAATACCTGATGCTCGGTGATAACCGTGACAACTCTGCCGATTCACGCGTGTGGGGCTTTCTGCCGAAGGAGCAGGTCTACGGCAAGGCGGTGCGCGTGCTGTTCAACCTGGCCGACATGTCGCGTGCGTGGAAGCCGCTTTGATCGCATCCCGCTAGAACGCTTTTCGCCAGAACCATGACCTCCCGAAACGCCGTTTCAAAACGCATCACCCGACCATGACCACTAGCCTCGACCTCGCCGGCAAACACATCGTGCTCGGCCTCTCGGGCGGCATCGCCTGCTACAAGGCCGCCGATTTCACCCGCGAGCTGGTGAAGGCCGGCGCGACCGTGCAGGTGGTGATGACGGCCGCCGCCGAAGCCTTCATTACCCCGGTGACGATGCAGGCGCTGTCCAACCGCAGCGTCTTCACCAGCCAGTGGGATGCGCGCGAGCCCAACAACATGGCGCACATTAACCTCACCCGCGAGGCCGATGCGATCGTGGTGGCCCCGGCGAGTGCCGATTTCATGTCGCGCCTCGTGAATGGTGCGGCCGATGACCTGCTGAGCCTGATGTGCCTGGCGCGCCCGATCGAGCGCTGCCCGCTCTTGATCGCCCCGGCGATGAACCGCGAGATGTGGGCCCACCCGGCCACGCAGCGCAACGTGGCGCAACTGCGCGCCGATGGCACCACGCTGCTCGGCCCCGGCAGCGGCGACCAGGCCTGCGGCGAGATCGGCGATGGGCGCATGCTGGAGCCGGTCGAGCTGCTGGCTGAACTGGTTGCGTTCTTCCAGCCGAAGTCGCTGCTCGGGAAGAAGCTCTTGATCACCGCCGGGCCGACCTTCGAGCCCATCGATCCGGTGCGGGGCATCACCAACCTCTCCAGCGGCAAGATGGGCTTTGCGATCGCGCGTGCCGCGGCCGAGGCCGGTGCCGATGTGACGCTGGTCGCCGGCCCGGTGCACCTGCCCACGCCGCGCGGCGTGCGCCGCATCGATGTGGGCACGGCGCAGCAGATGTTCGATGTGGTGTTGCCGGCAGCCTCGCGCAACGATGTGTTCGTCGCCACCGCAGCTGTGGCCGATTGGCGGCCGGCCTCGCTCTCCGACCACAAGATCAAGAAGAACGGCAGCAAGCTCGCCCCGACCTTCGAGCTGACCGAAAACGCCGACATCCTGGCGGCCGTGGCCAAGCTGCCCGATCGTCCGTACTGCGTCGGCTTTGCCGCCGAAAGCCACGATTTGATCCAGCATGCGCGCGAGAAGCTGGCGCGCAAGAACGTGCCGCTGATCGTCGGCAACCTCGGCCCCGCGACCTTCGGCCACGACGACAACGCGCTGACTTTGGTCGACTCGCAAGGCGAGCGTGAACTTCCGCGCGCCGACAAGCTCACTCTGGCGCGCCAGCTCGTTTCCGAGATCGCTTCCCGCCTATCTGTTCTGAAAGCCTGAAGACCGAAACGATGACGACCACGATCCAACTCAAGGTGCTCGATGCCCGCATGGCCGAGCAGCTCCCGCAGTACGCCACCGCCGGCAGTGCCGGGCTCGACCTGCGGGCCTGCATCGATGCGCCGCTGGTGCTCGAACCCGGGCAAACGCAGCTGATCCCGACCGGCCTCGCGATCCACATCGCCGATCCCGGCCTGGCCGCGATGATCCTGCCGCGCTCCGGCCTGGGCCACAAGCACGGCATCGTGCTCGGCAACCTCGTCGGCCTGATCGACAGCGACTACCAGGGCCCGCTGATGGTGAGCTGCTGGAACCGCGGGCAAACGGTCTTCACCGTGCAGCCGATGGAGCGCCTGGCGCAACTGGTGATCGTGCCGGTGGTGCAGGCGCGCTTTGCGGTGGTCGACGAGTTCGACAGCTCGGAGCGTGGCACCGGCGGCTTCGGCTCTACTGGGCGAGGAATATGACCCACCCCCGAAGCGCCTCTGGCGCTCCCCCTCGAGGGGGCGACCCCAGCGGACCGGCAGAGCCGGCTCCGCGGCGTCCGCTTGGTTCCAGAGTCGCGTGGTCAGCGGCGGTGCTGCTGCTGGCCGGTGGCGCCTACTGGTGGTTCGGCCACAAGCCTGCCGCGGAAGGATCGTTGTCTGGCGCTGCGGCTGCTGCGTCTGGTGCGGCCTCCGGCGCAGGCGGTGTGATCGCCGTGAGCACGCAGCCGGCGCAGCGCCGCGACGTGGACGTGACCATCGAGGCGACCGGCACCGTGACCGCGCTGAACAGTGTCGACATCCGTCCGCAGATCAGCAGCGTGATCACGCAGGTTCACATCAAGGAAGGCCAGTTCGTGAAGGCTGGGCAGGTGCTGTTCACGCTCGACGCGCGCAACGACGAGGTCAACGTGACCAAGGCGCGCGCGCAGCTCGCCAAGGACCAGGCAGCGCTGGCCGACGCGCAGCGCCAGCTCTCGCGCAGCCGCGAGCTGCTGGCGCAGAACTTCATCTCGCAAGGTGCGATCGACACCAACCAGGCGCTGGTCGATTCGCAGCTTGCGGTGGTGGCGGCCGACAAGGCGGCGATCGAAGCGGCCAAGGTCGGCCTCTCGTACAACCGCATCGTGGCACCGGCCGCAGGGCGTGCGGGCGCCATCAACGTCTACGCCGGCAGCACGGTACAACCCGGCGGCACGGCGCTGGTGACGATCACGCAGCTTGACCCGATCGCAGTCGGCTTCAACCTGCCGCAACGCAACCTCGGCGATGCGCTCAAGACCCTGCGCAGCGGCGGCGGCAAGGTGCTGGCGGTGCTGCCCGAAGGCCGCGGCACCCACACCGGCAAGCTGCAGTTCGTCGACAACACCGTCGACGCCGGCTCGGGCACTGTGCGCGTCAAGGCGCAGTTCGACAACGGTGGCGAGGCCTTGTGGCCCGGTGCGTTCGTCACCATCAAGCTTGCGGTGAGCACGCTCGCCGGTGCGGTCGTGGTGCCACAGGCCGCCATCATCCAGGCGCCCAAGGGCAAGATCGTGTATGTGGTCGAGGCCGGCAACAAGGCGGCGGCGCGGCCGGTCGAGATCGTCTACGCGGCCGGGCAGGATGCGGTGGTGACGGGCGTGGATGCCGGCGAGCGCGTGGTACTCGAAGGGCGGCAGAACCTGCGGCCTGGCGCGTCGGTCGTCGAACGCGTGACAGGTGGCGCAGGCGGCGCGGGCGGCGCATCGAACGCACGCAATGGCAGCAAGGCCGCGTCGGCGCCGGGCGCGGGGCCATCCTCCGGTGCAGCGTCTGCGGGAGCCACGCCATGAATCTGTCGGAGCTGTTCATCCGCCGTCCGGTGATGACGGTTCTGCTCAACCTGGGCATCGTGCTGGCCGGTGCCATCGCCTACACCAAGATCCCGGTCGCGGCGCTGCCCAGCTACAACACGCCGGTCATCAACGTCTCGGCCTCGTTCCCCGGCGCCAGCCCGGACACCATGGCCACCTCGGTCGCGCTGCCGCTGGAAAAGCAGTTCGCCACCATCCCCGGCCTGAACGTCATCAGCTCGACCAACATCCTCGGCAGCACCTCGCTCACGCTGGAGTTCGACCAGGGCCGCGACATCGATGCCGCCTCGGTCGACGTGCAGGCCGCGTTGCTGCGTGCGCAGCGCTCGCTGCCGATCGACATGACCTCCACGCCGTCGTACCGCAAGGTCAACCCGGCCGATGCGCCGGTGCTGCTGATCGCGCTCACCTCGCCCTCGCTCGGGCTGTCGGACCTGAACGACTTCGCCGAGCACCTGATCTCGCCGACGCTGTCGACGCTCGACGGGGTGGCGCAGGTCAACATCTTCGGCCAACGGCGCTACGCGGTGCGGGTGCGGGTGCTGCCCG
>JAMFRW010000069.1 GCA_026224975.1 Rhodoferax sp. | reverse complement strand
TGCGCATCGCCGGCCATGCCGTCAGGTTCGACAACCCCGCACAGGCGATCCGCCAAGGCCTGGCGATGTGCCCGGAGGAGCGCAAGGTGGAAGGCATCGTGGCCGAACTCTCGGTGCGCGAAAACATCGTGCTCGCCCTGCAGGCGCGGCTGGGCATCTGGCGCTTCATGAGCCAGGCGCAGCAGTCCCAGATCGCCGAGCGGTTCGTCAAAACGCTGGGCATCAAGACGGCCGACCTCGACACCCCGATCGCGCAGCTTTCCGGCGGCAACCAGCAGAAGGTGGTGCTCGCCCGCTGGCTCGCGACCGAGCCGCAACTGCTGATCCTCGACGAACCCACCCGCGGCATCGACGTGGCCGCCAAGCAGGAGATCATGAACGAGATCCTCACGCTCGCGAACGCCGGGCTGGCGGTGCTGTTCATCTCGTCGGAGATGGAAGAGGTGGTGCGTGTCTCCGACCGCATCGTGGTTCTACGCGACCGCGCCAAGGTCGGCGAACTGCCCGGTGATAGTTCGGAGCAAGCCGTGTACCACCTGATTGCGGCGACCACTTGATGATGACACGACTCCTCAGGCATCACTTGTTCTGGCCGGCGTTCACGCTGGTCCTGCTGCTCGCCATCAACGCCGTCTTCAACCCCGGCTTCTGGAACCTGCAGTGGCGTGACGGCCACCTCTACGGCAGCGTGATCGACATCCTCAACCGCGCGGCGCCGCTGGCGCTCGTGGCGCTCGGCATGACGCTGGTGATCGCCACACGCGGCATCGATATCTCGGTGGGCGCGGTCGTGGCCATCGCCGCAGCCACGGTCGCCTTGATGATCGGCGGCGAGCTGGTGGTGAAGGACGGCGTGCAGACCCATGTGAGCCGCTTCCCCATGAGCGTGGCCATCATTGCCGCGCTCGCGCTCGCTTCGCTCTGCGGCCTGTGGAACGGCCTGCTGGTCGCCAGGGTCGGCATGCAGCCCATCATCGCCACGCTGATCCTGATGGTGGCCGGCCGCGGCATCGCGCAGTTGATGACGGGCGGGCAGATCATCACCGTGTATTACGCGCCGTTCTTTTTCCTCGGAAACGGCTTTCTGCTGGGGCTGCCGTTCGCGGTCTTTATCGCGGCTGCGGTGTGGCTCGTGCTGCACCTGGCGATGACACGCACCGCGCTCGGCCTCTTCATCCAGGCCATCGGCATCAACCCGGCCGCCTCACGCCTCGCCGGCCTGCACGAGCGCACCATCACGGTTTGCGTCTATGTGTTCTGCGGCTTCGCGGCGGGTGTGGCGGGGCTGGTGATCAGCTCGAACGTGAAGAGCGCCGATGGCAACAACGCCGGCATGCTGATGGAGCTGGATGCGATCCTCGCCGTCACGCTCGGCGGCACGCTGCTCACCGGCGGCCGCTTCAGCCTGGCGGGCAGCGTGCTCGGCGCGTTGATCATCCAGACGCTTACCTCCACCATCTATTCCATCGGCGTGCCGCCCGAGATCAACATGGTGGTCAAGGCCGCGGTGGTGTTCGTGGTGATGCTGCTGCAGTCGGCCGAGTTCCGGCGCACGGTCGGCGGTGCGATCTTCCGCCGGGCCACCCCGCACGCCAAGACATGACGGCCATCACCCGCATCGACCCGCGCCATGTGCCCGTGCTCGGCACCATCGCCGTCTTTTTGCTCACCGCCAGCTACGGCTCCTTCGCCTACACCGGCTTCTTCTCGGCCCAGGTGTTCCTCAACCTGCTGATCGACAACGCCTTCCTCTGCATCGTCGGCGTGGGCATGACCTTCGTGATCCTCTCGGGCGGCATCGATTTGTCGGTGGGCTCGGTGATCGCGTTGACCACCATGATCTCGGCCGCATTGGTCGAGCATCACCACGGGAGCGCCGCCACGGCCATACCGCGGGTGCTGGCCATCGGCACCGCCTTCGGCGCGCTGATGGGCTGGCTCATCCAGCGCTTTCGGCTGCAGCCCTTCATCGTCACGCTGGCCGGCATGTTCCTGGCGCGCGGCCTGTGTTATCTGATCAGCATCGATTCGATCAGCATCACCGATGAAGGCTACACGGCCGTCTCACAGATGCGGTTGCCCATCTTCGGCCAAGGCGCGTCCATCACCGTCGGCGCGCTGCTGGCCATCGCCATGGTCGCGATCGGCATGTGGATCGCGCATGGCACCGAGTTCGGCCGCACGGTGTATGCCATCGGCGGCAGCGAGCCGTCGGCCATGCTGATGGGGCTGCCGGTGGCGCGCACCACGATCCTCGTCTACACCTTCAGCGGCTTCTGCTCGGCGCTCGCCGGCGTGGTGTTCACCTTCTACATGCTCTCGGGTTACGGGCTGCATGCGGTCGGGCTGGAGCTGGATGCCATCGCCGCGGTGGTGATCGGCGGCACGCTGCTCGCAGGCGGCGTGGGCTATGTGTTCGGCACGCTGTTCGGCGTGTTGATCCTGGGCATCATCCAGACGCTGATCAGCTTCGACGGCACGCTCAGTTCCTGGTGGACGCGCATCGTCATCGGCGCGTTGTTGTTCGTGTTCTGCCTTCTGCAGCGCTTGTTCGAGGCGCGGAAGATCAGGGGCTGATCCGGCAAATGGTGACAAGGCGTTGGCCCGACGCCGGCAGGGCTTTGGGCAGCGGCAAAATGAAGCCACCCAGACTCCGCCGCACGCCACCATGTCCTACCTGCTGCTCATCGTCGAACCCATCGGCCAGCGCGCCACCCGCTCGCCCGAAGCCGGCAAGGCCATCTACGAACAAATGCTGCGCTTCGGCCAGGACCTGCAGTCGCGCGGCCTGCTGATCGCCAGCAACTCGCTCACCCCACTGTCCAGGGGCGCGCGCGTGAACGTGCGCGAAGGCCGCACCACGCTGGTCGACGGGCCGTTTGCCGAGGCCAAGGAGATGGTTGGTGGCTTCTTCCTGATCGACTGCGAAACGCGCGAACAAGCCGTCGCCATCGCCGCGCAATGCCCGGCCGCGGGCTGGTGCGAGGTGGAGGTGCGGGAGACGGGGCCGTGCTACGAGTGAATGGGTGAGCGCGGGTGTCGATCCGGCCACGTGTCGTTCGTCGTGTGGTCAGGCACTTCAGGAGAAACGCCATGCGATTCATGATCATGGTCAAGGCGACGCCCGACACCGAAGCCGGCGTGATGCCTGCCGACGACACGCTGATGGCCGCCATGGCCACTTACCACGAGAAGTTGGCGCAGGCCGGCGTGTTGCTCGACATGGCCGGCCTGAAGCCCACGGCCCAGGGCTGGAAGATCCGCTACCGAGGCGGCGAGCGCACCGTCATCGACGGCCCGTTCGCCGAGACCAAAGAGCTGGTCGCCGGCTACACGCTGATCCAGGTGCGCTCGCGCGAAGAGGCCATGGAATGGGCGCGGCGCTTCCCGCCGCCCATGGGTGCGCTGGCCGATGCCGAGATCGACGTACGCCAGCTCTACGAGCCCGAAGACTTCGAAGCGGGCCACGCATGACACGTCCAACGCCCCTGGCCGCGGCCGGTCGCCGATGACCTCGGACGCCACGCGCCGCGTGATCGAGGCCGTCTGGCGCATCGAATCGGCCAAGGTCATCGCCCACGCCGCGCGGCTGGTGCGCGATGTGGGGCTGGCCGAGGAGATTGCGCAAGACGCGCTCGTCGCCGCGCTCGCCACCTGGACCGACACCACCCTGCCCGCCAACCCTGCTGCCTGGCTCATGACCACCGCCAAGAACCGCGCGCTCGACCGCCTGCGGCAAGACGCCATGCAGGCGCGCAAGCACGAAGAGATCGGCCGCGAGCTCGAGGCGATGCAGGCGCATGTGGTGCCGGATTTCGTCGACGGGTTGGATGCGGCGCGCGAAGACGACATCGGCGACGACCTGCTGCGCCTGATCTTCACCGCCTGCCACCCGGTCCTCTCGCGCGAGGCGCGCGTGGCGCTCACCTTGAAGCTGCTGGGCGGCCTGAGCACCGACGAGATCGCCCGCGCCTTTCTTACGCCCGAGCCGACCGTCGCGCAGCGCATCGTGCGCGCCAAGCGCACGCTCGCCGCCGCCAAGGTGCCGTTCGAGGTTCCGCGCGCCGACGCGCTGGCGCCACGGCTGGCCTCGGTGCTGGAGGTGGTCTACCTCGTCTTCAACGAAGGTTATTCGGCCACCGCCGGCGACGACTGGATGCGCCCGGCGCTGATCGACGAAGCCCTGCGCCTGGGCCGCGTGCTGGCCGGGCTGGTGCCCCACGAGCCGGAGGTGCACGGCCTCGTCGCACTGATGGAACTGCAGGCCTCGCGCACCCATGCCCGCATCGATGCAAAGGGCCAGCCGGTGTTGCTGATGGACCAGGACCGCAGCCGCTGGGACCCGTTGCTGATCCGCCGCGGCCTGGCCGCGCTGGCGCGCGCGCAATCCGTGGCCAGCACCCCCGGCAGCTACATGCTGCAAGCCGCACTCGCCGCTTGCCACGCCACGGCACGCCGCCCGGCCGAGACCGACTGGGAGCAGATCGTGGCGCTCTACGACGCGCTGGCGCAAGTCGCGCCCTCGCCTGTCGTCGAACTCAACCGCGCGGTGGCAGTGGGCATGGCCTTCGGACCGCAGGCCGGACTGGATCTGGTCGATGCGCTTGGTGCAGAGCCGGCGCTGGCGAACTACCCATGGCTGCCTGGCGTGCGCGGTGACCTGTTGGCCAAGCTCGGGCGGCAGGCCGAAGCGCGTGATGAGTTCGAACGCGCGGCCGGGATGACGCGCAACACACGCGAGCGCGAGCTGCTGCTGGCACGCGCGCGCGACACGGTGGACGGCAATTCGACGTGGCATTGACGCGGCGAACGCCCCGACTTCATCCCCAATTCGAAGTGCGCCGCGGCGCGATCGGCCCTGTCGCTCGCGGCAGGCGAGGCCTACACTGCTCTCGAACAGCCAGGGAGCCCATCCCATGCCGTACGCAGAGCCGCCCGTTCACCAGTTGGTGGGCTTCCTCGCCGAGTTCGCGCCCGAACGGCTGGCTCAGCTCCAGCGCGCCTCGCCGGGGGATCCGGCGTTGCGGCCGGGCCGCGTGCTCGGTGCCTTGAGCACGCCCTTGCGCATCCGGCTCGATGTGGCCGGCAGCGCATTGCAGGCGATGGCGGCGCAGGCCGATGCACTGGCTCAACGCGTGAGCCAACGGCTGCGGCGCTCGCACCGCTGGGAGTTCGTGGCGCAGTTCGTGGCCCTGGTCGGCAGCGGCGGCGTGCTGGCCGCGGTGATCGGCGACGCGGGCGACCGGCTCAAGCTGGCGAGCGCGTTGCTTGGCCTGGTGGGCAGCGCGGTGGCGCTCGGCGTGAAGTTCATGCGGCGCGATCTGGCGGGTGCCGACAACGGCCTGGCAGCGCAACATCGTGAACTGGCCACCGCCGGCGGCAGCGCGGTCGAACTGGCCGCCAGGCTGCAGCCGCACTTGCGCAGCGGTGACGATCTGGACGACCCTGTCGCCCTCGCCGGCCTGATCGACCAGGCCAACACGCTGGCCGGACGGCTCTACACCCTGATGAAACAGACCGGCGCCACCGTCGCGCCACCAGCCTTCACGCCCGCCGCGTCGACGGGGGCCGAGGCGGCATCGTGAACGGGTCGGCGGCTGCCGCATCGGCGCTGCGTACAGCTCGGCGATGGGGCTGGACGAAAGCAGCCGCGGCCGCACTCGCTTGCACCTTGGGCAGCGCGGCGTTTCAGGCCGATGCGCTGGTCATCCCCAAAGGCGCGTTCAGCTTCGGCCGCGGCTTTCACGGCACGCCGCACGAGGTGCCTGGCGCAGGCCGAGGCATGCACGGCGCGGGCGAGACCTTCTTGCATCCGGAACGGGTGACCGAGCCGGACATCTTCACCACCGCCGCCGAGCAGGTCAGGCGCCAGCAGGAGCAGGCCGCGCGCCAGCAGGCGGCCATGCCGCACGATGCGGCGCCGTGGCCCGACCAGCCGTATCTGAAAGTTCGGCTCACGGGCGAACCGGCTGCCGATGCGGCTTGGATCGCCCGGCTCGAACACGAACTCGCCGGCAAGATCGACCCGGCGCGTCTGCGCGTGGCCTCGCTGGCCGACGACGCGCCCACCGACCGCACGCTCGATGCCGGCCTGCCCTCCGGCATACGCAGCGCCGGCCGCAGCTTCGAGCGCGTGCTGCGCCGCACACCGGATGCGCTCGACGTGCAGCGCCTCGCCGCAGCGCTGCAGGTGCACCGTGGCAGCGTGCTGCTGTTGATCGCCCACATCGATGCGAACCGGCCGGTCATCGTGTTCCGCGATGCGCACGGTGGCCAGCGCGAGATCAGCCTGCAGGCGCTGCACTGGGCCGAGTTGCAGGCGGGCGTGGACGTGGTGCTGATCGGCTGTAACAGCGCCGCCCACCGCGCCGCGGGCTTTGCCGATTCGCTCAACAGCCTCGACGCGGCCACCGCCGTGCTGCGGGCGGCCGCAGCCAGGCCGGCCAGCTACCGAGAGCTGTTCGGCCAGTTGGCCGGTCCGCAACTGGAGATGCTGATCGACCCGGTGCGCTTCGAAGCCCATGGCGAGATGGCCTTCACGCGGCCGGGCAGCGAAGAGCCTGTCTCCACCGTGCGCTGGAAAGGCGCGCCCTCGCTGGCGTCGGCGCCGCCCGCAGCCGGGCCGGCGGCATCGGCCGCACCGCCGGCCGATGCACTCGGTTCGAACGCGCTCGATCCTGCGGCGGAGACCGCGCGCGTGCACCTCGCGGGCATGGCGCTGTTGTCGTGGTTGGCCGGTGTGGCACTCGGCGCGGGCGGCAACACCCATGTGCGCGCTCGCGTCGCGATGTCGCACGCCGTGTGGCATGTGGCGATCCTGGCGGTACTGGCCAGCGCTTTTGCCGAGGCCGTCACCGACAGTTTCATGGCCGACGTCTATGTGCTCGCGGCCCTCGGTATCTGGATTCTCGCCATGGGCGTTCTGGGCCAAGCGATGCGAAAGAAGACCAGCCGGCTCGCGCTGCATGCGCTCAACGCCTTGCGCGCGACGCTGGTCGGCCTGCCCTTCCTCTTCGTCTGGCGGTTGTTCGAGCAAGGGCAGCAGACTTTGGGAGAAGGCTTGCGGAGCGCGCTGCAGGCCGGCTACCAGGCGGTGCGCGTCGCACCCGAGATCGGGCTGGCCTTCACCCTGGGCGCGGCCTTGGTGTGGGCGTATTACTTCATCGTCTCGGCCATCGAAGACCGCATCGAACGGCGGCGCCGCATGGCCCAGGCACGAAGCGAGCTGCAGGCCATCGGCGTCACGCGTGCGGCCAACCTCGCCTCGGCCCTGCGTGCCATGCAGGCCTTCGCCAAGGAACTTCGCCGGCGCGATGGCGGCAACCCGTACGCCCCCTCGGTGCGCCCCATCGCAGAGATGGTCGCGCCCGATCCGTGGGCCGATGGCATGCCGCGCCACTTCGTGCTGCTAGAGCTCTCGTTCGCGGCCACCAGCGTGCTCGGCGTGGCGCGCGCGCACACGCATTTTGTGCACCCGCTGCCGGAGGTGCTGGCCGAGGCTTGGCACCGCGGTGATGTCGGCGCCGATGCGCTGCCGCGCTTGCTGGCACTGATCGAGCCGGGCTTGAAGGCTGGCGATTACATCGGCGTACGCCAGCGGGAAACGCGCCGCCTGTTCCGCATCGGCCGCTGGGGCATGGCGGCCGCCGCAGTGGTGATGGCCGTCGCCGCGTGGTTCGTGGCGCCCTCGGGCCCCGAGGACCATCTCTACGCCTGGGTGCTGGGCGCGGCCGCGGCCGGCGCGGCACTGGTCGGCGCCTTGCTCGTCTGGCCATCGCGCTGGTTGTTGCACGACTGGCACCTCGAACGCAAGCTGCGCCAGGCGATCGATCCATCATCACCGAAGGAGCACACATGGAGTCCTACCAGGCCCTCTACTACCCCTACGCGCACTTCAAAGACGATGGCTGGGTGAAGCTCTCGGCGCTGTACTGGGACAAGCTCAAGCGCATCGTGCCGGGCACTTACCCGACCGACGACAGCGAGACCGTGCGCGCACTCGGCCCCTTCATCGAGACGCTGCGGCCCGAGGTGGCGCGGCCCGACTTCGCGCAGACGCTCGCCGCGTTCTTCGAGGCTTACGGCGAGAAGCTGCGGCCGGCCTATTCGCTCGAACACATCGAGCAGTGGCCCGAGGTGCCGGTGTCGCAGCGGCCGCCCCTGGCCGGCGGGCCCTCGGGCACCGACCCACGACTGGGGTATGTGCACTACGAAAAGATCGCCGATGAGGTCCACCAGGCGATGCGCGCCTGTGGCCTGGCGGCCAGCGACGGCCGTGGCGATCCGTGGATCGGCATGCACCCGCGCATCGCCTCCGTCTACATGCATGCGCTGGCCGAGCACATCGCGCTGCACCACGGCTTGCGCCCGTTGACCGACGAGACGCTGGACCACGTGGCGATGTCGCAGCTTTCACCGGAACGCCTGGCACAAGCGCTGCTGGGCGATGTGGCGCTGGTGGGCGACAAGCCCTCGTCCACCGAGACCGAAGCCTTCATAGTCTCGCTCGCGTTCCGCTCCTTGGTGCCGGCCGACCCGGCTGCCTTGAGCGTCGACAGGATCCTGGCGTTTCGGGAGGCCTACCCGAAGGAGCGCGAGCGCTTTCAGACGGCAGTGGCCGGCCTCTTGAAGAGCCGCGAATGGATCGCGAACATCTCCGACGCGAATGTGCTGGAGCAGCGCCTGCACGACGAGTTCGACACCCGCTGGACCACCGACCTGAACGAGCTGAAGGAAAAGCTGCGCAGCATCGGCATCGAGACCATGTTCGGCAGCGCAAACCTCACGACCGCGCTGCCGTCGCTGCTGGCGGGTGGGCTGGCGGCCATGGCGCCGCACGTGAACGGCCTGTTCGCGAGCGCGTCTGCCGTGGCCTTGGCCGGCGTGCCGATGATGCTGAGCAAGCGTCGGGCAGTGGGCGACGAGCTGGGCAAGTCACCCGTCGCCTACCTGTATCGCATGGAACAGGATCTGCAGCCACATGATCTTCAAGCTCGATGTCGGCAACGGCTGCGGCGCTTCGTGTTCGGCGCGTAGCAGCGCCGTCAAGTTGCCACTGGCAGGCAGAACACGCGGTCGATGATCGGCATCAGCCCGTGAACGATGGCAAACACCGAGCCGGCAGCGAGCAGGGCGCCGGCCAGGCGCATCGGCAGGGTGGTGGCGGCCATCGGGCCGGCCATGCGCCCGAGCCGCACCCAGAGGGATGGGCCTAGCCACAGGCTGACGCCGGAGGCGAGCGCGAAGCCGGCCATGACGCCGGCGCCTTGCATTGGGCCGGAGGCGAGCGCGGCGACGATCAACGCCGATTGCAGCAGGCCGCAGGGCATGGCCGCCCAGCAGAGGCCGATGCCGGCAGCGCGCGCGGTGGGCGGCATGCGGGCGAAGAAGCGCAACGGCGCGGTTTGGTTCGGGCCGGCGTTCGCAGCCGTGCCCGCAGTGTTGACGGCAACCGCGCCTCGCCGTCCCAAATCCGCCAGCCAGGCTGGCACGCTGCCGCTCCACAGCATGAACAGCCCAAGCACCACCGCGCCGACGTGCAACAGCGTCCACACCGGGCGCATGAGCGGCGCCGCATCGCCCAGGCTCGCCAGACCCGAGACACTGCCTGCCACCAGCGCGCCGGCGAGCGAATAGCCGACCAGCCGGCCGAGCTGCAGGCTCAGCATCGCCTTGGCCTTGCCGCGTGTGATGCCGGCGTAGCCGGCGCCGCACATCACCACGCAATGCGGGCCGCCTGCGAGGCCAATCATGAGAGCGGATGCGACGAGCGCGCTGTTCATGTCGATGTGGCTTCAGTGGTGATCGGGGCAGGCTTCGACAGGCTCAGGCCGAACGGCGATGGAAGAACGACGGCGGAGGAAGCATCCAACTGGCCTAGACCACTCTGGAAAAATGATCCCTCGCCCGATCGGCCTGAAGATGCCGGTCGAACACCATCGCCAAGCTGCGCACGAAGTACCAGCCCAGCGGCGTCACCTCGATGCCATCGGCTGCGATCTCGATGAGGCCATTGGTCTGCAGCGGTTTCAGCGCTTCCAGCTCGGCGGCAAAGATCTTGCGGAAGTTCACCAGGTGGGCCAGCTCGATCGATTCGAACTCGACGCGGCCCTGGCACATCAGCGCCATGATGACGGCGCGGCGCAGCAGGTCGTCGCGGGTCAGCGCCAGGCCGCGGACGACAGGGAACTGGTTTTGCGCGAGCGCGTCGTGGTAGTCCTCCAGCGTTTTCGCGTTCTGGCTGTAGGTGGCGCCGACGCGGCCGATGGCCGAGACGCCGAGGCCGATCAGGTCGCAATCGGGCTGCGTGCTGTAGCCCTGGAAGTTGCGGTGCAGCCGGCCCTGGCGCCTCGCCACGGCGAGAGGGTCGTCGGGAAGCGCGAAGTGGTCCATGCCGATGTAGACATAGCCCGCCGCGGTGAAGCCGGCGATGGCCTGCGCCAGCATCGAAATCTTTTGCGTGGCCGAGGGCAGCAGCGCCACATCGATGCGCCGCTGCGGCTTGAAGCGTTGCGGCAGGTGCGCGTAGGCATAGAGCGCGATGCGGTCGGGCCGCAACTCGCACACCTGCGCGACCGTGCGTTCGAAGGACGACGTGCTTTGCTGCGGCAGGCCGTAGATCAGGTCGACGTTGGTCGAGCGAAACCCCAGCCCGCGCGAGGCTTCCAGCAGCGACTGCACGCTCTGGAGGCTTTGCACGCGGTGCACCGCCGTCTGCACTTGCGGGTCGAAATCCTGCACGCCCAGGCTGAGGCGGTTGAAGCCGAGTTCGGCCAGGTGGCGCAGGCGCTTCGGGTCGGCGGTGCGCGGGTCGACCTCGATCGAGACTTCGGCTTGCGGGGCGATGGTGAAGGCGCCGCGCAGCATGCGCATCAGGCGCGAGAGCTCGTCGTCGCTCAGGAAGGTGGGCGTACCGCCGCCCAGGTGGAGTTGCGTGACGTTCTGGCGCGCGCCGAGGGCGTTACGGTGCAGGGCCACTTCGGCTTCGAGTGCCGCCAGATACGGCGCGGCCCGCTCGTGGTGTTTGGTGATGACCTTGTTGCAGGCACAGTAATAACAAACCGATTCACAGAACGGAATGTGCACATAGATCGAGAGCGGCGAGGCGCCGGCATTGCGGGCCGCGCCGCTCACCCGCGAGCGCAGCGCCTGTTCGTACTCGGCGGCGCCGAAGGCTTCCACGAAGCGGTCTGCGGTGGGATAGGAGGTGTAACGGGGCCCCGGCACATCGAGCCTGCGCAGCAGATCGGGCGAGATGATGGGGTCGGCCGCGAAGCTGGCGCTGTTCATGGAAATGGACTGTGCCGACAGAGCGCTGGGCGGCCCTTGATCTTTGTCAAACTCCGTGCGGGCAGACAAGCGCACACTACCCGCATGCATAGCACCCTCACTGCGGTCGCTCACGCGACCCCCGATGCCATCGCCGAACCCGCCTCCACGGCGGTTTCCCAGCGGGCGGCCCCTGTTGTCGTGCCCATCCACGCGGCAGCCCTGAAGGTGGCCTGCTCGAGCTGCAACCTGCGCGAGCTGTGCTTGCCGGTCGGCCTGAGCGATGGTGAATTGAAACGGCTCGATTCGCTGGTGGAAGTGCGCCAGTCGCTCAAGCGCGGCGAGGCGCTCTACACCGCCGGCCAGGCCTTCACCTCGCTCTACGCGGTGCGCACCGGCTTCTTCAAGACCCGCGTGGCGGCCGAGGACGGGCGCGACCAGGTGACAGGCTTCCAGATGGCGGGCGAGTTGCTCGGCTTCGACGGCATCGGCACCGAGCGCCACACCTGCGATGCGGTGGCCCTCGAAGACTCGCAGGTCTGCGTCATCCCCTTCGGGCAGCTCGAATCGCTCTCGCGCCAGTTCGGAGCGTTGCAGCGGCAGCTCCACAAGGTGATGAGCCGGGAGATCGTGCGCGAGCACGGCGTGATGCTGTTGCTCGGCAGCATGCGCGCCGAAGAGCGCCTGGCCGCATTCCTGCTCAACCTCACGCAGCGCCTGCAGGCGCGCGGTTTCTCGGCGTCGTCGCTGGTCTTGCGCATGACGCGCGAGGAGATCGGCAGCTACCTCGGGCTCAAGCTCGAGACCGTCAGCCGCGCATTCTCGAAGTTCCAGGACGAGGGTGTGCTCGAAGTCAAGCAGCGTCATTTGCGCGTGCTCGACGAAGAAGCCTTGAAGCAATTGGTCAACGGCTCGACCTGCTGATTTCTTTTTCTGTCCGACCGCCCGGCTTGCCACCGGGCGCGTTCAGCACATCCGATTCGACCGAGAGCACCGCCGTCATCGCGCCGGCCGTCGCGATCGTTCCCCAGAAGATCAAAAAGGTGACGGTGTAGACCGCCTGCGCCGACCAGTCGATCTGCGGCCCGCCGAACCAGCGCAGGTCGGCCGGGTCGATCACCGCAAACACCAGCATCTCCAGCACACCCGCGGCCATGAAGGCCGGCCAGAGGATGCGCAGGCAGCGCTGCTTCAGCGTGACGGGTTCTTGGTGCATGGGCATGGGTTG
>JAMFRW010000506.1 GCA_026224975.1 Rhodoferax sp. | reverse complement strand
CGGCGGCGGCGGTCCTCCTCAACCAGCAGCCGGTCCATCTCGCGGCGGTTGGCTTGTTCGGTCAGTGGGTCGGTTGCAGCCTGGCGCTCGACGCGGGCCAGGGTCGCCTGCAGTTCGCGGGTCAGTTCCGCGTTCTCCAGTAGCAGCAGGATGTTGCGGGGCAGGACGCTGGAGACGCGGTAGACGAAGATCATCAGCATGCCGAGAAACAGCGTGATCCCTGCCACCATCTGGGGAAAGCCGGACACGCTCCAATGCATCGCGCAATAGACCGCCGTGGGGATCCAGATGCCCCCAGTTGCGCACCGTAGGCCGTCGGTATCAAAGCCCGCGCCGGGGCGTTGAGCACGGCAATGCCGCACAGCAAGGTGATGAGCCAGTTGTCGAGGATGGTGTCTTGGCCGAAAGTGAAAAACGGCAGAGCGCCCCAGGCCAGGCCATCCAGCGCCGCCAAGGCATGCAACCACCCGATGCGATGCGGGACCGAGCCTTGCCCGCCCCGCATGCGGTCGAGCTTCCACAGCAGTCCGGCCAACACGACAGCGAACCCCGCGGCCCAGAGCACAACGTCGTTACTGACATGGCGCGACCACACCAGGCCGATGACCAGCAACCAGCCGATGGGGGCGGCGAGTTGCATCTTGTAGACGTCGGAAACGCTGTAGCGCACCTTTCGCAGGGTGGCCTCTTCGGACAAACTGATGGAGAGAGGGGAGTTGCTGGAGAGCATGGAGGCGGAACCGGAGTGGTCGTTGAAACGCTTGGGTGCCGGCCCATCCATCACCGTGCCCCGACAAGTTAATCGGCATTTCTGATAACGCCCTTGAGGCTGGCAACAGATGGTGATCTGTGCAATTCGACCGGGCCGACAATGCACTGGTGCCGGCCGGGGCCAGAGCGAGCGCGACACCTCGGCAAGGAAGCCTCGAACAGCAGAGCGACAATCCCCGCGATGAACCGCCCCACCTCTTCCACCCCGCGCACCCCCGCGCCCCGGATCGCGCTGATCGCCGCCGTTCCCCGCAACGGCGCCATCGGCAAAGGCAATGCGCTGCTCTGGCAAGAGAGCGAAGACCAGAAGCACTTTCGCCGCGTCACCATGGGCTGCCCGGTCATCATGGGCCGCAAGACATGGGATTCGTTGCCCGCGCGCTTCCGGCCGCTGCCAGGGCGGCGCAATGTGGTGGTCACTCGCAACCGGGAATGGCAGGCCGTGGGGGCCGACGCCGCGTCCTCGTTGGCCGAGGCAATCGCGTTGCTGGCCGACGCGCCCAAGGCCTTCGTCATCGGCGGTGCCGAGTTGTATGCGCTGGCGCTGCCACTGGTCGATGAACTCGTGTTGACCGAAATCGATGCCGAGTTCGATGGCGAAGCCTTCTTTCCGCCCTGGGACCGCGCCACATTCGCGGTCACCGGCAGCGAATCCCATGTGGCGGCGAACGGTGTTCGCTACCGCTTTGTCACTTATTCGAAAATCGAAAGAGGAACCTGATATGTCCGAAGGTGGATTTCACGTGCACGGCCCGCACGACCATGAGCTCGAACACGCCGCCCAGCACGAGCCCAGGGGCATGGCCGGCCAACTGGCGGTGGCCACGGCCGTGATCGCAACGGTGGGCGCGCTCTTCGCCTACATGGGCGGCGCCACGCAGGCCAACGCCGGCCTCTTCAAGAACGACGCGGCCATCAAGAAGACCGAGGCCGCGAACCAGTGGGCGTTCTACCAGGCCAAGAGCAACAAGCAGAACCTGGCGGAGGTCGCGATCGACCTGGCGCCCGAACCGCGCAAGGCGTTCTATGCCGAAGAGGCCAAGCGCTACAAGGCCGAGAAGAACGACATCATGGTGGAGGCCAAGAAGCTTGAAGACGAGTCCAAGGAATGGGACAAGAAGAGCGACGAGCAGCTCCACCAACACCATCGCTGGGCCCAGGCCACCACCGCCCTGCAGATCGCCATTGCGATGGCTGCCATCGCGCTGCTGACACGCAGCAAGGGGCTGGAAAAGGGCGTGTTCGTGCTGAGCGGGTTGGGGGTGGTGCTGGGCGCGCTGGCGTGGTTTCACATTTGAGTCGAACCGCTCGCACTGAGCTTGTCGAAGGGCCTGTGGCGAGTGCCACACCAGGCTTGGACAGGCTCAGCCCGAACGGGAATCAGGCTCGGCTCAATCGTCCAGCCCCAGTTCCTGGATCTTGCGTGTGATGGTGTTGCGGCCGATGCCTAGCTTTTGAGCGGCTTCGATGCGGCGGCCGCGGGTGATCTCCAGCGCAGTGTGAATCAACTGGGCCTCGAACTTGCGGGTGAGTGTGTCCCACACTTCGGGCTCGCCGGCTTGCAGCAGCTTGCGGGCATCCTGCTCCAGGCCACCCAGCCAATGCATGGGTGCGGCGATGGGTGCCTGGGCCGACGAAGGCACCGAAGCCGACTCCGGTGCGCCACCAGACGTGACCGCCGGTAGCGGCGAATAGGCTGCGGTGAAGGCAGGCGCTGCTGCGACGGCCGGCGCAGGAACCGGCGCATCGAAGACCATGCGCGGCACCGCGACCGGCGGCGTGGCGATGACGGCATCGGCCAGCAACTCGGGCGGCAAGTCCTTCGCTTCGATCATCTGCGCCGGCGCCATCACCGTGAGCCAGTGGCAGATGTTTTCGAGCTGACGCACGTTGCCCGGGAAGTCGAACTGCATCAGCCGCGCGAGCGCTTCCTCGGTGATGCGCTTGGCTTCGACGCCCAGTTCCTTCGCACTCTTCTGCAGGAAGAAGCGCGCCAATGAGGGCACATCTTCACTGCGTTCACGCAGGGCCGGCAGCCGCAGGCGGATGACGTTGAGGCGGTGGAACAAGTCTTCGCGGAAGGCGCCGAGCTTGACGCGGTCTTCCAGGTTCTGGTGCGTCGCGGCGATCACGCGGACATTGCTGCGCATCGGGTTATGGCCGCCCACGCGGTAGAACTGGCCGTCGCTCAAGACACGCAGCAGCCGCGTCTGCAGGTCGAAGGGCATGTCGCCGATTTCGTCGAGGAACAGTGTGCCGCCATCGGCCTGCTCGAAGCGGCCGCGGCGCGTGGTTTGCGCGCCGGTGAAGGCGCCGCGCTCGTGGCCGAAGAGTTCGGATTCGAGCAGGTCCTTGGGAATGGCCGCTGTGTTGATCGCGACGAAGGGACCGCTGGCGCGCGGGCTGTGCTTGTGCAGCGCGTTGGCGACCAGTTCCTTGCCCGAGCCCGATTCGCCGGTGATCAGCACGGTGACGATGCTCTGGGAAAGCCGCCCGATGGCGCGAAAGACGTCCTGCATGGCCGGCGCCTGGCCGAGCATCTCGGGCATCTGCGCGGCTTTTTCCTCGCGCACCTCTTCGCGCAGGCTCTCGTTGACCGCACGGCGGATCAGCTCGACCGCCTTCGGCACATCGAAAGGCTTGGGCAGGTACTCGAATGCGCCGCCCTGGAAGGCGCTCACCGCGCTGTCGAGGTCGGAATACGCGGTCATGATGATGACCGGCAGCCCGGGGTGCAGCTCCTTGACCTTGGCGAGCAGGTCGATGCCCGAGCCGCCCGGCATGCGGATGTCGGAGACGAGCACCTGCGGCTCGTCGGTTTCGAGTGCCGTGAGCACGTCCCGCGAATTAGTGAAGCTGCGTACCGCAAACTCTTCGCGCGCCAGCGCCTTCTCCAGCACGAAGCGGATGGATTGGTCGTCGTCAACGATCCAGATGGGTTTCATGCCCTGCCCGTGGTTCTTGTGACTGCATCGCCCGAGCCGGTTGCCGCTTGTGGCGGCTGCGAACTCAAGGCAGCGGGATCACGATCATGAAGTTGGTCTTGCCCGGTTCGCTGTCGCATTCGATCGTGCCGTGGTGTTGCTGCACGAAGGTCTGCGCCAGCGTGAGTCCCAAGCCGGAGCCGCCATCCCGCCCCGAAACCAGAGGGTAGAAGATGCGGTCGCGAATGGACTCGGGCACGCCCGGGCCGTTGTCCTCGATATGCAAGTCCAGTGCCAGACGGTAGCGGTGCTTGCCGAGCGTGACCTGCCGGGCGATGCGCGTGCGCAGCTTGATGACCGCGTCGCCGACCGCAATGCGCTCGGTCAGCGCCTGCGCCGCGTTGTGCGCGATGTTGAGCACGGCCTGGATCAGTTGCTCGCGGTCCCCGCGAAAGTCGGGGATGGAAATGTCGTAATCGCGGTCGACCAAGAGCCCGCGCGGGAACTCGGCCAGGATCAGCGCCCTCACCCGCTCGCACACCTCATGAATATTCACATCGCTCACCACATGCGGCTTGCGGTGCGGCGCCAGCAGCCGGTCGACCAGCGCCTGCAGCCGATCGGCCTCGTTGATGATGACCTGGGTGTATTCGTGCAGCGCGCGCGATTCGACTTCCATCTCGAGCAGTTGCGCCGCCCCGCGGATGCCGCCCAGCGGGTTCTTGATCTCGTGCGCCAGGTTGCGGATCAGCTCCTTGGTGACCTGCGCCTGGTCGAGTGCGCGCTCCTCGCGGTCTTGCCGCGTCTGCTGTTCGATCTCGACCAGTTCCATCACCACGTCTTCCGAGTTTTCCATGCGGTTGACGATCACATGCACCGGCAGCGGCTCGCCGTGGATGGGCCCGGCGCGGCGCAGCAGCGCCTCCAGCCGGCTGGTGGAAAACTCGTTGCGGCTGACGGCGTTGACCGTATCGCGCAGCCGGTCGGGCTCCACGAACCAGTCGAACATCGAACCGCGCTGCACGCTGCGCCGCGAGAGGCCGAGCACGTTCTCGAACGAGGCATTGGCGAAGACGCAGCGGCCTTCGCGGCTGATGATGGCCACCATCGTGGCCAAATGGTCGAAGGCCTCGTAGGCCTGCGATTCGGCCGCATCACGACCCTTGGAGCCTTTGAGAACCGAGGGGAATTTCATGGCGGGGTTTTCGCGAGTTCACGCTTCAAGGCCACGATGTCGCTCTCTTTGCGTGCGATGGCGGTCTTGAGGTCGGCCACGCGGTCGATGTACTTCTGGAAGTTCTTTTCGTCGCCGCGCCGCTCGGGCTCGCCGTTGTTGTATTCGGCCTTCATGGCGGCCAGGCGCTCGTTCTCGCGGCTCAGCTCGGCTTCGAGAATGCGGCGCGCATCGCTGTCGCGCGCGCGCTGGTCGGCCGGGTCGATCTTTGTCGCCGCCGGGCCGGAGGACGTTGGCACCGGCGTGCCGGTCGCCGCGCGCGGCTTGTAGCCCTGGATGATGGTGATGGGCTTGCCTTCTAGCGGCGTGCAGCCCTTGTCCTTGGCCTCTTTCGCCGACATCGCATCGGTGTAGAGGACCGGGTTGCCCGGGCAGCGGTAGACGACCGCACCCGCGGTCTGCGCCAGCGCTGCGCCGGTGGCCAGCAGCGCCACGGCCGCGCCGGCCGCCCACCTCGTCATTGATTTAGCCATCGACTTCGCCATCCGCTGAGCCAGCGAGCGGAACACACCATCGCGCATGCAAACACCTTGATTCGGAAACCGCGATCCGGCCTGACCGGACGAAAGCGCGCATTGTGGCGCATGGCAAACGGCCCTTTCGGCGCGTCGGATGCGACGTGGCCGCATCACGAAAAAGGGACGGCTCGCGCCGTCCCTTTATGCTGCGATCGTCTCCGGAGCAAGCTCCGGAGAACAGACTCACAGGCTGTAGTACATGTCGAATTCGACCGGGTGCGTGGCCATGCGGAAGCGGGTGACTTCCTGCATCTTCAGGTCGATGTACGCATCGATGTACGAATCGGTGAAGACGCCGCCCTTGGTCAGGAACGCGCGGTCGTTGTCGAGGTACTCGAGCGCCTGGTCGAGGCTGTGGCACACGGTCGGGATCAGCTTGTCTTCTTCCGGCGGCAGGTGGTAGAGATCCTTGCTCGCAGGCTCGCCCGGGTGGATCTTGTTTTCCACGCCATCGAGGCCGGCCATCAGCAGCGCGGCGAAGCCCAGGTACGGGTTCATCAGCGGATCGGGGAAGCGCGCTTCCACGCGGCGGCCCTTGGGGTTGCCGACGAACGGGATGCGGATGGAGGCCGAGCGGTTCTTGGCCGAGTAGGCCAGCTTGACCGGCGCTTCATAGCCCGGCACCAGACGCTTGTACGAGTTCGTACCCGGGTTGGTGATGGCGTTGAGTGCGCGGGCGTGCTTGATGATGCCGCCGATGTAGTACAGCGCGAAGTCCGACAGGCCTGCATAGCCGTCACCGGCGAACAGGTTCTTGCCGTCCTTCCAGACCGACTGGTGAACGTGCATGCCGGAGCCGTTGTCACCGACGATGGGCTTGGGCATGAAGGTCGCGGTCTTGCCGTAGCTGTGGGCCACGTTCTGGATCACGTACTTCTGCAGTTGCACCCAGTCGGCGCGCTGGATCAGCGT
>JAMFRW010000505.1 GCA_026224975.1 Rhodoferax sp. | reverse complement strand
CTGCAACTGCAACTGCAACTGCCTCAGCGTTGCCATGCGCTCGTCCGCCGAGACCGAGGCGCCGACGATCGGGTCGGTGGTGCACGCGGCATCGGCGAGCAGCTGCGCTTCGCCGGTCTCCTCGAAGCAGATGAAGCGCGAGTCCGGCGCCTCGATGCCGGGGTGCAGCGAAATGAGGGCCGATTTTCAACGGTGTTGGATTCAAGGCTGAATGATTTGTGCGACGGATGCGAATCGGGCGCATCGATGCTTGTCGCGGGCGGCGCTCCCTTTGCTAGCGCAGGGGCGCGGGCACATCACCGATGAGGGGGGTCAGCTTCTCTTTCGCCTCTTCGGGCGTGATGAAGAATTCGCGAGGAACCTCGATGTTTACCGGCACGCCAACTTCGCCGCCAAATTCGCCGATCAAGCGGCCCTGGTCGTCATACGGCCAATAGGTCAGCGCAACCTTCGCGCGAGCGTAGTAGCCCCTTGGGTTATCAACGGTCTCACCCAGCCGCGTGACTTCTTCTCCAGTGACATAGTTGATCGACACGGAATAAGAAGTGAAGGAATTCGGCGACACATCAATGCGTTGTTCGTACTGATAGATGACCGGAGAGCCGAGATTCGCGTAGAACTTCTTCAGTGCGGGGGTGCCACGGATATCCAGGGCGCCATTCTTGAAGCGAAGCACGTAGTGCGGCTCATCGGCCATCATGCCATCGTCGAAGATTCGTTCCCAGTTGCCGCTGTTCTCCGCGCGGGAATGGCGCCGGTAGTTCTCGAGCATTCTGCGCTGCAGGGGGGACAGGCCCGGTCCTTCGATCAGACGCGTGGCCTCGTTCATGCTTTCCGTCATATCCAGTTTGCGGCTCTTCAGCAGCGCCTTCAATTCTTCCATTGTCTCTCCATGTACTGTTGCCGAATCGAACCATGGTAGGCGCGCTTCCTCGTCTTGTCGTTTGTAAGTTGTGAAGGGGATGTTTGGCGATGGCAAATTGATCCCGGCAGCGACCCAAGCGAAAATTGAATGTCTGCAAGACGATAGGAGTGGTGCTCACCGGGGCACCCGTGGTCGGGGCCAAGTGGCGCAAGTTCATTAGCGAGAAGGGCATCAAGGTGAACTGAGCCGCGGCGTGCCCTGGCGCGCGCAGCCCGCCGGCTATTCCTGCGGAATCTGGTGCTGCTTGACCAGCGCGCGCGTCAGCGCCAGCCCCCGCGTAACGATGGCCGCCAGCTCGGCCGGTGTCGTGGCCACCTGCGACACACCGTTGGCCGCAAACAGGTCGTCGACGCCGGGTTCGGCCAGCGCGCGTCTGAAGGCTGCATTCAGCTTGTCCACCACGGCGGGCGGCGTGCCGGCGGGCGCGAAGATGCCCCACCAGAACTTGGCCGTGAAGCCGGGCAGGGTCTGCGAAATCGGCGGCACGCCGGGCAGCAGCTTGTAGGGGCCTTCGCTGCCGACACCCAGGACCTTCAGCCGCCCGGCCTGCACATGCTGCACCAGGGCCGTGGACGACGAGTTCAGCGCCAGCGGCGTGTGGCCACCCAGGGCCGCCGTGAGGGCGGGGCCTTGGCCGGGGTAGGGGATCTGGCTGACGTTGATGCCCGCCGCGCCGGCCAGTGCATAGACACCCAGCTTCACGCTGGACCCGGTGACCGACACGTTCACGCCCTGCGGCTGCGTCTTGGCATAGGCGATCAGGCCCTTCATGTCGTTGGCCGGAAAGCTGGGGTGGGCAAACAGCACCAGCGGCGCTTCACCCACCAGCGTGACCGGCGCGAACGACTTGCTGGGGTCGTAAGGCGTCTTGGGCGACAGCACGGGGATCTCGGTGAGCGAGCCCTGCGTGGTGAGCAGGATCGTGTAGCCGTCGGGTGCGGCACGCGCCACTTCGCCCGCGCCAATGGCACCCAGGGCGCCGGTCTTGTTTTCCACCACCACGGGCTGGCCGAGCGCAGCGCTCAGCGGCTTGGCCATGGCGCGCGCCATCACGTCGCTGGTGCCACCGGCGGCGAAGTTGACGATCAGGCGGATGGGCTTGTTCGGGTAGGCCTGCGCGCCAGCCTGGGTGGCCAGCAGAAGCTGGGCCGCACAAAGGGCGGTGAACAGGGCGGCACTGCGGGCAATGAGGCCTCGGCGGGTGATGGACATCTCGTCTCCTTGTGGTCTTGCGCGTCTTGCACCTCGCGGACAGGCGGTCGGCGCAGTCTTTGAAATGGTAGGACCATAATGCGGCAACGTCTACACGGGTCTTTGCCGAAGCGCCCGCACGCGGACCGGGTGACGATGCGAGCTGACCCGCAACCCCGAGGAAACTGTCATGCCCGACACCCCCAAAGCCAGTCTGCGCCAGCGGATGGGAGGCTTCGCACCGCGGCTGGTGGACTACACCGAGCACACGCTGTTTGGCGACGTCTGGAAGGGCGCCGACCTGGGCCTGCGCGACCGCAGCCTCATCACCGTGGCGGCGCTGGTGGCCGGCAACCGCACCGAGCAGTTGCGCTTTCACATCCCGCGCGCGGTGGAAAACGGCGTCACGCCGGCGGAGATCGTCGAGCTCATCACGCACCTGGCGTTCTACGCCGGCTGGCCGGCGGCGATGCCGTCCATCGCGGTGGCGCGGGAACTGCTGGCCCCCGAGGCCTGAGACACCCGCTGGGCGGGCGCATGTGTTGCGTCCGCTGTTGGGCTGTTCACATAATGGTTAGACCATAACAACTCCGAGAGGACACGGAAACACCGTGCGACCCAGCTTCTTGCGCGCCGCCGCCCTTGGCGGCCTGTTGACCCTGGCCCTGGCCGGCCAGGCCCTGGCGCAGGCCTTTCCCAGCAAGCAGGTGCGGCTGGTGATCCCGTTTCCGCCGGGGGGTTCCACCGACATCGTGGGGCGCATCCTGGCCAAGCGCCTGTCCGAAGAATTTGGCCAGCAGGTGCTGGTGGACAACCGCGCCGGCGCCGGCGGCGGGCTGGGCACGCTGTTCGTGGCCAGGGCCGAGCCCGACGGCCACACGCTGGTCTTCACCGTGGCCGGGCCCATCACCGTGGTGCCGCATGTCAACAAGGACATCGGCTACAAGCTGACCGACCTGGCGCCGGTGGCCATCGTCTTCCGCTCGCCTATGCTGCTGGTGGTGTCCGCCACCTCGCCATTGAAGGCGCTGCCCGACCTGCTGGCCCGTGGCAAGGCCGCCAACGGGCCGGTGGCGGCCTATGGCTCGTCAGGCGTGGGCGCGCTGTCGCACCTGGGCTCGGAGATGCTCAACCTGGCGGCGGGTACGTCGTTCGTGCACGTGCCGTACAAGGGCACGCCGGGCACGCTGCAGGCGCTGCTGGCCGGTGACATCCAATGGGCGCTGGCCACCAGCAATGACGCCAAGGGCAACCTCGACGCCGGCAAGCTGCGGCCGCTGGCGGTGATGAGCGAGAAGCGCACGCAACTGTTTCCCGGCGTGCCGGCCATGGCCGAACTGGGGCTGAAGGGCATGGACCTGGACGTCTGGTTCGGCGTCTTTGCGCCGGCCAAGACGCCGCCGGCCGTGATCGACCGGTTGAGCCGCGTCATCAAGAAGATCATGGCCGAGCCCGAGTTCGGCGCCCGCATGCGCGAGCTGGGCGGCGAGACGCCCACCGACGCCAACACGCCAGCCAGCATCAGCGCCAGCCTCGTGAAGGAGTCGGCCGAATTCCAGAAGATCGTCAAGGCCCTGGACATCAAGGGCAACTGATGGGCCAGGCCTCTGCTGCCGGCATGCTGGTCTTCAACGGGCCGCAGCGGGTGGTGTTTGGCACGCCCGCGGCCGAGGCGGTGGCGACCGAGGCCGGGCGGCAGGCGGCCCGCCGCCTTCTTGCGACGGCGTGGTGGAACTGCACTTCGACGACATGGCGGCATTGAAAGCCGCGCCGGGCAGCCCGATGTGGGTGAGCGCCGAACGCAAGGCCAGCAGTTCCAAGGTCATCGACTACAGCCGCTTACCGGGTGTGTGCGCTGAGGACAAGGTCATCCCGCTGGATCGATGCTCGCCAGATTGACTTTAAATGGACAGACCATTAAAGTCGAGCCAGCATTCAAGGAGCATGCGATGAGGTTCAGCGAAGAGAAGGTGGCACTGCGCGACGCCGTGCGCAAGATGACCGAAAAGGAGATCACGCCCTTCGCGGCCGAGATCGACGAGTCCGACCGCTTTCCCGAAGCGTGGAAGAAGGTCATGGGCGAGATGGGTTTGCTGCAGATGTGGGTGCCCGAAGAGTACGGCGGCCCCGGCGGTGACCTCACCGGTGTCTGCATCGTCAAGGAAGAAACCGCGCGCGGCTCGCTCACCGCGTCGGCGCTGGCCTGCAACAACTCCATCGCACTGATCCTGCCGCTGCTGCACTTTGGCACCGAAGCGCAGAAGCAGAAGTACCTGCCGCGCTCGGCATGCGGCGAGCTGATGACGGCGGTGGCCATGACCGAGCCGCACGCCGGCTCTGACGTGTCGGGCATGAAGACGCGCGCCGTGCAGCAGGCCAACGGCGACTATGTCATCACGGGCCAGAAATGCTGGATCACCTGGGCCGAACGTGCCGACTACGTGCTGGTCTTCGCCAAGACCGGCGACGGCCCGCCGCACGAAAACATCAGCTGCTTCCTGGTGGACAGCAAGACGCCGGGCTTCCGCCTGGGCCGCAAGGAAAGGAAGATGGGCCGCAACGGCGCGCCCAACCACGAGATCTTCTTCGACGACATGGTGGTGCCCGGCGACACGCTGGTGGGCGAACTGGGCAAGGGCTTCAGCGCCTGCATGCGCATCCTCGACCTGAACCGGCCCACCATCGCCGCTTCGTCGCTGGGCCTGGCGCAGGCGGCCTTCGACCTGTCGGTGGCCTACTGCAAGGAGCGCCGAGCCTTCGGCAAGACCATCGGGCAGTTCCAGGGCATGCAGTTCAAGCTGGCCGACATGGCCATGAAACTGGAAGCAGCGCGTCACATGCTGTACGGCATCTGCGACGAGATCGATTCGGGCGACCTGAGCCGCCTGCAGGTGATCGCGTCGATGTGCAAGTGTTATGTCACCGACGTGGCGATGGAGGTCACCACCGAAGCGGTGTCGATCTTCGGCGCCAACGGATACTCGAAGGAGTACCCGCTGGAACGCATGATGCGCGACGCCAAGCTCAACCAGATCATCGAAGGCACGAACGAGATCCACCGCATGGTGATCGGCCGGGCGCTGGTGAGATGACGCAAGCCGCGGCAAACATGAGCAAGCGAACTCCCGTGCTGATTGTCGGCGCCGGCCCCGTGGGCCTGGCGCTGGCAGGTGACCTGGCCTGGCGTGGCATCGAGTGCACCCTGGTCGAAAAGAGCGACGGCGTGATTGCGCAGCCGCGCATGGACATGGTGGGCATCCGCTCGATGGAGTACTGCCGCCGCTGGGGCATCGTGCCCTGGGTCGAGAGCGCGGGCTACAACCGCGACTACCCGCAGGACTGCGCCTGGGTGACCGACCTCAACGGCTACGAATTCGGCCGTGAGCCCTTCCCATCGCCCAGCCAGGAGAAGACACCGCCGCAGAGCCCGCAGAAGCGCGAGCGTTGCCCGCAGAACTTCTTCGACCCGGTGCTCAGGCGCTTTGCCGAGCAGACGGGGCGCGTGAGCTTCGTCTACGAAAACGAGCTGACGTCCATCGAAGACCGCGGCGACCATGTCGTGGCCAAGCTCACCAGCGCCAAGAGCGGCCAGACGCGGCAGTTCGAAGCCTCGTACGTGGTCGGCTGCGACGGTGGTGCCAGCCGCGTGCGGCAAGCGCTGGACATACCGATGAGCGGCGACGCGGTGCTGACCTACACCACCAACGTCATCTTCCGCTGCGACGGCCTGGAAGCGTTGCACACCAAGGCGCCCGCCTACCGCTACATCTTCATCGGCCCCGAAGGCACCTGGGCCACGCTGGTGGCCATCAACGGGCGCGACCAGTGGCGTTTTTCGCTGGTCGGTGACGACAAGATGCGCAGCATCAGCGAGGACGAAGCACGCCGCGCCATTGTGCGCGCCGTGGGGCGCGAGTTCGACTTCGAGATCCTGTCGATGCTGCCCTGGGTGCGGCGCCAGCTGGTGGCCGACCAGTACGGCAAGGGCCGCGTCTTCATCGCCGGCGACGCCGCGCACCTGACCTCGCCCACTGGCGGCTTCGGCATGAACACCGGCATCCAGGACGCCGTCAACCTGAGCTGGAAACTCACCGCCACGCTGCAGGCATGGGGCGGCAAGCATCTGTTGGCCACCTATGAAACCGAGCAGCAGCCGGTGGCTGTGCGCAACGTCACCGAGGCCGGCGACAACCTCAAGCGCATGCTGTCGCCGCGCATCCTGCAGCCCGACCCCGCGGTCTTTGACCGGGACGGGCCCGACATCGACGCCGCGCGGCGCGAGTACGGCGCGCGCTACACCGAGATGATGAAGCGCGAGTGGTTCTCCATCGGCATCCACCTCGGCTATGTCTACGAAGGCTCGCCCGTCGTCGTGCCCGACGGCACGCCGCGGCCGCCCGACGAGGTGTCCAAGTACGTGCAGACGGCACGGCCGGGCTCGCGCGCGCCGCATGTGTGGCTGGAGCCGGGGCGCTCGACGCTGGACTTCTTTGGCCGCGAGTTCGTGCTGCTGCGCTTTGGCGCCAGCCCGCCGGCGGTGGATTCGGCCGTCAACGCCGCCAAGGCGGCGGGCGTGCCGCTGCGCGTGGTGGACATCGACCACGCCGAAGCTGCGCAACTCTATGAACGCCGCCTGGTGCTGGTGCGGCCCGACGGCCAGGTGGCGTGGCGCGGAGACGTGCTGCCGGCCGACGCCGCTGCCTTCATCGACACGGTGCGCGGCGCCGCCAGCGGCACCATGGCGCACGCGGCGCACTCGACAGACGGCCGCGCACTCGCAGAAAGTTGATCCGATATGGCCGACGAACACGCTCCCATGGCCGACGCTGAAGCGCGCCGCGCGCTGAAGGCCGACCTGGCCCGCTTCAATGGCCGCGTCTCGCAGCCCGACGACCCGCCGCTGTTCACGCGCGAGCCCGAGCCCGACGTGCAGTCGGTGCACTGGCGTGGCCGCGACCTGATGCCGTTGCTGGACCGCCTAGGCCGCGAGGTGGACCTGGGTGCCGGCGGCCCGCGCCGCACGCTGCGACTGCACAACCCCGGGCTGGCCTTCGGCACCACCCACACCTTCTGGGGCTCGATCCAGGTCATCCTGCCGGGCGAGGTGGCCACCGCGCACCGCCACTCGGCGAACGCCTTCCGCTTCATCATGCACGGCCAGGGCTCGTGGACCAACGTGGATGGCGAGTGCTACCCCATGAACGAGGGCGACCTCGTGCTCACGCCCGCCGGCACCTGGCACGACCACGTGCACAAGGGCAGCGGGCCGATGATCTGGCTCGACGTGCTGGACATCTCGCTGATGCGTTCGCTGCAGGCCACCTTCTTCGAGCCGTACTCGCACCCGACCACCGGCAATGTGCAGCCGGTGGATGCCATTCCCGACCGTTCGCTGCGGCAGTTCGGCAGCGGCCTGATGCAGCCACCCCGCGCGCCAGTGAAGCCCGGCGTCAACCCGCTGTTGGCCTACTCGGCGGCCATGGCCGAAGCCGCGCTGACGCAGGCCGCCGGTCTGACCAGCGACCCGCTGGACGACGTGGTGCTGGAGTACCGCAACCCGGTGGACGGCGGCCCCGCCATGCGCACGATGGCGATGCAGCTGCAACGCCTGCGCCCGGGTTTTCAAGGCCAGGCACGACGGCACACCGGCAGCAAGCTGTATTACGTGGTGAGCGGTGATGGCAGCACCACGGTTGGCGATCAGCGCTTCGACTGGCGCACGGGCGACTTCTTCACCGTCGCGCCCTGGGCCTGGCATGCGCACAGCAACGGTGGCACGCAGGAAGCGACGCTGTTCCAGGTCAACGACACGCCGGTGCTGAAGGCACTCGGCTACTACCGCGAAGAAACACGAGAAGAGACACGGCCCACATGAAGATCGCTTCCTACAACGAGCACCGCGTCGGCCTGGTTGAAGGTGACCAGGTCTTCGACGTCACCGCCGCCTTGCCCGCCGCGCTGGACAGCCTGCCGCAGCAGCGCATCAACTGGCTGGTGGCGAACTGGGCCGACGCACTGCCTGCGTTGCGGGCGCAGCGGGGCAAGGCCAAGGGTGTGCCCGTGTCCAGCGTGCGCCTGCTGGCCGCCAACCCGAGCCCGCCGCACGTGTTTGCGGCGCCGGCCAATTATCGGAAGCACATTGGCGAACTCGGCGACCGCGTGGTCACCAAGAAGGGCCGTAGCGCGCGCGAGCAGGGCTTTTTTCTCAAGGCGCCGGCCTCGCTGGTGGGCCACGGCGGCAGCATCGGCCTGCCCAAGGGATCGACGCGCCGCTTCGACCACGAATCGGAACTGGCCGTCATCATCGGCAAGGCCGGCCGCAACATCCCGCGTGCCGAGGCCATCCAGTACGTCTTCGGCTATGCCTGCCTGATCGACGCCACGATGCGCATCGAGCCCGGCGTGGCCGAAGAAGAGCGTTCGATGCGCAAGTCCTTCGCCGGCTTCACGCCGCTGGGGCCGTACATCGTCACCGCCGACGAAGTGCCCGACCCCGAGGCGCTGGACAACAGGCTGTGGGTCAATGGCGAACTGCGCCAGCAGGCCAACACGCGCGAGATGATCGTCGGCATTGCGGAGCTGATCGAACTGGTGTCTTCGGTGTTGCCGCTGCAGCCGGGCGACGTGATCGCCACCGGCACGCCCGAAGGCGTGGGCCCGTTCGCGCCGGGCGACACGGTGAAGATCGCCATCGAGGGCGTGGGAGAGATGAGCGTGCACGTGCGCGAGAACGACGCCGTGTCGCCGCGGCCTTTCTGACCACTGCCGCATGAGCCGCCCGTGACGCGCCGCTACCCGGCCGCCTTCATCCGCGGCGGCACCAGCAAAGGCCTGGTCCTCCACCTGCGCGACCTGCCGCAAGACCGCAGCACCTGGGACGCGATCTTTCTCAGGATGATGGGCTCGCCCGACCGTTACGGCCGCCAGCTCAACGGCATGGGCGGCGGCGTGTCATCGCTGTCCAAGGTGTGCGTGGTGGGGCCGCCCACGGTGCCCGGTGCCGATATGGACTACACCTTCGTGCAGGTGCAGGTGAAAGAAGCGCGCTGCGACTACAGCGGCAACTGCGGCAACATGTCCTCGGCGATGGGGCCGTTTGCGGTGGAGGAAGGCCTGGTGCCGCGGCCGGATGGCAGCGAGGCGGTGGTCCGCATCCACAACACCAACACCAAGAAGATCATCGAAGCACGCTTTCCGGTGTTCGAAGGCTGCAGCGTCGAGACAGGCGAGCTCGAGATACCCGGCGTGCACGGCACCGGCGCGCCCGTGCGGCTGAGCTTCCTGCAGCCCGGCGGTGCTTCGACGGGCCGGTTGCTGCCCACCGGCCATGCGCTCGACACGCTGCAGGTGCCGGGCATCGGTGCCGTGCAGGTCTCGATGATCGATGCGGCGAATGCCTGCGTCTTCGCCGACTCCCTAACCCTCGGCCTGCGCGGACACGAACTGCCCGACGCCGTCGAAGCCGACGCCGCGCTGATGCACAAGCTGGCCGATGTGCGCCTGAATGCAGCTGTCGCCATGGGCATCGCACCGACACCGGAAGCCGCGCGCGGCATCCGCATGATCCCGCTGATCGCCTTCGTCTCGGCGCCGCAGGACACCGTGACGCTGGCCGGCGAAGCTGTGCCGGCGGACGCGGTGGATCTGGTGATCCGCATGCTCTCCAACGGCCAGCCGCACCGCGCATTGCCCCTCACGGGCGCGCTGTGCACGGCGGTGGCCGCGCTGGTGGAAGGCAGCATCCCGCAGCGCCTGGCGCGGCCTGGCCGCAGCGGCCCGCTGCGCCTGGCCATGCCTTCGGGCGTGCTCACGGTCGATGCCAGCGTGCGCCGCGAAGGTGAGGGCTGGTTTGCCGAGCACGGCTCGTTCTTCCGCACCACACGCCGTCTGTTCGACGGTTTTGTCTACGCCTGATGGGTCTTCAGCATGCTGCCACGCCCTGCCATAGCTATCTTGTTGAGCGTTGGCGCTGCGGCGGCTCATGCCCAGGCCTGGCCGGCCAAGCCCATCCGCGTGATCGTGCCGTTTGCACCCGGCGGCGGTGTCGACATCCTCACGCGCGCCGTGGCGCAAGAGCTTGCGCAACGCTGGAAGCAACCCATCGTGATCGACAACAAAGCCGGTGCCGGCTCGGTGATCGGCGCCGACATGGTGGCCAAGGCGCCACCCGACGGCTACACGCTGATGGCCACCGTCAACCAGACGGTGGTGGGCAACCGCTTCCTGTACAAGAGCCTGCCCTACGACCCTGACAAGAGCTTCGAGCCGATCACGATGATGGTGGTCAGCGACCAGATGCTGCTGGCCAACGCCGCGCTGCCGGTCAACAACCTGAAGGAACTGGTGGCGTTGGCCAGAAAGGAGCCGGGCAAGCTGACCTACGGCTCCTACGGCATCGGCAGCCAGCCGCACCTGCTGTACGAGACCATCAAGGTGCGCGAGCGCATCGACATGCTGCACGTGCCCTACAAGGGCATCACGCCCAAGCTCACGGCGCTGGCCGGCGGTGAGGTGATGCTCGGCTCGGGCAGCGTGGCAGTGGCCGGGCCGCTCATCGCCGCTGGCAAGATCAAGCCCATCTCGGTGGCCGGTACGCGCCGCGTGCCGCAGTACCCCAACGTGCCCACCACCGTGGAGCAGGGCTACAGCTACGCCCAGACCTCGATCTGGTACGCGTTGTTCGCGCCGGCCGGCACGCCGACGCCGGTGCTGGACCGCATCCGTGCCGACGTGCAATCCATCCTGGCCGACCCGGCGTTTGCGCAGACCCACGCGCTGTCGAAAGGCCTCACCGTGGTGGCCGGCGACCGTGCCCAGCTCGAACGCACCATCCAGGAAGAGACGCGCGTGACCGCCGAGCAGATCAAGGCCGCGGGGGTGACCGCGGAGTGAGGGCGGCGTGATCCGTGGCCGCCGCGGAACATAATCCGCGGCTTTGATGGCCCGGGATACCTCTTCCATGACCGACCGCCCCGCTTTTGCAGGATTCGCCACCCGGTTGCTGGGCGACGACGACCACATCCGCACGCCGCGCATCTTCGAGGCCATCTGCGAGCAGATCCGCATCCAGCTGTCTTTGGGGCACCTGACACCCGGCGACAAGCTGCCGGCCGAGCGTGATCTGGCGGTGCAGTTCGGCAGCTCGCGCACCGCGGTGCGCGAGGCGCTGCGCAGCCTGGAAATGGCCGGCGTGATCGAGCTGCGCAAGGGCGTGAAGGGCGGCGCCTTCATCCGCGAGGGCGACCCGGCGGTGGTGACGCGCTCTTTCGGCGACATGGTGCACCTGGGCCGCATCTCGCTGGAGAACCTGACCGAAAGCCGCGTCATCATCCAGGACGCGGTGATCAAGCTGGCCTGCGAGCGTGGCACCGCTGCCGACTTCGACGGCCTCGAGCAGAGCATCGCACGCACCGAACAGCTCACGCGCGAGCAGCGCTACGACGAGCGCCGCGTCCAGTTGCTGCGCTTTTACCGCCTGCTGGCGCTGGCCACGCGCAACGAGGTGATGGTGATCATCGTCGATGCGCTGACCGACGTGGTGCTGAAGATCCTGGCCCGCGACAGCGCGGTGCCGCGCCAGGACACGGTGAGGGTGCAGCGCGAGATCGTGGCCTGCCTGCGCCGTGGTGACGCCGACAAGGCGTCGATGCTGATGTCACGCCACCTGAAGGCACTGCACGGGCATTTGTTCGACGCCGCGGCGCAGCGCGCGCGTGCGGCGGCGGCGGCTTCGGCCAAGGCGCCGAAGGCGGCTGTGAAGACGGCGGCGAAGGTGGCCGTCAAGAAGGCGGCGGTGGCGAAGACCGCGGCAAGCACCTCACCCAGGAAGGCCGCCGCCGGGTTACGCAGCCCGCGCTGAGCGCAGGCCCGGGCTGCGCTCAGGGGAGTAGACCGTAGTCGCGCGCCGCCTTGCCGTACTGCGCGTGCTTTTCCACTAGGTCCTTGCGCATCGCCTCACCGTCCAGCACTTGCATCGGCACGGCCGGCTTCTTTCATCTCGGCCACGGCCTGTTCGATGCGCGCCGCACTGACGTCGATGCAGGCCACACGCGTGCCTTCCGACGCCAGGCGTTCGGCGATGGCGCGGCCGATGTCGCGCGCCGCACCGGTGACGGCGGCCACACGGCCTTGCAGGCGGAGCTTGGGGGCCACGCTGCTCAGTCAGGCCTTGGGCGCTGCCGCCACGGCCTTGGCGCGCTCGATCTGCGCCGCGCTCCAGCCAAGCACGCGGCTCAGCACGGCATCGGTGTTCTCGCCCAGCGCCGGCGTGTGGCTGCCGACCTGCACTTCGCCGTCGGACAGGCGGAACGGCAGGTTCGGGATCAGGTGCTCGCCACCGCCGTCGCTGGCCCTGGCCAGGCTGCCGCGGTGCACCAGCTGGGTTTCGTCCAGCGCCTGCCGCACCGTGCGGTAGGCCGTGACCGGCACGCCGGCGCCGCCGATGATGCGTTCGTTCTCCGCCGTGTCGCGCCGTGCCGTCCACGCGCCCACCCGCGCCATCACGGCCGCCCAGTGCTTCTGGCGCGCGGCGTCGTTGCGCAGCGTGGAGTCGTCGCGCCATCCGTCGAAGCCGATGGCGTCCAGCAGGGCCTCGAAGTTCTTCGGCGACACGGCGGCAATCATCAGGTAGCCGCCGTCGCTGGTGGGCAAGGGCGGGTACACCGGGCGCCGCTTCGGCTCGGGGAACTGGGCCTCCTGCACCTCGTAGGGCATCAGGTTCAGCATGCTCTCGATCAGCGTGGCATCGACATGCTGGCCGCGGCCGGTGGCGTGGCGCTGGTTCAGCGCTGCCAGCACGCCGGCAAAGGCGTAGGTGCCGCCCAGCACGTCGGCAATGAAGATGGCGGTGTTGGCGGGGCACCCACCTTCGTTCTGGTAGCCGGCGAAGGCCAGCTCGTAACCCGATCCGGCCTGCACGATCTGCGCATAGGCTGGCCGCAGCGCGTCGGGCCCGGTCTGGCCGAAACCGGAGATCGAGCACATCACCAGCCGCGGGTTCAGCGCCGACAGGCTTTCGTAGTCCAGCCCCAGCCGCTTCATCACGCCGGGCCGGAAGTTCTCGACCACGACATCGCACTTCTCCACCAGGCCCTTGATGGCGTCCAGCGCGGCCGGGTTCTTGAGGTCGAGCACGACGCTCTGCTTGCCGGCGTTGAGGTGGCTGAAGTAGGCGCTGTGGCCGTCACGCAAGGGCGCCCGGCTGCGGATGTAGTCTCCCTCGGCCGCTTCGACCTTGATGACCTCGGCGCCCAGGTCGGCCAGGTAGCGCGTGGCGTAGGGCCCGGCCAACATGATGGTGAAGTCGAGCACGCGCACGCCGGCCAGCGGACGGGGGCGGGCGGATGAAAAATCGGACATGGGCAGCGGCGCTCCAGCAAAAGGTCCAACCATGATATG
>JAMFRW010000504.1 GCA_026224975.1 Rhodoferax sp. | reverse complement strand
GCCTCTCGCACCGAGAACCGCGCATCGGCCTGCTTGCGGCCTGCCGGATGCTCTGCCTGCAGCAGTGAGAAGGCGGCGAGCATCCTGTCGGGCAAGGCCATGGCGCGCCATGCCGCCCATTGCCGCCCCCAGCCAGCGGGCATGCGGGGTGGCGCGCCACCGAAAGCGTCGGCAGGCGCGCTTTGCCACAGCAGGCAGGCCACGTCTTCGAGGGTCGCTTCGGCTGCGAGCGTCACGGCGTTCACGCCGCGGTAGTAAAGCCGCTGATCGGTGATCAGCGTGAGCTTCGATTCGAGAACCGGCAGGCCCCAGTCGAGCGCGGCCCGCGCCACTTCCCGTGAGCCCCGACCGCGCCGTGCGGCGAGCCGCTCGACCTCGCCACGGTGGTAGGCACGGCTCGCGGGCGTCGCACCGGGCGAGGCCGTCAGCTTGCCGCGGCTGACATAGGCGTACAGCGTCGGCTTGCTCACGCCCAGCATCGCGGCGGCTTCTTCTGCACTCAGGCTGTCGGGCAAGGAGTTCGCGGCTCGCATCATGTTGACGATGCTAGTCAATGTTGACGACCGGTGGCAGGCCAACTTCCAATGGCGCTCACCATGCTGCAACTTCCCGACAGGAACCCATGAGCACCGCCGACCCTTCCCACGCCATCGAACCCCTTGCCGTCTTGGCCGATATCTGGCACGCCGCTGGCCTGCCGGAGCACGCCCTGCAACACCTCACGTTGACCGGCCGCGACCCGGCGCTGCCCTCGTCTTTCGCCGTCGGCACGGCCGCGCAAACCTCGCTCGCCGCGGCCGCACTGGCCGCCACGCAGATCGGCGAGTATCGCAACGGCCTGGGTCAGGAGGTGAGCGTGGACATGCGCCACGCCGCGCTCGAATGCTTCGGCCGATTCACCATCGACCGCCGCACGCCCGAGTTGTGGGACCGCATCGCCGGTCTCTATGCCTGCGGGCCGAACGGCGGTGCTGGCTGGGTGCGCCTGCACACCAACTTCGCACACCACCGCGATGGCGTGCTGCGCCTGCTCGGCCTGCCGTTGGGCCCTGAGACGCCGCGTGAAGCCGTGGCGCTGGCACTGCAAGGCTGGAAGGCTGTCGCATTCGAAGACGCCGCCGCGCAGGCCGGCCTGGTCGTCGCCGCGCTGCGCACGCTGGACGAATGGGATCACCACCCGCAAAGCGCCGCCGTCGCGCAACGCCCGCTGGTCGACTTCGAGAAGATCGGCGAGGCGCCGCCCCTGGCCTGGCCGGCGCTGCCGCTTTCCGCGCGCCCATTGCAAGGTCTGCGCGTGCTCGACCTGACACGCATCCTCGCCGGCCCGGTCGGCGGCCGCACGCTGGCTGCCTATGGCGCGGATGTGATGCTGGTCAACGGGCCGCACCTGCCGAACATCGAGGCCATCATCGACACCAGCCGCGGCAAGCTCTCGGCCCTCGCCGACTTGCGCACGGCCGAAGGGCGCGCTGGCCTGCGAGCAGTGCTGCGCGACGCGCATGTGTTCATCCAGGGCTACCGGCCCGGCGCGCTGGCGGCGTTCGGTTTGGCGCCCGAGGCAGTGGCTCAGGCGCGGCCCGGCATCGTGATGGTGTCGCTCTCGGCCTATGGCGAAACCGGGCCGTGGGCCGGCAAGCGCGGCTTCGATTCACTCGTGCAAACGGCCACCGGCCCGAACCACGCTGAAGCGCAGGCCGCTGGCTCGGCGCAACCCAAGGCCTTGCCGATGCAGATCCTCGACATGGCGACGGGCTTTTTGATGGCCTTCGGCGCGCAGGCAGCCCTGTTGCGCCAGCAGGCGGCGGGCGGGAGCTGGCATGTGCGCGTGTCGCTCGCGCGCACCGCCCTATGGCTGCGCTCGCTCGGCCGCGTCGATCACGGGTTCGACGCGCCGGCCGCCGATTTCTCGGACGTCATGCAGGCCTATGACTCCGGCTACGGCGCGCTAGTGGCCACGCGCCACGCGGCGCAGTTTTCGCACACGCCGGCCGGCTGGGATCGGCCTTCGGTACCGCCCGGCACGAACCCGCTGGCTTGGCCCACCGTCGATTGACGAACGCACCCGGCAAGGCCGCGCCGGCCAGCGCTGTTGCGCCGCAGCACCGCAAGCCCGTGCGCCGGCCGCGAAGCAGCGAGCGTGCAAGAATCACGGTCGCCTCGCGGGTGGATCGCCAGATTCGCCCGCAGCCCGTTTCTCCCTGAGTGAGCGCAGCGTGCCCGTGAGCCTTGTTTTCCCCCATACCTTCGTGCCCTGGTTTCGCACCGTGGCGCCGCACATCCACGCCTACCACGGCAAGACCTTCGTGGTCGCGATCGCCGGTGAGCTGATCGCCGCCGGCAAGCTTCAGGCCTTCGCGCAAGACCTGGCCATCCTGCAGGCCATGGGGATCAAGCTGGTGCTGGTACACGGCTTTCGGCCGCAGGTGAACGAGCAGCTACGATCGAAAGGCCACGAGGCGCGCTACAGCCACGGCCTGCGCATCACCGATGCGGTCGCGCTGGACTCGGCGCAGGAAGCGGCGGGCCAATTGCGCTTCGAGATCGAAGCTGCGTTTTCGCAAGGACTGCCGAACACGCCGATGGCGACTGCGATCGTGCGCGTGGTGTCGGGCAACTTCCTGACGGCGCGGCCGGTCGGCATTGTCGATGGCGTCGATTTCATCCACAGCGGCGTGGTACGCAAGGTCGACGGCGCGGCGATTCGCGCGGCGATCGACATCGGCGCCATGGTGCTGCTCTCGCCCTTCGGTTTTTCGCCGACGGGTGAGGCCTTCAACCTGACCATGGAAGACGTGGCCACCAGCACCGCCATCGCCTTGCAGGCCGACAAACTGCTTTTCGTGACCGAGGTGCCCGGTATCCGCGAAGACATGGCCGACCCCGAAAGCCCGATCGACACCGAGCTCGCGCTCGCCGATGCCGAACGCCTGCTCGCCAGCCTGCCGCGGCCCATCCACCCGACCGACCCGGCCTTCTACCTGCAGCATTGCGTGCGCGCCTGCCAGGGCGGCGTGGAGCGCTCGCATATATTGCCGTTTGCGCTCGATGGCGCGCTGTTGATGGAGGTCTTCACCCACGATGGCATCGGCACGATGGT
>JAMFRW010000503.1 GCA_026224975.1 Rhodoferax sp. | reverse complement strand
GCGATCCTCGGCATGGACGAGCTGTCCGAGGAAGACAAGCAGGTCGTGGCCCGCGCGCGCAAGATCCAGCGCTTCCTGAGCCAGCCTTTCCACGTGGCCGAAGTCTTCACCGGTTCGCCGGGCAAGTACGTGCCGCTGAAGGAAACCATCCGCGGCTTCAAGATGATCGCCGCCGGCGAATGCGACTCCTTGCCCGAGCAAGCGTTCTACATGGTCGGCGGCATCGACGAAGCGTTCGAAAAAGCCAAGAAGCTGAACTGATCGCCCGCCCCGCGGAACGATCCTCGAAAGGAAAGCATTCATGGCAACCCTTCAAGTCGACGTGGTCTCGGCAGAAGAGAGCATCTTCTCCGGCCTGGCCACCTTCGTGGCGCTGCCGGGCGAAAGCGGTGAGCTCGGCATCCTGCCGCGCCACACCCCGCTGATCACCCGCATCAAGCCCGGCGCGGTGCGCATCGAGCGCGCCAACGCCGATGGCACGCCCAGCGGTGAAGAAGAGTTCGTGTTCGTGGCCGGCGGCATTCTCGAAGTGCAGCCCGGCACCGTGACCGTGCTCGCCGACACCGCCATCCGCGGCAAGGACCTCGATGAAGCCAAGGCCAGCGAAGCCAAGCGCCTCGCCGAAGACGCGATGAAAAACGCCAAGAGCGACATCGACTTCGCCAAGGCCCAGGGCGAGTTCGCAGCGATGGCAGCGCAGATCGCGGCGATCCGCAAGCTGCGCGGCAAATAAGCGGCAGCGTGGCGGGCGATCGACCGATCGCTCGTTGCACAAACAAGGCCCGATGGCGAAAGCTCTCGGGCTTTGTTGTTTGCGGTGCGTTCCGCCCGTAACACTGACAAGCAGGCTCAGCCCGGGCGGGATTTCTGGCCGAGCGCGACATCACAACGAGCGGGACATCACACGAGCTCGCCAGGTAGCTCACTGCGGCATCTGCTCGAACCCCCAAGCGATCAACGTGAAGCTGCCAAACGCCAGCACCGTCGACGCCATGATGATCCGCGCCACGCGGCCGTTGTCGGCGCCGTAGCGTTCGGCCAGCAGCGAGACATTGCTGGCGCTCGGCAGCGCCGCGGCGAGCACCAGCATCATCAGCCCGAAGCTCGGGACGGCGATGCCGGCTGCGCGCGCGGCCAGGCCAGCACCGCCCACCAACAGCGGATGCGCGAACAGCTTGAGCAGCGCAACGGGCAGGTAGTCGCGCGTGGCCGTCCGCGTGTGGGCATGCTGACCGGCGCGCCACAGCACTGCGCCGATGGTGAACAGCGCGACGGGCGAGGCGGAATCCGCCAGCATCTTCACGACCTGCGCCACCGGCGCCGGCAGTTGCAGGCTTGTCGCCGCCGCCAACGCGCCGAGCCCGATCGCCCAGGGCTGAGGATTGCTCAGCGCGCCGCGCAAGGCGCGCGCCACTGTGGTCAGCACCGATGACGAAGCGTCACCGGCGTCGCCCGCTGGCCCGCGATGCCGATGCCGATGCGCCTGCGCAATCGCCAGGCACAGCGTGCTCGTCAAGAACAGATCGACCAGCAGCGTGCCGATCACCGGACCCGCAGCTTGTGCGCCGAACAGCGCGGCGAGCAGCGGCACGCCCATGAAACCGCTGTTGGGAAAGGCCGCCACGAGTGCACCGAAGGCGGCATCGGTGAGGTTCACGCCTTGCCCACCGGGGCGGCGTCGCACCGTCACAGCGACTGTCAGCGCCACCATCGCCAGCGCGCACAGCGAATAGATGCCGATCAGCGCCGGGTCGATCAACTGCGCGAACGGCATGCTCGCGCCGAAGCGGAACAGCATGCACGGCAGCGCGAAGAACAGCACGTAGGCGTTGAGTCCGGGGATCGCCGATTCGGGCAGCAGGCGCCGTTGGCCTGCGAGATAGCCGAGCAGCACGAGTGCGAAGAAGGGAATGGTGACGGAGAGGATGGCTTGCATGCAGCCACGAGTATCGCAACGGCGAGCCGCACCGGCCGTCGGAGCGGAGGCGCAGCAGCACCGCCGCCACATCGCCGCGTCACGCGTTCCCGCTTGCCCGCGTCGAGACCTGCCAAGCCCCTGAAGGTTAAGCTTCCCGCTTCGCTTTCATCGCAGACCCCTCCATGGCCAAGCCTCCCCGATTTGCTGCCCCGCGACGCTGGTTCGGTGCCTTCTGGCGCGTGCTCGATGCCACGCGACGCACGCTGCTCAACCTGCTGCTGCTGGCGATCATCGTGGCGCTGGTCGTCGTCTGGTTCAAGCGCGGGCCGGCGCCGATGCTGGAGAAGACCGCACTCGTCATCGACCTGAAAGGCGCCATCCTCGAGCAGCATGCCGGCGGGGCGCGCGACACCGCGCTGGCGCAAGTGCGCGGCGACAAGACCGAGACCATGCAACTGCGCGATGTGCTCACCGTCCTGGACGCCGCGGCCAAGGATGCCGATGTAGACCGCATCGTCCTGCGCACCGATGACCTGGGCCCGACGGGCCTGGCCGTGCTGCGCGAGGTGGGCGCCGCGATGAAGCGATTCGAGGCCAGCGGCAAGCAGATCACCGCCTGGGGCTCGAGCTACGACCAGCGCCAGTACTACCTCGCGGCCCACGCCAGCGAGGCCTGGATGCACCCCTACGGAATGGTGCTGCTCGATGGCTTCGGTCGCTACCGCAACTACTACCGCGACGCGCTCGACAAGCTCGGCGTGAGCGTCAACCTCGTGCGCGTGGGCACCTACAAGAGCTTCGCCGAACCCTACATCGCCAACGGCCCCTCGCCCGCGGCCAAGGAGGCCGAGAGCTTCTTGTACAACGCGCTCTGGGCCACCTACACCGGCGATGTGGAAGCCGCGCGCAAGCAACCGGCTGGCAGCATCATGAAGGTCATCGACGACCTGCCCGCGCGCCTGACGGCGGCTGGTGGCGACATCGGCAAACTGGCGCTCGACAACAAGATGGTCGATGCGCTCAAGACCGCCGACGAACTGCGCCAGACCATGGTCGAGCGCGGCGCGAAGAGCGTCGATGGCAAGACCTTCCGGCAGGTCTCGTTCGAGCAATACCTGTCGCGCCAGGTACAGCCGCTGACCGGCGATGCGGTCGGCGTGATCATCGCGCAAGGCGAGATCGTCGATGCCGCCTCGCCCCCCGGCACGGTGGGCGGCCTCTCGACCGCCGAGCTGATCCGCAAGGCGCGGCAAGACGACGCGATCAAGGCCGTGGTGTTGCGCGTCGATTCGCCCGGTGGCAGCGTCTTCGGCTCGGAACTGGTGCGGCGCGAGCTGGAGCTGACGCGCAGCGCCGGCAAGCCGGTCGTCGTCTCGATGGGCAACGTGGCCGCGTCCGGCGGGTACTGGATCAGCACCTCATCGGATGAAGTCATCGCCGATGCAGCCACCGTCACCGGCTCCATCGGCGTCTTTGCGCTGCTGCCCACGGCCGACAAGGTGCTGGAGAAGGTCGGCGTGCACACAGCCGGCACCACCACGACCTGGCTCGCCGGTGCCGGCGACCCGCGCCTGCCGGCCGACCCGCGCTTTCTCGCGCTGCTGCAGCAGAACATCGACCACATCTACGCCGATTTCACCGGCAAGGTGGCCGTCGCCCGCAAGACCACGCCGGCGAAGATCAACGAGATTGCGCAAGGCCGCGTGTGGACCGGCGCGCAGGCCAAGGAGCGTGGGCTGGTGGACAGGCTCGGCAGTTACGGCGACGCGCTGCAATCGGCGGCCACGCGCGGCAAGCTCGGCAAGGACTATCGGGTGGTCTACATCGAGCCCGAGCCGAGCAAGCTGCAGCGTGTACTCGATGCCGTCACGGGCGGCGTCGCCAGCATCGTCACCGAGCGTGTCGATCAGGTGTTCGCGCCCGTCACGTTGACCCCAAAGGTCGCGACAGAGGCGCAGCGCGAACTGAGCTGGCTCGCAGGCCTGGCCGACGAACGCAAGCCCTTCACCGCGATCGTTCATTGCATGTGCGGATCGCCTTGAGCGCAGACCCGCATCCCCTCAACCCCGCGCAGCTCGAGGCGGTTCACCACTTGAGCGGCCCGTGCCTCGTGCTGGCCGGCGCGGGTTCGGGCAAGACGCGGGTGATCACGCACAAGATCGCGCGGCTGCTGCAAGCCGGGTATGCGCCGGGGCAGATCGCCGCCATCACCTTCACCAACAAGGCAGCGCAGGAAATGCGCGAGCGCGCCAAATCGCTGGTCGGCCCGCGCGCGGCGAAGAACCTCGTCATCAGCACCTTCCACTCGCTCGGCGTGCGCATCCTGCGCAGTGACGGCACCAAGCTCGGCCTGAAGGAGCAGTTCAGCATCCTCGACAGCGACGACGTGCTGAGCATCCTCAAAGACGCCGGCTCCAGCAGCGACAACGCGCTGGCCCGCCGCTGGCAATGGGCCATCAGCCTCTGGAAGAACCAGGGCTGGAACAGCGACCGCGCCGCCGCCGAAGCGCAGAGCGACGACGAACGCGTGGCGGCCGTCGTGATGAAGCGCTACGAAGAGCGGCTGGCGGCCTACCAGGCCGTCGATTTCGACGATCTGCTCGGCCTGCCGCACAAGCTGCTGCAGACCGATGCCGAAGTGCGCGCCAAGTGGCAGGAGACGCTGCGCTATGTGCTGGTCGACGAATACCAGGACACCAACGCGATCCAGTACGAAGTGCTCAAGTCCATCGTCGATCATCCCGATGAACGCCGCCGCGGCATGTTCACGGCCGTGGGCGACGATGACCAGAGCATCTACGGCTGGCGCGGTGCCACCATCGAAAACCTGAAGCGCCTGCCGGCCGAATACCCCAACCTCAAGGTGATCCCGCTGGAGCAGAACTACCGCTCCACCGGCAACATCCTGCGCGCCGCCAACATGGTGATCGGCAACAACCCCAAGCTCTTCGAGAAGAAGCTGTGGAGCGCCTTCGGCGATGGTGACCCGGTGCGCGTGGTCGAGTGCGACAACGAAGAGCACGAGGCCGAACGCATCGTCGCGCGCATCACCGCCATCCGCGGGCAGGGCGGTGCGCTGGCCGATGTGGGCCGCGAAGCCGAGGCCGTCGAGTTCAAGAATTTCGCCGTGCTCTACCGCGCCAACCACCAGGCGCGCGTCTACGAGAAGGCGCTGCGCAAGGCGAACATTCCGTACAAGGTCTCGGGCGGGCAAAGCTTCTTCGATCGCGCCGAGATCAAGGACTTGTGCGCATGGCTGCGGCTGCTGGTCAACAACGACGACGACCCGGCATTTCTGCGCGCGGTGACCACGCCCAAGCGCGGCATCGGCCACCAGACGCTGACGACGCTGGGCGAGTTCGCCTCGCGCTGGAAGACGAGCCTGTACGAAGCGCTGTTTGCCGAATCCTTGGGCAGTGTCTTGAACGCGCGCGCCCTCGGTTCGCTGCACGAGTTCGGCCGCTATGTGAACGACCTCGAATACAAGGCTCGCCACACGACAGGCAGTGAAGACGCCAAGGCGCTCATCATGGGCTGGCTCAAGGACATCGACTACGAGAAGCACCTGTACGAAGGCGAAGAAAGCGAGAAGGCAGCGGCCTCGCGCTGGTCCAACGTGATGGACTTCGTCGACTGGGTGGCCAAGCGCTGCGGTGGCGAGATCGAAAACGACGGCGGCTTGACCACCGAAACCGAACGCAAGAGCGTGATCGAGGTGGCGCAGACCATCTCGGTGATCATCAGCCTGGCCGAGCGCGGCGACGAGCAGAACGTGGTGACGCTCTCGACCCTGCACGCCTCCAAAGGCCTGGAGTGGCCGCACGTGGTGCTGGCCGGCGTGAACGAAGGGTTGCTGCCGTTCAAGAGCGAAGAAGACGACATGACGCCCGAGCGGCTCGAGGAAGAACGCCGTTTGATGTACGTCGGCATCACCCGCGCGCGCACCACGCTCGCCGTGAGCACCCTGCGCCGTCGCAAGCGCGGCCGCGAGACGGTGCAAGGTATTCCCAGCCGCTTCATCGGCGAGATGAAGCTGGATGAAGTCGTCGCCAAGATCGACCCGCGGGAGAAGTTGAAGCTGCTGCGCGAGGCAGCGCAGCAGCGGGCGCTGGCGGCGAAGGCGGCATTGCCTTCGGATGCGGGATGAGGTGGCTCGTGGCGGCGTCTGCCGCTCTCGCCATCGCTTCGTTCATCGGTCTCTTGCCCGCGTCCTTGGCCTTCCTCTTCAAGCCGCTGACGACCCTGCTGATCATCGGGTACGCGTGGCCGCGAGGCACAGGTTTGCAGCGCCGCTTGATCCTCGTCGGGCTGGTTCTGTCGCTCGCCGGTGATGTGTTCCTGCTCTGGCCGGAGCAAGGTTTCCTGCCCGGCTTGGTGTCGTTCCTGCTGGCGCATCTGGCCTATATCGGCGCCTTCTGCGTGCCAGTCAAGCTGGGCGCATCGCCGCGCGTCTTCATCGCCTATGGCGTGATCGCAGCGCTGATCCTGTGGCAGTTGTGGCCCGGCATTCCCGTGCCCTTGCGCGCGCCGGTCGTCGCCTACGTGAGCTGCCTCGCGGCCATGGCGGCGCAGGCGGGATCGTGGTGGCGCAAGCGCGCCGGCAGGGGATCAGTCGATGAGCCACTCGCGCGCTTGGCTGCCATCGGCGGCGTGCTCTTCATGGCATCGGACAGCCTCTTGGCCGTCGACAAGTTCGCGCTGGAACTGCCGCTGTCGTCGCTGTGGATCCTCGCGACTTATTGGGCGGCGCAGTGGTGCATCGCGTCCTCGCTGGAACCCCGTTCGGGCTGAGCTTGTCGAAGCCTGGTGTGGTACTCGCAGCAGGCACTTCGACAGGCTCAGTGCGAGCGGGCTGTGGCGATACGCTGGCCCTTCGACAAGCTCAGGGTGAACGGGGCTGTGTGCTCGTCGCGAACGGCTTCGTTACAAAAACGCCAACTTCCGCGCCGCGCCGAAGTTCTTCAAATTCGGCAGCACCGTGTCCAACTGCGTGTCGCTCGCGCCGAACCAACTCAGCATGGTAGCGGCGTACTGGTCGACCGAGGTCGTGGGGATCCAGCGGCCCTGCAGTTCCCAACTGTTGAGGCCGACATCATTGGCGCCGCCCAGCACCAGGTCGGGGTAGGTGCCATACGTCGCACCGCCCTTGACCGCGCCGCCCAGCACCAGATGCTGATTACCCCAGGCGTGGTCGGTGCCGCCGCTGTTGTTGGGCGCGAAGGTGCGGCCGAAGTCGCTTTGTGTGAAGGTGGTGACGGCGTTCGACAAACCGAGATTCTTGAGGGCAGCATGGAAGGCGGCCAGCGCATCGCCGAGCTGCTTGAGCAGCGTCGCATGATCACCCGCGAGCGGGCTGCCGGTGACGACCTGGTTGCCGTGGGTGTCGAAGCCGCCCATCGAGGCGAAAAAGAGCTGCCGGTTGCCTTGCACCGTCGCGTTGCCGGCGATGAGTTTGGCGAGCTGGTAGAGCTGGTTGCCGAGCGGCGTGGTGACCACGCCGGCGGTCGTGATGGAGGCAAAGGCGGCGTCGATGACCGGCAGCGCGGCCGCATCGCCGGGCTTGGTCTTCACGAGGGCGCCCAGCCGCTGCGACATGGCGAACGCATCGCGCTGTGCTGCGGTGTAGGCATCGCCCAGGATCACGTCCTGGCCTTGAGCATAGAGCGCGTCGATGGCGACCTTGCGTGCGGCCAGCGGCGCCCAGCTGTCGGTGGGCTGCAGGCCGTAGGCGCCGAAGGTCGAGCCCGGGCCGGGCAGCACGAGAGGCGTCTTTAAGGAACTCAAGCCGAAGCGCGCGGTGCCCGCCACCGAGATGACCGGGTTGACGGTTGCCAGCGTCTCGGCTGCACGGCCGCCCCAGCCGGTGCGGGTGAGCGAACTGCTGCTGCCGGTTTCCCAGAGCACTTGCTGGTCGGAATGCGAGAACAGGCTGTCGGGCAGCACGCCGGAGTTGGCCACGGCCGCGCGGTATTGCGCCTTGGTGATCGGCTGGACCAGCGGGCCGGTATTGAAGACCGGTGCCAGCGCGCCATCGGCCCAGGCCCCGCTCAAGGCGGAAAGCGCAGGGTGCAAGCCGTAGTTGACGCCGGCCAGCGGCACCAGGCTCTCCTTGGGGATAGCGACCGACTTGCGCACCGCGGCGTACTGGTTGTAGCGCGCGTCGTCCGTCGGCACGATCATGTTCATGCCGTCGTTGCCGCCGTACAGGAAGATGCACACCAGCGCCTTGTAGTCGGCCGCATGCGCAGGGCGGGCGTTGAGCAACAGGTTGCCGACACTGCCGGCGCCGAGCGCGCTGGCGAGCGTGGCGCCGCTGCCCATGAGCCAGCGGCGGCGGGCGGGCGAAATCATCGAGTCGTTCATGGCGGCTTTCATCAACGCAGCACCTGGTAGTTGGGCGAGCCGAACACGAGGTAGGCGGCGGCTTTCACGCGGTTGGTTTTCCAGTTGGCGGAATCGGTGCTCGCGGTCCACCAAGAGACGGCGGCGATGACCTTGTCGCGCGGCGCGGCTGGCAGCGCCTGGCCGAGGGCGAGCATCGAAAGTCGGTCGACGAGCTTGGTGGCATCGGCGGCATCGGTGAGGAAGGCGCTCAGGTCGACCTTGGTGCCCACCGCGTTCGGCACCGAGGTGTTGGGCGCCGTGCCGCCCCAGTCGAGCAGGTAGGTGAGGTAGTTGAGCCGGTCGAGCGCGGCACTGGCGTTGTGGATGCCGAAGGTCGGGCCGATCAGCGCAGTGCCGGCGACGGGGTAATCGGTCGGGTAGTAATTGAAGACCGAGGGCGGGCGGAACACGTGCTGGCGCAGGCCATCGCCCCACCACCAGGCGAGCGCATCGCCATCGGTGGCGCCGTTCAGCGCACGCAGCACGCCGGCGAACATCACGGCTGGTTCGCGCAGCTTGCCGGCGGTGCGCGTGGTGCTGTCACCGCGGGCTTCGGCATCGAGCAGCACGGCGGCGACCGTCGCGGCGAGGTCGCCCTTCTGGCCGGTGCCGAAGCTCAGGTACTTGCCGGCATTGAACGCCGCCGCCACGCGCGACACATAGGCCGGCGAGGGGTTGCTGCTCGCCAGGTGCAGGATGAGTTGCTTGCCGATGAAGGGCGCCATGTTGGGGTGCGCCATCAGGCTGTCGAGCACGGTCTCGAGCGCCGCGGGTGCGGTGCTGCCCGCCGCGACGGTGATGCCCGAAAGCAGCTTGCGCTCGGCGCCATCATGGAAAGCGGCGGCGGCCACCATGTCGCCACCGTAGTAGCGGCAGTTCAGGCCTGTGGGCCAGCATCCCCAGTGCGTGGCGCCGCCGAGCGGGTAGGTCCAGCCGGTCAACGCGTAGGCATAGGAGCGCACCACCTCGTTGCTGTAGGTGGCGGTGCAGGCGCCGCCCTTCAGGCTGCCGTCGCTGTTCAACTCACAGGTGCCGATGGCAAAGAGCTGCAGCATCTCGCGCGCGAAGTTCTCGTTGGGCGCGGCCTTGTCGTTGTTGGCATTGTTCAAAAAGTCGCCCATCACCGGCGAGAGCGCGGCCTTCTTCAGCACCTGGCGGTAGTTGCCGAAGGCGTTGTCGAGCAAGGCGTTGTGGTAGTTGCGAAAGCCGTAGGTGCCGGTGACTTCCAGGTTGCTCACGACCACCATCTGGCCGAGTGCAAAGGCGACGCGCTGGCGCAATTGATCGGGCTGGGTGAGCGCGTTGCGGTAGAAGTCCCACACCAGCGGTTCGGTGCTGTACCAGTCGCGCCAGCAGTTGTCGCCCTTGTCGTCGCAGAAGTTGGCGTTGGCTGTGTACTGGTGCACTTCCGCGGTTTTGCCGCTGGTGTAGCGCGAGCCGGTTGTCGTCATCTGCGCGGCGATCCAGGCCGAGGCGCCTTGGCTGCGGATGCTCGTGAGGAGCGCCTCGGTCGGGCCGAAGCTGGCCTGGTCGGCCAGGCGCACGGCATCGCGCTGCGTGGCGGTCGTTGCGACGAGTGTCGTGACGGCCGGCGTGACGACCGTCGCGACAACAGGTGCCACCGCGGGCGCCACGGCCGGTGCGACGACGGACGCCACCACTGGTGCTGCGGCCGTGTCGGTGTTGATCGATGTCGAGGCCGTGGTGGCGACGACAGGGGTTGCCGTCGCATCGGCCGTGGTCGAACTGCCGCCGCCACCGCCGCCGCAGGCCGCCAGCAGGGCAGCACTGCCCAGCAGGGCCGCGGCGTCCAGCCAGCGGTTCGACAAACTCAAGGTTGCGCGAGGCCGCAGTGCGCTGCGGCTCGCCGTATCGACGATTGATGTCATGGGGTTCCCGAGGACGGAACCGCATGGCGCGGCCCCTGAACTTCACTCCTTTCGTCATCGGCGAGTGGGTTCGGGACTTGAGCGTGTCGATCGGTTGCACGGTGTAAGGGTTGGTGTGCCGCCGCGACACTTCAGCGCACGGACTAAAATCCTTACCCGGTAATACTTCGAGACGGGCGAACGATGGAAACCACCACCATGACCAGCAAGGGCCAAGTCACTATTCCGAAAGCGGTGCGGCAGCAGCTCGGCTTGCGGCAAGGCACGCGGGTGGTTTTCGTGATGGAAGGCGACCATGCGGTGTTGCGCCCGGCGGTGCCTGAGCGGGCGGCGCCGAAGAGCGGCTTCGGCCTGGTCAAGGTGCGCGGTGCGTCGGTGCCGGTGGATTTCGACGTGGCCAGCCTTTTGAGCGGGGACGCCAAGAAACCCGTTCGCCGATGATCGGGCTCGACACCAACGTGCTCGCCCGCTACTACCTCAGCGAGCAAGACGCCGACGCGGCGACGCTCAAGCAGCAGCAGGCTGCGCAGCGTCTGCTGGAAGGCGATGAGCCACTGCAGGTGGCCAAGACGGTGTTGCTGGAACTGGAATGGGTGATGCGCGGCGCCTATGGCAGCAGCCGAGAAGAGTTCGCCTCGGTACTCGACCATCTGCTCTCGTCGCCGCGCATCACCGTCGAAGACCGCTTGTCCATCGAAGCTGCCTTGGCCGCTCATCGAAGCGGCCTGGACTTCGCCGATGCCCTGCATCACGCCACCTACAGAACCTGCGCGTGGGTCGCGAGCTTCGATGACCGCAAGTTCGCCCGGCGGGCGCAAAAGCTCGGCCTGGTTCCGACGATCAAGGTGCCGCGTTAGCCTGCGCGGCCTGGACTACATCCCCTTGAACAACCCCGTGAAACTCCGTGACACCTCAAGCTTTTCGGGGTGGCCTTTGACCGCCACGAGCTGACGGCCGCGCAGGTCGCGGCTCACGCCGGCGATGTATTTGGTGTTGACGAGCGTGGAGCGGTGTATTTGCCAGAAGAGGTCGGCGTCGAGTTCGTCGATCAGCTCCTTGATCGGCTTGCGGATCAGGGCTTCGATCGTGGCGGTTTGAACGCGGGTGTACTTCTCGTCGGAGATGAAGAAGAGCACGTCTTCGACCGGGATCATCTGGATGTTCTGGCCGACCGTCGCCTGGATCCAGCGCAGGTGCGGCACGGCGGCGGGGTTCATTTGCGTGGCGAGCTTTTGCAGCAGTTGCTGCATGCCGACTTGCGGCGCCACGCTTTCTTTGGCATCAGCCGATTCGATCAGATGGCGCTGCCCCAGCCGCTTCTGGATGCGCTCCACCGTCACCAGCAGGCGCTCGCGCTCGGCGGGCTTCAGCACATAGTCGACCACGCCCTGCTCGAAGGCTTCGATCGCGTACTGGTCGTAGGCGGTGATGAAGACGATCTCGCAGCCGAGCCAGCCGTCGGCCGTATCTTCGTCGGTCGGCAGTTGCGCGATGGCGCGTGCGGCTTCGACGCCGGTCATGCCCGGCATGCGGATGTCGAGGAAGACGAGGTCGGGGTGATACTCCTCGGTGAGTTGCACCGCCTCCGTGCCGTTGCGGGCCTCGGCGACGATTTCGAGCGACGGCCAGACTTCAGCCAGCCGCGCGCGGAGCTGGTCGCGAAGCAGGCGCTCGTCGTCGGCGATCAGCGCGCGGACCGGCGCGGTGGGGTGCGATGCGTTTTGCAATGAAGTCGGCGTGTTCATCGCGTCATCGTAGCGTCGGCGTGGCTTGGCGCCGCGGTGTTCACTGCCACGCGCTTCGGCCCCCGCGCCAGCCGCCAGACGATCCACACGAGCAGCAGCATCGGCGACATCACCAGCATCGCCACGCCGGCGACGGTGAACAGCGCGGCGAGGATGCACAGCGCCACGATCGTCAGCGGCACCAGCACCGCGAAGGGCACGACGAAGAGCACGACCAGCAGCGCGAGCATCACCCCGCCCACGGCCAGCACCCAGTCGCTGCCGTGCAGCGTGGCCCATTCACCGAGCGTGAAGGTATCGCCATCGATGTCGATCACCGCGTGGTGAAACGGCGCGGCCCAGGTGGCGCCGATGGCCACGAGTGCCACGCTCAGCAGCATGGCGATCATCAGCATCCAGACCATGAACTTCAGAGTCGTCTTCATGCGGTTTCTCCATCACGCGCTTGCGAAAAATAAGGCACTGTCAAGGTGACCACCGTGCCGCTGGGGCTGTTGTCGGCGACTGTCATCGAAGCTCGGTGGCCGTGCAGCAGCTTCAAGCGTTCGCGGATGTTGTTCAAGCCGATGCCGGTGCCGGCGGTGGCCGCCTTGCCGAAGCCCAGGCCGGTGTCGGCGACCGTCACCGCGAGCTTGCCGTGCACGATCTCGGCGCGCACCGTGAGCTTGCCGCCTTCGGCCTTGGGCTCCAGGCCATGCTTGATGGCGTTCTCGACCAGGCTCTGGATCATCATCGACGGAAACTCGGCCGAGAGCAGCCCGTCGGGCACCTGGATCTCCGTCTGCAGCCGGTCTTCCATGCGCACCTTCAGGATCTCGAGGTAAGGCTTGATCACCGCCATCTCACGGCCCAGGTTGTGCGCGCTGGGTTGTGATTCACGCATCGCCGGCATCGAGGCGCGCAGCAGGGCGATCAGGTTCTTCTGCATCTGGCTGGCGCGCGGCGGGTCGGTCTCTATCAAATGGTCGATGCTCGCCAGCGTGTTGAAGAGAAAGTGCGGCTCCACCTGTGCCTGCATCGCGGCCATGCGCGCCTCCACCACTTGGCGCTTGAGCTGCTCCGACTCCGCTGTTTCGGTCGCCTCGGCGGCCTTCACCTCGGCCTGGATCTGGCCCTTGTAGGTGATCTTGAGAATGGCCGACGCGGCCACGAACAGCAGCGCCAGGTTGTTGAGCGCCGCGCCGACGCGAACGGTCTTCGTGCGGCGTGCGCTGCGCACATCGGCAGCCGCTTCGGCCACATCGCGGCGGGCTTCGGCGCGCGCCTCTTCGGCATCGCGCCTGGCTTCCTCGGCGGCATCGCGTGCTTCTTGCGCGGCTTCGTGCGCGGCCTGGCGGGCAGCGCGGGCGGCCTCGCGGATCATCTCGCGGGTGGCGCCGGGGATCACGATCTCGACACTGCCGTCGTCGGCCGAGGCCTTGGCCGATGACGACGGGCCGGCGGCCGACGATGCTGCTCCGGAGGTAGACGAACTGGCTGAAGACGCTGCCGAAGAAGACGCCGCAGCCCGCTTGCGCGGCGCGATGCGAATGCCGTCGTTGTCGATCGAAATCGTCACGTCGTCGTCTTTGATGTCGGCCGCCGGTTGATCGCTCTTGGCGGCCTTGCTCGACTTGCCCGAGGGCGCGCTGGCCTTCTCGCTGGGCGCTGTGGGTGAACGCGGCGCGGGGGGTGCCGGCGGCGCAGGAATGATCACTGTCGTGCTGGGCGAATCGAGCACTTCGGTCCAGGTCCAACTGAACGGCGGCAGGCTTTCCAGAATGTTGGACAGGATGATGAGCAGGATGGCCAGCACGAAGAAGCGCTTCCAGGTGATGCCGACCAGCCAGTTGGCGTATTCGTGAAACAGCCGCACGGCGCCGACGGACATGCGCTGCCAGGTGCTGGGGAGGGGGGAAGTCGTGTTCGGCATGGCGCGGGCGGGTCGGGACGGGGCGGGAGCGAAGAAGCTTTTCTGCGATGAGGCCGACTCTACGGCCGGCGCCGGTCGCCCCCAAGCGGCCTGCGACGGATTGCCGGGCCGGGCCGACAGGATGCCGGTTGGCGCGACGGCGCGGGCCGATGCGCGCTCGCCGCGAATCGTTTCGCGCCGCGCCAGCCGCGTTTCGCGACAAGACGCGGCGGTCGGTCGCAACGTGGCTGCGTTGGAATGCTCCGCTGGCCAGACTGGCGGCATCGACATCGATCCACCTCTGCAGGAGCACCGCATGAACCACCAAACCCAGCCGCGCCGCATGAAGGCCGCCACCACCGCCGCCACCGCCCTCGTCCTGGCCACCGCGCTGATCGCCACGCTCGCCGCGAGCTTCAGTGCCCACGCCGCGACCGACGCGCAATTCCAGCCCGCCTTCGCCCAGTTCAGCCGCGCTTCGACCGGTGAGACGGCCGCCATCGAGCCCGCCGCCGATGCCTTCGGCGCGCTGCTGAAAGAGGAGCCCGGCAACCCGGTGCTGATGGCCTATGCGGGTGCATCCACCGCCCTGAAAGCCGCCACGGTGATGTCGCCCTTCAAGAAGATGAGCCTGGCGGAAGACGGCCTGGCGATGCTCGACAAGTCACTCGCCTTGCTCACCCCGGCCCACGACGCGCCGGTGCAGCGCGGCACACCCGGCTCGCTCGAAGTGCGCTTCGTCGCGGCCAACACCTTTCTCGCCGTGCCGGGTTTCATGAACCGCGGCGCGCGTGGCGCCAAGCTGCTGAACGAGGTGCTGGCCAGCCCGCTCTTCGCGACCTCGCCGCTGGGGTTTCAGGGAGCGGTGTGGATGCGCGCGGCGGCACTCGCGAACAAGGAGCAGCGTGCCGAAGATGCCAGGCGCTACCTCAACGAAGTGATCGCGCACGCGGCGCCGCAGGCCGAGCAGGCGCGGGCGCAGCTCAAGGCGGCATCGTGAGCGCGGCGGCTGCTCACGCGCGTTTGGCCGACCCGGTGCCATCGCAGGCGCCCGGCATCAACGCCAGCACCAACGCCAGCATCAGCGCCGATGCCACGGCGGAAGCGCTCATGCGCTCGGCGCTGGCCCAGCCCGCATCGCAAGTCGTCGTGCAACTGCGCGGCGTGCACAAGACCTACCGCCTTGGCCAGCACGTGATCCCCGCGCTGCAAGGCGTGGACCTTGCTGTGCAGTGTGGCGAACTGCTGGCGCTCACGGGGCCCTCGGGCAGCGGCAAGAGCACCATCCTCAACCTCTGCGGCTTGATCGACACGCCCGACCGCGGCGAGATATGGCTGGGTGGCCAATCGGTCGGCGGCCTGAACGAGACCCTGCGCACTTTGCTGCGGCGCGATGCACTCGGCTTCGTCTTCCAGAGCTTCAACCTCGTGCCGGTGATGACGGTCGCCGAGAACGTCGATTACCCGCTCTTCATCGCCGGCGTGCCGGCCGCCGAACGCCGCGAGCGCGTGGCCGCGCAACTCGCCGCCGTGGGCCTGGCGGACCACGCGCAGCACCGGCCCGACGCGCTCTCCGGCGGGCAACGCCAGCGCGTGGCCATTGCCCGCGCGCTCGTCAAACGGCCGCGCCTGGTGATCGCCGACGAGCCCACCGCCAGCCTCGATTCGCACACCGCCGATCAGGTGCTCGACCTCATGCGCGAACGCTGCCATGCCGAAGGCGCGGCCTTCGTGATCGCCACGCACGACAGCCGGCTCACGCAGCGCTGTGACCGCATCGTGGCCTTGCTGGACGGGAGGCTTTCATGATCGACATGAACTTCAAATGGCTCAAGTTCGCGCTGCAGAACACGCTGCGCAACCGGCGCCGTTCGATCGTCACCGTGGCGATTGCGGCCATGGGCACCGCGGCCATTTTGCTGGCCGGTGGCTTTGCGCTTTTTACCTACCAGGCGCTCGCGCAATCGGCCGCGCGCAGCACCGGCCACCTCATCATCGGCAAGCCCGAGCAGTTCACCAAGGACGAAGACACGCCCCTGCAATACGGCCTGGACGATGCTGCCGCGCTCAGCGCCAAGCTGCTGGCCGACCCGGATGTGCGCCACGTGCTGCCGCGCATCGCCTTCAGCGGCCTTATCAGCAACGGCGACAAATCGACCGTGATGCTCGCGACCGGCGTCGACCCGGATGCGGAGTTCGCCGTCAAGGGCCCCTTCCTCTCGATGGCGGCCGGTGAGGTGCTGGCCGGTGGCACCGCGCATGCCGAAGTGATGCTGGGCGATGGCCTCGCCCGAAGCCTCAAGGCCAAACCCGGCAGCAGCCTGACGCTGCTCGCGAGCACGACCGATGGTGCCTTGAACGCGCTCGACGTCACCGTCAAAGGCGTGTTCTCGACCGGCGTGCCAGACATCGACAAACGCATGGTCTACACCGACATCGCCACCGCCCAGCGCCTGTTGAACACGAAGCGAGTCTCGACGCTAGGCGTCTTCCTCAACCGCATGGAAGCCACGCCCGGCGCGCAGCAGCGTCTGCAGGCGGTGCAGCCGCAACTCACGGTGCAGACCTGGCTGGACCAGGCGTTTTTCTATGCCTCGGTGCGTGGTTTGTACAACCGCATCTTCGGCGCGCTCGGGTTGATCATCGGCGTGATCGTGGTCTTCGTCGTGACCAACGCGATGGCCATGGCCATCATCGAACGCACCCGCGAGATCGGCACGCTGCGAGCACTCGGCACCCTGCCATCGCAACTGCTGCGCACGCTGGCGCTCGAAGGCATGGTGCTCGGCGGCGTGGGCGCGTTGACGGGCGCGGCCATTGCGCTGGCGACATCGCTGCTGCTCTACGTGGTGCCGGTGCAGATGCCACCGCCGCCGGGCAGCTCGCGCAGCTATGCGCTCAACATCGAGATCGATCCGGTGATGTATGTGACGACGGTGCTCGCGATGGTGGTGCTCGCCATGCTGGCTTCGGCGTGGATCGCGCGCAAGACGGTGCACACACCCATCGTCGATGCGCTAGCGCATACATGACCACGAACATTAGAGACACACCATGACATCACGCCTCTTTCGATTCGCCGTGGCCACCGGCCTGGCACTTGCCGCATGTGCATCCTTCGCGCAAGACGTGCCCACGCTGCTCAGGGCCGCCGACCGCTACCGCATGAGCAGCGACAACATGCAGGTCGATACGCTGATCAACGTGGTCAACGCCGACGGCTCACCTGACAAGGAGCGCCGCTACCTTGTTTTTGCCCAGGCCATGCATCGATCGCTGGTGCTGATGCAAAGCCCGGCCGAGAAGGGCCAGAAGGTGCTGATGCTCGGCGACGATTTCTGGCTGCTCATGCCCGGCAGCCAGCGACCGTTGCGCATCACGCCGATGCAGAAGCTGCTGGGCGATGCCTCGACCGGCGATGTGGCCACGCTGAGCTGGGCCGATGACTACAGCGGCAGCG
>JAMFRW010000502.1 GCA_026224975.1 Rhodoferax sp. | reverse complement strand
GGTGCCAATACGGATACGCCAGCGTCGTCGCACTCGCCGCATCCAGCTTGGCCACTTGCGCAGGCGTCAGGTTCCAGCCGATGGCGGCGAGGTTCTGGCGCAGTTGGGTTTCGTCGCGCGCGCCGATCACCACTGTGGCGACCGTCGGGCGTTGCAGCAGCCAGTTGAGCGCGATTTGCGGAATCGTCTTGCCGGTTTCCTGCGCCACTTCGTCGAGCGCATCGACCACGCGGTAGAGCAACTCGTCGGGCACCGGCGGGCCATAGGCTGCGGTCGCGTGCAGGCGGCTGTCGGCCGGCAGTGGTTGGCCGCGGCGCAGCTTGCCGGTCAGGCGGCCCCAACCGAGCGGGCTCCAGACGACGGCGCCCACGCCCTGATCGAGCCCGAGCGGCATCAACTCCCACTCGTATTCACGGCCGACGAGCGAGTAGTAGGCCTGGTGCGCCACATAACGCGGGTAGCCGTAGCGGTCGGCGGTGGCGAGCGACTTCATCAGGTGCCAGCCGGAGAAGTTCGAAGCGCCCACATAACGCAGCTTGCCGGCGCGCACCAGGTCGTCGAGCGTGGAAAGCGTCTCTTCCACCGGCGTCATCGCATCGAAGCCATGCAGTTGCAGCAGGTCGATGTAGTCGGTGCCCAGGCGCTTCAAGGCGGCATCGACGGAGGCGATCAGATGATGGCGTGACGAGCCCACATCGTTGGCGCCATCGCCGAGCCGGAAGGTGGTCTTGGTCGAGATGATGAGCCTGTCGCGCTGCCGCCCTTTGATGGCTTCGCCGAGGATGGATTCTGCAGCGCCGGCCGAGTACACATCGGCGCTGTCGAACATGTTGAGCCCGGATTCGAGGCAGATGTCGATCATGCTGCGCGCCTGCGCCACATCGGTGTTGCCCCAGGCCGAGAAGAGCGCGCCTTGCCCACCGAACGTGCCCGTGCCCAGGCTGAGCACCGGCACCCGAAATCCCGAACGCCCCAGTTGACGATATTCCATCACTACCTCCGTTGTTGTCGTGTATCGAGACACGACGCTAACGGGAATGCGGTGGGCTTGGTGCGGCCGGGGTTATCGGCGGCGTGTCACTGCAAGATCACTCCAGCGTCGCGCCGGAGGCCTTCACCGTCTTGGTCCACTTGTCGACCTCGCCTTTCAGAAAGCTGCCGAACTGTTCCGGCGAATCCCATGAGGCCGCGAAGCCCTGCGCGCTGAACTTGTCCTTGACCTGTGGCAGCGCCATGGCCTTCTTCAGCTCTTCGCTCAACTGCGCGATCACCGCCCTGGGCGTTCCCGCGGGCGCGAGCAAGCCGTTCCAGGCGAAGACTGCATAACCCGGCAGGCCGGATTCGGCAATCGTCGGTACCTCCGGCGCGGCGGGTGACCGGCCCGGGCTCGTCACGCCCAATGCCTTCAGCTTGCCGGACTTCACGAAGGGCATGGCCGACAGCATCGTGTCGAACATCAGCGGCACCTGCCCGGCGATCACGTCGGTGAGGGCCGGCGCGCTGCCCTTGTACGGAATGTGCGAGAGCTTGATGCCGGCCATGGTGTTGAAGAGTTCGCCCGAGAGGTGGGTCGATTGGCCGTTGCCGGAGGACGCGAAATTGAGCGTGTCGGGCTTGGCCTTGGCGAGGGCGATCAACTCACGCACGTTGTTGGCCGGAAAGCTCGGCGTGGCCACCAGCACCAGCGGGCCCTGCGTCAACAAGGTGATGGGCGCGAAGTCTTTCACCACGTCGTAGTTGATGTTCTTGAAGAGCGACATGTTGATCGCATGCGCCGTGGTCGCGACCAGCAGCGTGTAGCCATCGGGCGCAGCCTTGGCCACGGCCTCGGCACCGATGTTGCCGCCGGCGCCCGGGCGGTTGTCGATGATGAACTGCTGGCCGGTCGATTCGGAGACCTGCTGGAACACGACCCGCGCGACGATGTCGGTCGGGCCGCCGGGCGGGTACGGCACGATGACGCGCACGGCCTTGGTGGGGTAAGTCGCCTGTGCGCTGGCTATCGTCGCGAAGGCTGCGAGCATCAAGCCGCCGACGGCTGCAGCGATGGCGCGTCGGCCATGGCTTGTGGGTGGATTCACGCAGGGGCCGTCGCGTCTGTCGATCTGTTGGTTCATCACGTTCTTTCTTCGGAAATCAATCCAGCTTCACGCCCGTTGCCGCGGCCACCTTGGCCCACTTCTGCATCTCGCTCGCGATCACTTGGGCGAACTGCTCCGGCGTGCCGCCGACCGGCTCGGCGCCCTGCTCCAGAAACATCTTCTCGACCTCTGGCAGCTTGAGGATGGCGGTCACGTGCTTTTGCAGCATGTCGACGATGGGCCGGGGCGTGTTGGCCGGCGCGAGCATGCCGAACCAGGCGCCCGATTCGTAACCCGGCACTCCCGCTTCGGCCATGGTGGGAATGTCGGGCGCGCCTGGCCAGCGCTTGGCCGTGGTGACCGCGAGCGCGCGGATCTTCCCGGCGCGGATGTGGTTGATCGAAGACGGCAGGTTGTCGAACGCCACCTGGATCTGCCCGCCCATCAGGTCGATCAGCATCGGCCCGCCGCCCTTGTAGGGCACGTGCACGATGTCGACACGGCCCAGCGACTTGAAGAGCTCGAGCGCCAGATGGGTGGCGCCGCCGGCGCCGGCGGAGGCGCCGTTGAGCTTGCCCGGCCGTTCGCGGGCCATCGCCAGAAGCTCGGTCACGTTCTTGGCCGGCAGGTCGGGCCGCACGACCGCCAGCATCGGGTTGATGCCGACGGGCGCCACCGCGGCGAAGTCGATGCGCACGTCGTACGAAAGGTTGGGATTGAGCGCGGGCGCCACGGTGGTCGAGCCGTTCGAGGCCAGCATGAACACGCTGCCATCGGGCTGTGCCTTGGCGACCGAGGCCGCGGCGATCTCGCCGTTGGCGCCGGCGCGATTCTCGACCACCACCGACCGCTTCAGCCGATCGGCGACGCCGGGTGCCACGATGCGGGCCAGCAGG
>JAMFRW010000501.1 GCA_026224975.1 Rhodoferax sp. | reverse complement strand
GACGCGACTGTCGAGGGTGCGCGCGTTCCTCCCCTGTTGCTGCAGCCGCTGGTGGAGAACGCGGTGCGCCACGGCGTCGAACCCAACGACGCGGGCGGGCGGTTGCAGATCCGCGCGATGGTCCGCAATCGCCGCGCCTGGGTGCAGATCGTCAACACCGTGGGCGCCGTCGCGCCCCCCGGGCACGGCATCGGCCTGGCGAGCGCGCGCGAGCGCCTGCGCCTGATGCACGATGTGGCCGCACAGTTCGACACGCAACAGGAGGGCGATGTGTTCCGGGTTCAGATGGTGGTGCCGCTGTGAGTGAGCTGGGCCAAATCCCTGCCTTGCGCGTCCTCATCGTCGACGACGAGGAGTTCGCCCGCCTGCGCTTGCGAGGCCTCGTCGACGAATGCCCGGAACCCAGAGCGAAGACGGTGGGCGAGGCCGGCAACGCCACGCAAGCCCTGGTGTGGCTCGCCACGCAGCGCTGCGACGTGCTGCTGCTCGATGTGCAGATGCCCGGCCGCGACGGCACCCAGCTCGCCGCCGAACTGCGCCAGCAAGCCGATCCGCCCGCCGTCGTGTTCGTGACCGCGCATGCCGAGCACGCGCTGCGCGCCTTCGACTTGGATGCCGTCGATTACCTCACCAAGCCGGTGAAGCGCGAGCGCCTGCACGCAGCCTTGCAGCGCGTGGCCCAGCGCATCGCGTCGGCATCGGCGCTGCGTTCTTCTGCACCGCCGCCGGCGCCTGCACCACCGCTGGCCGAAGCGCCGGTGATCGTCATCAGCGACCGTGGCCGCATCGTGCGTGTGCCAGTCGCCGAAGTGCTCTACCTCAAGGCCGAACTCAAGTACGTGACCTTGCGCACCGCCACGCACACCCACATCGTCGACGAATCGCTCGCCGAACTCGAAGAGCGCCTGGGCGGCCGCTTCCTGCGCGTCCACCGCAACGCCCTTGTCGCCCGTGCGGCAGTGCGCATGCTGGAGCGTCGTGTGATCGCGGGGGAGGGCGATGACGAGGGCGGCGGCGAGACATGGGCCGTCTGCATGGCGCCTGTGAACGAATGGCTGGCCGTCTCGCGCCGGCAGGTGGTGGCTGTGCGTGAGGCGATCGTGGCGGTGGGGCGATGAGTTCGCGTCGGCGCTGGCAGCGACTCGCGGGGCTGGTCGGCATTGCCGTTGTAGTCATCGGTTTGTATCGGGTGTTATCCGTGGGTGGTGGCGAACGACACCGTACGACGGACGAGCACTCGGCCTCCGCGGCGAGGGCGCCTGCCGAGAGCGGCGCTGCCACGCCGGTCACTCGAATCATCGAGAAGCCCCCGCGCCCCACGCCGGACCGGCCAAGCGATCCAGGCGATTTCCGGATCTGCGGCGGAGGCTCGGTTCCCATGCTGCCGGGTGGCATGTTCGACCAGGACGACTGGAACCGCGCCACGATGCTTCCGCGGGCGCGTCTGCGCATGGCGAATGCGTTGCGCACACGATTCGGTGACTTGGGCCAGGCGATTGCACTGTGGATGGACATGCCCCGCGGCCCGGGCAGCTCGCAGGCTGGGTTGCCAGCGCCCGACGCCCGTGACGCGCTGGCGCGCATGGCGGTGTCGAGCAGTGACGCCGGCGTTTACGCATTGGCTTTTCATGCCTGTGGGGAGGGTGCGGCCGGACCGGGTGCTTGCCAGATGCTCAGTGCCGAACAATGGGCCCGGCTCGATCCGGGCAACGCGGCGCCGTGGATTTCGATCCTGGCGGATGTCCCGTCTCGAAAGGACAGATCGGCCGTGGACCAAGCGCTGTATCGCATCTCGGTCTCGCGGCAGAGCGATTCGCGCTTCTCCGCCATCCCCGGGGCTATCGTCGGCACGGCCGATTCGGATGACGAGTCGATGTTGGCGGCATGGACCGTGTCCGTAGAGGCTATCGGCACGATGAGCGCCTGGACGCTGCGCGGCTACCGGCCCCTGATCGCGGAGTGCCGGGGCGCTTCGCTAGCCGACGCCAACCGACGGCAGGTTTGCGCAGCGATCGCCGAGCTGTTGGTCGAGCGTCCCGACTCGATGCTCGAGCGCAGCATCGGCACGTCGATCGGCGAGGCCGTGTGTTGGCCCGTCGATCGCATCGACAGGCTGCGCGGTGAACTGTCTGCCTACGCCGAGGCGGTGGTGTCGACTGTGCAACCAGGTGAGTTGTCTTCATGCAGCGCACTGCGACGCCAGGTGGCGCTGATCCAGCAGCGGTCCGCGCGAGGCGAGGGTGAGGATATGCGCCATTGGGTCGCGAACTCCGGCAAGTCGCCGCAGGACTTCATCGACATCGAGCGGGCGCGCAAGTCGTCGCCGGTGGTCGTTCGCGAGGGTGCCACGACCGGCAGCCCGGATAAACACTGACCACCCACACCCACACACCTCCCCAACATGAACGACGCGGCCCCCTAACCCGCAGATGGACGCGCCGCCCCCCGCGGCGTACCTTTCTCGCCATGCCGCACACGCTGCGTGATGCAAGGCAAGACCCGGAGATCACTATGGCCCACGACCACTACTTTTGCACCGACCGCTTGCTGCCTTCGGAGCAGATGCGCTTTCGCGCGACGCGCAGTTCGAACGGCCGCACGCGTGCCATCATGCCCTTGGGCAAGCTCTGGATGAACGGCAGCACGCTGCGCGTTCGTTTCCTCGAAGGCACCTCGGCGCAGCAGGCCAAGGCGAAGGAGCAGGCCTTGTGGTGGACGCAGTTTGCCAACCTGCACTTCGATTTCGGCAACGCGGCCGATGCCGAGATCCGCATCAGTTTCGACCCGAACGACGGTGCGTGGTCTTACATCGGCACCGACAACCGCGGCATCCCGAGCAACCAGGCCACGATGAATCTCGGCTTTATGGATGGCGGCACGGCGGGCCATGAGTTCGGCCATGCGATCGGCCTGGCGCACGAGCACCAGAACCCGGCCGGCGGCATCGAGTGGAACGAGGCGGTGGTGATCAAGAGCCTCTCCGGCCCGCCCAACAACTGGGACGAAGCCACCATCCGCCACAACGTGCTCGAGAAATACCGTGCCGATCAGATCCAGGGCACGGCTTTCGACCCCGATTCGATCATGCTGTATTTCTTCCCGGGCACCTGGGTCAAGAGCGGCGTCGGCACGCATGCGAACGATGTGCTCTCGGCCGTCGACAAGGGTTATGTGGCGAGCGCGCAGGCCTACCCCAAGACGGCGCCCACGGTCAACGACGCGACCGAGCTGAAGGTGAACGCGCGCAAGCGCACGGCCGCCTCCATCGGCAAGCCGGGCGAGGAAGACCTCTACAAGTTCACCGTGGTGACCGGCGGCAACCACATCATCGACACCGCCGGCCCGACCGATGTGGTGATGAAGCTCTTCGGCCCCGACAGCCAGACCCAGGTGATCGACGAAGACGACGACAGCGGCACCGGCACCAACGCCCGCATCGTCGCGAGCCTGATGCCGGGCCTCTACTACGTGCAGATCCGGCACTACAACAGCACCGGCGGCACGGGGAACTACACGGTCAAGGTGCGCCGGACTGCCTGAAGCTCAAGCCGCTCGGCGCACGTCCACGTTCAGCCCTTGATGCGACGGCGGCGGGCGATCGAACCCACGGCGACCAGGCCGGCGAGCATCAGCGCATAGGTCTCTGGCTCCGGCACGGCGGTCACCGTGATGTCGAGCAACGGTGGCGCGCCGGCTGTCAGGCCGGCCATGCCGAAGGCGCCGACCAGCGAGGCTGCGCCGGTGCCCAGGTTGATGGTGTAGAGGCCGCTCTTGCCGGTGTCGCCATCGGTCAACGAGGCGTAGGCAATGCCCGTCACGCCGCTGATGTCGAAGCCCGCCACGTTGCTGGCGGCCACGCCGAGCGAGCCCACGGCGGTGAGCGTGCCGTTGTTCGGCGGCGCTTGCGTGTAGAGCATGCCGGCGCTGCCGTTGATGCCGTAGAGCGCGGTGCTCGTGGTGCCGGCGAAGTTGTTGGTGTAGGCCGAGGCCGAGATGCTGGTCGTCGCGCCGTTGAGCGCGCCATCGACAGTGGCCGCGCCCGTCGCCACATTCGTGCGCAGGTTCTGGCCGGCGTTGCTGGTGATGCGCAGGCGGTCGACGAGCGGGTTGAAGTCGACGCCGAACGAAGTGCCCGAAAGCGCCGTCGACAAGCCCGAGACGAAGGTCGCCGCGCCCGTCATCGCGTTCAGTGTGTACAGGTTGCCGGCGCTGCCCAGGCCGTAGATGGCGCCGGTGGCGGGGCGAAGGTCGATGCCGAGGATGCGTTCATCGGCACCGACCAGCCCGGTGATGCTCATCAGTGCGCCGGCTTGCGTCGGCGTGCTGCTGTCGAAGCTCACCAGCGCGTTGGTGGTCGTGAGGCCGACAATGGTTTCTGCCTGCGCTGCGGCGCTGCCCAGCAGCGTGGCGGCCGATGCGGCGGCGATGGCGAGCGCGCGCCGAACCGGCTTGGATGTTTTGCTCATGAGAACTCCTGGATGTGATCACGTGCGCCACGCCGACCCCTTGCCTGCGTGGCGTGCTCGGCCTTACGCGGCCGGGCGCTCGGTGGATTCACAAGCCAGAAACTTTGTGGGGTTTTGTAAAGAGGGCCGTAGACGAGGTCGCATGACCTCATGCGAGCAAGCCGATTGATTCGGCGGCGCGGGCGTGTCACATTGGGTCGAATCGACCTGAAGCTTTTCATGACTGCTCCACGCTTCTTCGAGATCGCTTCGACACTGCGCCACGCCTGGCGATTCGCCGCTATGGCGTTGCTGGGCGTCGTCGGCACGGCAGTTGGGTTGTCACCGGCGCGCGCCGAAACACTCCCGCTCCCCGCCAACCTCATCGGCCTGAGCACCGAGGCCGGCGGCCAGTTGCTGATCGACAGCAGCGCGCGCCAGGCCTATTGGCCGCTCAGCATCCAGTTCGTCACGCAGAAGAACCAGGCCTACTGCGGCGTCGCCAGCATGGTCATGGTGCTCAACGCGCTTGAGGTGCCCGCGCCGCCCACGCCCGGCATCGCGCCTTTTGCGACCTTTACGCAAGACAACGTGCTCGGTCCCGACACCGAGCGCATCCTCCCGCAAGCCGTGCTGATGGGCCACGGCATGACGCTCGATCAGTTCGGCGCCATCGTGCGCACTTACGGCGTGCAGGCCGATGTGCACCACGCAGACGACGACAGCCTGGCCGACTTTCGGCAGATGGCATCGCAAGCGCTCGCCGCCCGCGGCAGCCACGTCGTCGTCAACTACCTGCGCCGCGCCATCGGCCAGGAGAAAGGTGGCCACATCTCCCCGCTCGCCGCCTTCGATGCGAAGACCGACCGCTTCCTCATCCTCGACGTGTCCCGCTACAAATACCCGCCGGTCTGGGTGACGGCTGCCGATCTGCACGCGGCGATGAATACCGTCGATGGCGACAACGAAGGAAAGCGGCGGGGGTTCGTGGTGATTCGGGGCGGACGTTGAGGCCAACCGACGTGCCGCGCCCCCGTCACCCCGTATTCCGTAACCCCGCCGCCACCCCGTTGATCGAGATGTGAATGCCCGTCTGCACCCGCGCGTTCTCCGGGTTGCCTTCCACCCGCTGCCGATAACGCCGCATGAGCTCCACCTGCAAGTGGTTGAGCGGGTCGAGGTACGGGAAGCGGTGTTCGATCGAGCGGGCGAGCGAGGGGTTGGAGGCGAGGCGGTTTTTCTCGCCGGTGATCATCACCAGTGCGTCGTTGGTGAGCTGCCATTCGGCTTGCACCAGGCCGAAGATGCGCTTGCCGAGCTTCTTGTCTTCGACCAGTTCGACATAACGCGAGGCAATGGCGAAATCGCTCTTGGCGAGCACCATGTCGAGGTTGGACATCAGCGTGCTGAAGAAGGGCCACTGCTTGTGCATGCGCTGCAGCAGCGCCAGCCGCTCCAAGCGCTGCTTGGGCTCGGTGCCCAGGAACGAGGCGATGGCCGAGCCGAAGCCGCACCAGCCCGGCAGGCCGACGCGGCACTGGCCCCAGCTGAAGCTCCAGGGGATGGCGCGCAGGTCTTCGATGGCGCGCGTGGCCTTGCGCGAGGCCGGGCGTGAGCCGAGGTTGAGTTCGGCGATCTCGCGGATCGGCGTGGCGCTGAAGAAGTATTCGGTGAAGCCGGGGGTTTCGTAGACGAGCTTGCGGTAGGCCGCAAAGCTGGCGTCGCTGATGGCCGCGGCCGCGTCGAGAAAGCTCTTGGGCGCGCTCTTGCTGGGGTGCAGCAGCGTGGCTTCCAGCGTGGCGGCGACCAGTGTCTCCAAGTTGCGGCGGCCGATCTCGGGGTGCGCGTATTTGGAGGCGATGACCTCGCCTTGTTCGGTCAGGCGGATCTGCCCGTTCACCGTGCCCGGAGGCTGGGCGAGGATGGCCTGGTAGCTCGGGCCGCCGCCGCGGCCGACGGTGCCACCGCGGCCGTGGAAGAGCCGCAGCGTGATGCCGTGGTCGCGGCCGAGGGCGCTGAAGAGTTCAACCAGTTCGATCTCGGCGCGGTACAGCTCCCAGTGGCTGGTGAAGCTGCCGCCGTCCTTGTTGCTGTCGCTGTAGCCGAGCATGATGTCTTGCTCGGCGCCGCTGCGCTTCATCATCTCGGTGATGCCGGGCAGCGCGTAGAACGCGCGCATGATGGGTGCGGCGTTGCGCAGGTCGCCGATGGTCTCGAAGAGCGGCGAGACGATGAGGTCGCTGATGGCGGCGCTGGCTTCGTCGTCGGCGGTGAGCGTGCCGCGCAGCAGGCCCACTTCCTTCAGCAGCAGCATCACCTCGAGCAGGTCGCTCACGTCTTCGGTGTGCGAGATGATGTAGTGGCGCAGCGCCTCGCGGCCGTAGCGCTCCAGCATAACCACTGCGGTTTCGAAGATCTCGAGTTCGGCGACGGTGTGTTCGCTGTACTTGGCGGCCCGCACGCGCAGCGGCCGGGTTTCGTTGAGCTGGCGCACCAGCAGATCGCGCCGCGCGTCTTCCGTCAGCGCGCTGTAGTCGGGTTCGATCTTGGCGAGCTTGAGCAGCTCGGCGACCACCAATTCATGCTTGTCGGAACTCTGGCGCAGGTCGACCGTCGCCAGATGGAAGCCGAACACCTGCACCGCGCGGATCAGCGGCAGCAGGCGCGGTGCGGCCAGCGCATCGGCGTGATGCGCCTTGAGCGAGGCTTCGATGGTGCGCAGATCGGCCAGGAACTGCTCCGACGAGTGGTACGGGTTTTGCGGTGCCACTGCATGGCGCAGCGCCTCGGTGCCGGTGAACTCTTCGAGCGTGGCGGCCAGCCGCGCGTACATGCCGATGAGGGCGCGGCGGTAGGGCTCGTCGGCGCGGTGCGCGCTCTTGTCGGGCGAGCTGTCGGCGAGGGCCAGCATCTCCTGGCTGACGGGTGCCAGGCCGGCAGAGATGGAGAGTTCGGCGCCGAGCGCGTGCGCCTCGGTCAGGTAGAAGCGCAGCACGGTCTCGGCCTGCCGGGCGAGCGCCATCTTCAGCGTGTCGGCGGTGACGAAGGGGTTGCCGTCGCGGTCGCCGCCGATCCAGTTGCCCATGCGGAAGAATGAGGCGATCGGGTGGCCGGGCAGCAGGTCTTCCAGCTCGCGGTACATGCGCGGAATCTGCTTCAGGAAGGTCGAGCGGTAGTAGCTCAGCGCGTTCTCGATCTCGTCGGCGACCGTGAGCTTGGAGGTGCGCAGCATGCGCGTCTGCCAGAGCTGGGTAACGCGGGCGCGGATCAGCGCTTCGTTTTCGGCCCGCTCGCGGTCGGTGTGCAGCGCGTCGCGCACTTCGACCAGTTCGGCAATGGCGCGCTCGGCGTCCAGAATGCTCTTGCGCTGCACCTCGGTCGGGTGGGCGGTGAGCACCGGCGAGATGTACGCCTTGGCCAGCGTCTGCGCGATGTCGCCGGCACGAATATCGGCCGCGGCCAGCCGCTCCAGCGCCATCGCCAGCGAACCCGGCTGCAGGTGGCCTTGGCGCTCATGGTGGTCGCGCCGGCGCACATGGTGGCGGTCTTCGGCGATGTTGGCCAGGTGCGAAAAGTAGCTGAAGGCGCGGATCACGCTCACCGTCTGGTCGCCCGACAGGTTCTTCAGCAACCGGTCGAGCGCGCGGCCGGCCTGCGCATCGCTCTTGAGCCGGTACGCCACCGACAACTGTCGCACCCGCTCCACCAATTCGAAAGCCGCCTTGCCCTCCTGTTCGTGGATCACATCACCCAGGATGCGGCCCAGCAGGCGGATGTCGTCGACCAGCGGGCGGTTCTTTTCGGCAGCGTCCTTGGCGGAGGACAAGCGGGGGGCGGCAGGAGCCATGGTCACCTCGAAGTTTTTGTGATGTTCCAAGTGCGCAAGCGGGTTGCGCGAGGCGTCGGCTCGTCTGGAGCGTTACTGCGAGCGGAAGCTCCACAACGCCGTGCAAGTCGAAAGCAAGGACTGCACCTGATGCTAGCCGCAATCCCCCTGCTAGCATTCCCCGCATGACCCAGCCCACCATCATCGCCACCCGTGAGAGCCGGCTTGCCTTGTGGCAGGCGGAGCATGTTCGCGATCTGTTGACGCAGCGCTTCGGCATGCCGGTGGAGCTGCTCGGGATGACGACGCGGGGCGACCAGATCCTCGACCGCAGCCTGGCCAAGGTGGGCGGCAAGGGCTTGTTCGTGAAGGAGCTGGAGACGGCGCTGGAAGACGGCCGCGCGCACCTGGCCGTGCATTCGCTGAAGGACGTGCCGATGGACCTGCCGGCCGGCTTCGAGCTGGCGGCGGTGCTGGAGCGCGAAGACCCGCGCGATGCCTTTGTCTCGAATCATTACGCGACACTGGCCGATCTGCCGCAGGGCGCTTGTGTCGGCACATCCAGCTTGCGGCGCGTGGTGCAATTGCTGGCGGCCCGGCCCGATCTGCGGATCGAGCCCTTGCGTGGCAACCTCGACACCCGCCTGCGCAAGCTCGATGCCGGGGAGTACGACGCCATCGTGCTGGCAGCCGCGGGCCTGAAGCGCCTGGGGTTGGCCGAACGCATCCGCGCGAAATTCGAGCCGCAGCAGATGCTGCCGTGTGCAGGGCAGGGCGCCCTCGGCATCGAGGTGCGCACCGAGTTGCATGCGCTTCGCGAGCAGCTTGCCGCGATGGCGCACAGCCCGACCTGGCTGGCGGTCGAGGCAGAACGCGCCGTCTCGCGGGCGCTCGGCGGCAGTTGCAGCGTTCCGCTGGCGGCGCATGCGGTGTGGCGCGGCGACCAGCTCGATCTGCGCGTGGCGTTGGGGCATTCGCAAACGCCGCTCGCGCCGTTGTTGCGGGCGGAACTGAGCGGCCCGGCGACCACCGTGGACACAGCACGCGCGCTGGGCACGCAGGCCGCTGCGGCGTTGACGCAGCTCGGCGCCGCCGCCTACCTCGCCCCGGCGCTCTGACCGCCGCGGTTCCGGGCCGGCCACGCTGCATGCGAGTCCTCGTCACCCGCCCGGCCGCGCAGGCGGCGGAGTGGGTGGCGCGTCTGCAAGCGGCCGGTGTCGACGCGGTGGCGCTGCCTCTGATCGGCATCGATTCGCGCGCCGATTTGGCCGAGGTGCAAGCCGCGTGGCGCACACTCGCGTCACGGCGCATGGCCATGTTTGTCAGCCCGAATGCGGCGGATCAGTTTTTTGCCGCGCGGTCGGCGGGCAGCACTTGGCCGGAAGGCACGCTGGCAGGCTCGCCTGGCCCCGGAACCACGCACGGGCTGATCGCCTTGGGTGTGCCGCCTGAGCAGATCGTCGAGCCGGCCGCCAACTCGGCGCTGTTCGATTCGGAATCGCTCTGGGCGCAGTTGTGCCGCCTCGATTGGCAAGGCGCGCAAGTGCTGATTGTGCGGGGTGATGGGGGGCGCGATTGGCTGGCGACGACGCTGCGTGAGCACGGCGCGATCGTCGACTACGTGACGGCCTATCGCCGGGTGGCACCGAGTTTCGATGCTGCGCAAACCGCGCTGCTGGCGCAGGCGATGCAGGAGCCTGCCGCGCACCTGTGGTTTTTCAGCAGTTCCGAAGCCATCGACCGTCTCGACCGTTTCACTTCGCAACACATGTCGCCGCACACGCGGGCCGACTGGTCCCGCGCCACCGCGATCGCCACCCACCCGCGTATTGCGGCGCGCGCACAACAGCTCGGTTTCATGCGGGTGGTCGAGGCGCGGCCGTCGTTGGAAGCTGTGGTGGCCTGCCTACAATCGATCGGACCGTGAGCGACCTCCATTTGCCTTCCTCTTCCAGCCCTGGCGACGTCAGCGACGCGACACCGCGCGATGCCGCACCGGCCTCCGATCCGCGCGCCACTGCGGCTGCGGCCTCCAACGCCTGGCGCTGGCGCCTGCTCGGCGCGTTGCTGCTGTTGGTGCTCGTGGGTGCCAGCCTCGCCATCGCATGGCGCGCCGACCGCCGGGTGACGCATCTGGAACAGGAACTGGTGCGGCGCCAGCAGGAAAGCGCGGGCCAGTCGACCGAGGCGCGGCTGCTCGCCAAGCAGGCCGAAGACGCCTCGCGCGATGCCGGTGCCAAGGTGGCGTTGCTCGAAGCCAAGGTGGCCGAAGTGGCGGTGCAGCGCGGCCAGCTCGAAGACCTGATCCAGTCGCTATCGCGTTCGCGTGACGAAAACGTGCTGGTCGATGTGGACGCCGCCATCCGCGTGGCGCTGCGCCAATCGGCCATCACCGGCAGCGCCGAGCCGCTGGTTGCCACACTCAAGCAGAGCGACGAGCGCCTGGCGCGCTACGACCAGCCGCGGCTCGAAGGCGTGCGCCGCGCCATCGCGCGCGATCTGGACCGCGTCAAGGCGACCAGCGTGGCCGACATCGCCACGCTCGGCATCAAGCTCGACGAAGCGGTGCGCATGGTCGACGAACTGCCTCTGTTGGCTGTCGCCGATTCGCGCGCCGAATCTCGCCAGGGCGCCGTGGCGCGCGCTGCGTCATCGCCCAAGCCTGCAGCGCCGGCGAGTGCGGCATCGGGCCTGAGCGCCCTCTGGCCGGCGGGGATCAGCCAGGCCTGGGAGAGCGTGAGTGGCCGCGTGTGGAGCGAGGCCAAATCGCTCATCCGCGTCACCCGCATCGACCGGCCCGAGGCCATGCTGATCGCGCCTGAGCAGGCCTTCTTCCTGCGGGAGAACCTCAAGCTGCGGCTGCTCAACGCGCGCCTCGCGCTGCTGAGCCGCCAGTTCGATACGGCGCAAGCCGATCTGCAGGTGGCGCAAGCGGCGCTCGACCGCTACTTCGACCGCAGCGCTCGCCGCACCATGCTCGCCACCGATCTGCTCCGGCAGGTGGCCTTGCAAGCCCGGCAAGTGAACCTGCCGCACCCGGACGACACGCTCGCCGCGCTGGCCGCGGCGTCGGCCGGCCGATAAAAGAATGTCCGCCCCCACGTCGCTTTGCTCCTGCCCCCCGAGGGGGCGTTCAGCCGCCTTGAGGCGGCTCGGCGCCGGCTGAGGCCCGCATGCGTTCGATCATCTGGTTCGTGCTGCTGTTCGTCGTGGCGGTGGTGGCCGCCACCACGCTCGGCACCAACGACGGGCTCGTCACCTTCTACCTCGGCACGTGGCGGCTCGATCTGTCGCTCAACCTCTTCCTGCTGCTGCTGGTGGGCACCTGCTTCGTGCTTGTCACCGGGATCCAGGCGATGAACTCGCTGGTGGGCCTGCCGCAGCGCGCCAAGGAATGGCGTGTGGCACGGCGCGACCGCAGCGCGCAGGCGGCCCTGCGTGATGCGCTGGCGCAGTACTTCGGCGGGCGCTATGGGCGCGCGCAAAAGTCGGCCCAGCGCGCCCTCGCGATCCAGACCGACACGCCCGAACTCGCACAAGACAACGAGTTCACCGTGCTCAGCCACCTGCTCGCCGCCGGCAGCGCGCACCGCCTGCAAGACCGCGCCGGGCGCGACGAGCAACTGCGCCAGGCGCTTGACCTCTCGCGCCGCAGCGCCGCAGCACGCTCGGCCGAAGAAGGCGCCATGCTGCTCGCCGCCGAATGGGCGCTCGACGACCGCGACGCGCCCCGCGCCATGGAACTGCTCGCCGAACTGCCGCAAGGCGTGGCCCGCCGCACCCATGCGCTGCGCCTCAAGCTGCAGGCCACGCGCCTGCGCCAGCAGCCGCAAGACGCGCTCAAGACCGCGCGCCTGCTGGCCAAGCACCAGGGCTTCTCGAAGATCGCCGCGCAAGGCCTGCTGCGCTCGCTGGCGTTCGAATCGCTGGACACCGCGCACGACATCGATCAACTGCGCCGCGTCTGGATGCTTTTCGATCCCGTCGACCGCCGCGACCCCTTCGTCGCCGGCCGCGCCGCCGCTCGCGCCGCATCGCTGGGCGCTCACGAAGAAGCACGCGGCTGGCTGCGCCCCTTCTGGGATGCGCTCACCGACCTGAGCGCCGACGAGCGCGTCGCCGTCTCGCAGGGCCTGGTCCACGCCATGCCCGGCATCGGCCCCGAATGGCTGGCCCGCCTCGAAGCCGCCTACAGCGCCTACCCCCGCGAAGGCGCCATCGCGCTGGCCGTTGGCTGCGCGCTGGCCGAGCGCCAGCTCTGGGGCAAGGCAAGGCGCCTGCTGGAGCAGGCCGCGAACGATACGGCGCTCGCCACGTCATCGCGCCGCAAGGCTTGGCTCGGCCTGGCCGAACTCGCGCAGCAGGAAGACGACAGCGCACGGGCGGCTGCGGCGTTCGAGGCGGCGGCGCGTTTGCCTTGAAGCGAAACCGCTCGCGAACTTCGAGCATGAAGTCGAGCGTGATAATTCCATGCTATACTGCGTGGCTTAGCGGCTGTAGCTCAGCTGGATAGAGTACTTGGCTACGAACCAAGGGGTCGTGGGTTCGATTCCTGCCAGCCGCACCAGTAAAGACGAGGGTTAGCACGTTACGGCGTGCTAACCCTTTTGTCTTTTTGGCGGGCGCCATCGGACGGTCGCCGTGCTTCGCGAACCAGGCAAAAAAATGCCGGGCCGTCATCACAACGGCCCGGCGGACAGCTGCCACGCGCTACAGCGTCGTGGCCTTGCGCACGTCCGTCGACTTCGCGGCGACCTTGGTCACCGCCCTCGTACTCGCTCGCAGCGGTGCTGCGGGAGCGGCCTTCACGACAGCGACGACAGGTTTGTCGGTGCTGGGCGCCGATGCATCCTTGGCGGCGCCAGGACAGGCCATCGCGTTGGCGCCGACGAAGGCGAGCGCGATCAGGAAAGTTTTCATGGGCAGCTCCTTTCACGAGTTGGGGGCGAACAAAGCTTAATCGCCCAGCCGGCACGCGCAAAGTACGGCCACCCTGCTCCGTCAGGGGTTTTGGGCCGGCCACGCGCGAGCACGAGCTTGGCCAATTCGCGGCCGAAGCCGGTCGAGCAACCGGGGATCAACCCAACGGGATCCTGGCGATTCATCATGGCGTGGGCTTTCTATGGAGATCGAGGCTCGTCCGCGATCGAGGTGGGGGACATGTCGGCCGCAGGCCGACGCCGCGCCCGCGTCTCGGCCGCAATCTCCGAGGCGATGATCTTCGCCGCGGCCAAGGCCGGCACCGAGAGGAAGATGCCTACCACCCCGCCGATCTCTTCGCCCGCCAGCAGGCCGAACAGCACCAGCAGCGGCGGCACTTCCACGCCGTCGCTCATGAGGTAGGGGTTGAGCACATAGTCCTGGAAGAGGCGGTAGACGATGAGGAAGCCGAGCAGCAGCAGCAGGTGGTCGTAGCCGGCCAGCCCCGAGACGACAAGGCACACCACCGCTGCGCCGAGCGGGCCGATGACCGGGATGAATTCGAGGATGCCGGCGAGCGCGGCCAGCAGCAGCGCATAAGGCACGCCCGCGATCGAAAAGGCGATGGAATAGATGGTCAGCGTGGCGCCGGAGAGGATGAGCAGGGAGCGGATGTACCGGCCCAGCAGCACATCGAGCCCATCGACGATGCGGGTCCACATCGCACCGTGCCCGCCACCGCGAACCCAGCCGAGGAACTTGTCGCGTATGACGGTGGCGTCCTTGATCAGCAGGAACGCCAGGATCGGGATCACGATCAGGAAGATCGAGTTGCTGGCAATGCCGATGGCGACCTGGCCGATCTGCTTGGCGATAGGCACCGCGACCGAGGTTCCGGCCGCCAGGTGCTCCTGGATAAACGGTGCAACACGGGCGCGAAAGGGGGCGAGCCAATCCGGCAGCGGAATGCGGTTGAGGACATTCGGGTCTTTCACCAGCCCCGGCAGCACATCGCCCAGCGCAGAGGCCTGATCGGCGATGGGCGGGCCGATCAAGGCCACGAAGCCGGCAACCAGAAGAATGATGGCCGCGAACACGGTAGCCGTGGCCGCCGAGTGCGAAAAGCGGCGAGGCGTGTACATCGACAACCGCTTGACGGCGGGGTACACCATGTACGAAAAAAACACCGACAGCAGCAAGATGAAGAGCGTCTTGCGGATGGAGTAGACGGCAAAGAGCGCCACCGCCACCAGCGCCACGGTCCACGTGACCTTCGCGGCACGTTTGTCGAATCCGAGCATCGGGAAAGAGTCCTGTGATCGCAGCCACACAGGCATGGCGCGTGTCGAAGATGCTAGCGTCGCAAGACGGCGGAACATCCTCACGGCGGCTGAAGCGGCTGTAGGAGTCGAGGCCGAAAACGCGATGTGCCGACGCGCTGCCAGCGGTCACATCGGTCGTCTCTTCTGCAGGCAAGTCATCTCCGGACTACGCGATCACGCCCGCGCGCTGTTCACACTCGCACACCGCTCGAAATCGCTTTGCCGTCCACTGCCATGTCCGTCACCTACAAGATCCTCCACCGCACCCGCTACAAATACCGGGAGCCGGTGACCCTCGGCGAGCACCGCATCCTCTTCAAGCCACGATCTGCGCGTGCTCGCGACCGATCTCAAGGTGACGCCGGCTGCGGGCGGCCAGCGAGCTGGAGCTGACGAGTTCGTTCACGATCGAGCATGCCGCGGCCGATGCCGAACTGCCGATCGCTCACTCGGCGCGGCACCTCCCGTTCGCCTATTCCACCGACGAACACATCGACCTCGAGCACTACCTGAGGCCGCATCACGACGACCCGCAAGGCCGCCTCACCGACTGGCGGCCTCGGGCTTGCTGAGATCCGGCTCGACGCACGCCTGGCTTCAGGCCCAACTGCCTGGCGCCGGTCGCAGGGACTTTGGCAGTGAGAGTGCTCGCACCGATTTGGCGCGCAAACAGCCCCTACTTCCATCCATCACCGGCAAGGTGATGCACCGATCATCGTCCTCACGCCGGACCTGTCGGAACGCGCCTCGTCGGCCGTTCCGCACACGACCCCGGCGCTGGAACAGGACATCGCCATGAGCACGCACGCACCACTCTTCGTGACCCGGCCGGAGTTGCCGCCGCTCGAGGAGTTTCTGCCTTACTTGCAGCAGATCTGGGACACGCGCGTGCTGTCGAACAACGGCCCGTTCCACCAGCAACTGGAAGCCGAGCTGTGCAAGCACCTGGGCGTTCCGCACATCTCGCTGTTCACCAATGCGACGATGGCACTTGTCACCGCGCTGCAATCGCTGCGCATCACCGGCGAGGTCATCACGACGCCTTATTCGTTCGTCGCCACGGCCCATTCGCTGATGTGGAACGGCATCAAGCCGGTGTTTGCCGACATCGACCCGGTGACGCTCAACCTCGACCCGCGCCGCATCGAAGCCGCCATCACGCCGCAGACGACGGCGATCATGCCGATCCACTGCTACGGCACGCCTTGCGATGTCGATGCCATTCGGCGCATTGCCGACGACTACAACCTGAAGGTCATCTACGATGCCGCGCATGCGTTCGGTGTGCGCCGCAGCGAAGGCGGCCAGATGCGCAGCGTGCTCAACCACGGTGATCTGTCGGTGGTCAGCTTCCACGCCACCAAGGTCTTCAACACCTTCGAGGGTGGCGCGATCATCTCGCCCGACGCGCGCACCAAACAGCGCATCGACCACCTGAAGAACTTCGGTTTCATCAACGAGACGACGGTCGTCGCGACCGGCATCAACGGCAAGATGAGCGAGTTCAACGCGGCGCTCGGCCTGCTGCAACTCAAGCATGTGGACCAGGCGATTGCGCGGCGCGGCGAGGTCGAAGCCCTCTACCGCCGCCTGTTCGCCGGCGTGCCCGGACTCCGCATGCTCGACAAGCCTGTAGACGCCACGCCCAACCATTCCTACTTCCCGGTGCTGATCGGCCCCGGCTTCGGCGCCTCGCGCGATGCGGTGTACGAAGCGCTGAAGGCCGAGCAGATCATGGCGCGGCGCTATTTCTATCCGCTGATATCGGACTTCCCGATGTATCGCGGCCTGCCTTCCGCGGTAGCGCAGAATCTGCCGGTCGCACGCGAAGTCTCCGACCAGGTGCTGTGCCTGCCGATCTTTCCGTCGATGGCGGATGCGGATGTCGAACGCGTTGCTGCCGCCATCATCGCAGCCGGTGCGCCGCGTCGCCCGGCGGCTTCAGCGATCAGGCTCGTGACGCCGGCAAGTCATGACGTTCCGTTGGTCGCGACGATATGAAAGCACCGCGCTGACGAACACCACGTCAAAGCGTCACGTTTGCAAGGAGCAGGTCATGTCCGAGCGTCTTTTCGGTCTCTACGGCGCAGGCGGTTTTGCGCGTGAGGTGATGCCGTTCGCGCGGCAGCAGCTGGCCGTGGCCGGATGGCGCCTGGTCTTCGTCGAGACCTTGCCTGGCGCCGATGTTGTCAACGGCGTTCCTGTTCTCTCGGAGCAAGCCTTCTTCGAAGTTGACGCAGCCGAGCGCGGATTTGCGGTGGCGGTGGCCGACGCGCCAGCGCGGCAGGCGATCGCCGAACGCTGCGAGGCGCGCGGCGCGCGGGCGATGACGCTGCAGGCGGCCAACGCCGTGGTCTACGACGCCAACCAGATCGGCGACGGCAGCATCTTCTGCGCCTTCAGCATGGTCACGTCGAACGCCTCCATCGGGCGGCACTTCCATGCCAATCTCTATTCCTATGTCGCGCACGATTGCGTGATCGGCGACTGGGTAACCTTCGCGCCGCGTGTGAGTTGCAACGGCAACGTACATATCGGCGACCATGCTTACATCGGCACCGGGGCGCTCCTGCGCCCGGGTGTCCCGCGCGGTGTGCCGCTGACGATAGGCAGTGCGGCGGTTGTCGGCATGGGTGCGGTGGTCACGCGGGATGTTGCGCCCGGCAACACCGTGGTCGGGAATCCGGCGAAGCCGCTGGTGCGCGGCTGATGCGAGATGGAGCTGGCGCTTATCGCGCGGCGGCACGCCAACCCGAATATCAAGCGGCAGACGGCCTCGGTGCCAGCGCGGCGTCCACCATCGTTTGCGTGCGCCGACGCTGAGCGTCCCGTCCCAGATCGGCACGCAGCGCTGCAGCCTGCACCTCGCGCGCCGCGCCAGGCAAGGGGGTCATGTCGGGCCGTTCGACGTCCGACACCGAGATGCCCAGCCGACGCATCCACGGGCCGATGGGGCTGCGGCGGTTCAGGTGCAGCTTCGCACCCAGCATGCCGCTGATGACCAGGTTGCCGAGGGCCTGCTGGCGAACATGGTTCATCATCACGTGGCCGCACGACATCAGGATCTCGATGTAGCGATCCTTCGGAAGAAAGTCGATCAGCGGCACGAAGGCGTTGCCGAACATCTGCCGACCGATGCGCTCGATGTGCGCCCGATAAGCGAAGTCACCGTAGCTGAGCGGAACGATCAGTTCGCGGCCCTGCAGATCGACATGGCGCCGGATGTGTTCGAACAGCTCGAGGTGGTTGTTGGCCGGCGCGGCGCTGTTGCCGACCAGAAGGTTGGGGCCTAGTTGAGCGGCCGCCGCCTGGGCATCCATGCCCGGCAGGGTCATGTCGTCTTCCGCGGTGCCGTAGTTCCAGTGCAGATACTGCGCACGCAACGTTGGTTGGTGGCGACGAACGAGGTGGTATTCGTTCTCGAGCACCGGGCTGAAATAGTCGATGCGCTGCAGCGCCGCTTGTTCGTGGTGCGAGGGCTTCGGGTACGGGCGGGCGCAAGACAACTCGGAGGCCCGCAGTTGGCCGGGCACTTGGCACGTCGAACGACCCTGCAGAGTTGCTGCCAAGGCCCGCGTGGCCGGCAGCAGCATGCCCTCGGGAAAGGCATCGCTGATCAGCCCGTAGTAGTCATAGCCCCAGCCGATCCAGATGACCGTCGGGCCGGGCGGAATCTCCTTCAGCAGCGGCTGGTGTTCGGGCGACAGGCAGTGCACGATCACGGCGGCCACGTCGGGCTGGTGGACCCTTTCTCTCCAAGCTGCGCGGGAGATGGCACGCACCGCCGGGCTGCGCACGTAGCGGTACGGCGGCCGGCTGTCCAGCATCAGGTATTCGTGAACGCCGGGGCGGGCGAGCTCGAATTCGCGAACAGCGCTGTCGATGAACTTGTCATCGACCATCAGGTGGAGGATCTTCAAGAGTGCACCCTCACGACTGCACCATCAGGCCCAGGCCGCCCAACTCATGCTCCGCATAGTTCAGATCGGGCGCCGCGCGGCGCCAGGCTGCGAGCGCATCGCTCAGCGGGCGCGGGTTGGTGGGCGACCAGACGCAGACCCTGAAGCCTTCCGGCTTCAGGCGCGGCACCAGCATCGGCAACGACAGGATCGCATCCGAAGGGGTGAGGCCACACGTCTGCGCGCACACCACCACCAGGTCGAAGTTGCTCACGCTCTCATCCAGCAAGGTGAGGTCGGGGAACTGCCCGACCGTGCCTTCGAATTCCGCATCGGCCAGCGGCAGGGGCGTCACCTCGGCCTCGATGCCGATGCCACGAAGCCGGGCATACAACTCGCCCGCACGGCTCTGATCGGCGCTGATCGAGGTGATGCTTCCACCCAGGCCGCGCACCATCGCGTGCAACGCAGCCGATAGCTTGCCCGCGCCGATCTCCAACACTTTAGGCTGCGCCGGCCCACGTTGCAGGCATTTCCACCAGCTCCACAGCTGGCCGACCGGCGGCAGCGGCGCCAGGCCGTCCATCGCGAGATCGAGCAGGGACGGGCAGTGTTCGTGCATCACCGTGGCGGCCACCTTGGCCCACGGTCCCGCGTCGGTTGGTACTTCCACAGACGGTGCGTGAGTCGGCTCGAATCGTGGTGCGGTCACCTGCTGATGCACAACCGGCTTCGCCGTCAGCAGTTGCTGAAAAAGATGGTTCACCGTCTGATCCGCCGCCCCGTGCTCGCCGAACAACCAGCGCGTGCAAGGCAGCGGCGGCTTGGCATCCACCGTGTCGGCGAAGCGCATCTGCCGGCGTGAACTCAGGCCCACCGAGAGGGGATCCTGGTTATGGTGCGACTCAGGGTTGGTGGCTGTGTAGCGGTAGGCCTTCACCGGCATGAAGAGGTAGCGGCGGGTCTGGTCCAGCACCGGGTAGGCGATGGCGCGGTCATTGGCGGCGGGCAGCCAGTCGCCGTTCTCGTCCTTGAAATAGTCCTCGCCGATGGCGGGGAACAGCTCGCTTCTGAAGGTGAAGAAGTGGCTGGTCTTCCAGCCCTGCACGCGAGGCGACTGGAACGGGTCGAGCGCGGTGTTGTGGCCGGGCTGGCCCTGGTCGG
>JAMFRW010000068.1 GCA_026224975.1 Rhodoferax sp. | reverse complement strand
GACCACGAGCATCGGCAAGCTCACGCGGCATCTGGCGGATGCGGGGCAGAAGGTGCTGCTGGCCGCGGCCGATACCTTCCGCGCCGCAGCGCGCGAGCAGTTGGCGGTGTGGGCCGGGCGCAATCAGGTGGAGATCGTGAGCCAGGAGGGCGGCGACCCGGCGGCGGTGACTTTCGATGCGGTGATCGCGGGCAAGGCGCGGCGCTGCGATGTGGTGATCGCCGACACCGCCGGCCGCCTCACCACGCAGGCGCACCTGATGGAGGAGCTCAAGAAGATCCGCCGCGTGATCGGCAAGGCGCAGGAAGGCGCGCCGCACGAGGTGCTGTTGGTGATCGATGGCAACACCGGCCAGAACGCGCTGACGCAGGTGCAGCTCTTCGATGCGGCGCTCGGCCTCACCGGCCTGATCGTCACCAAGCTCGACGGCACGGCCAAGGGCGGCATGCTGGCGGCCATCGCGCTGTGGTCGCGCGAGCGGCAGCGCACCGGCGGGCGCGGCGTGCCGGTCTACTTCATTGGCGTCGGCGAGAAATTGGAGGACCTGCAGACCTTCGATGCGCGCGAGTTCGCGCAGGCCTTGCTGAGCTGAACAGAGCCGACAGGGCCCGAGCCGATCACGCCGATTAGCGCTTGGGTTTGTTCAGCGGCGTCGGCCCGGAATCGAGGTCGTCGAACCAGGTCGAAGGCGGCGGCTCGCGCATCTCGATCAGCTCGTCCTGCGTCGAGTCGCGGTTGGTTTCGTCGAAGGGGCTGGGGCCGGAATCACGGGCGCTCTGCGATGGCGGGGGCGATGGCGACGCGAGCGGCATCGGGTTGCTCAGCGGCTCCTTGACCACCGGCTTGGGCAGCACGGTTTCGCGCACGGCTTCGACCGAGGGCAATGCGTTCTCGGTCCACACGTGCAGCGGGATGCCGGCGGCCTTGAGCGAGCGCGCCATGCGGTTCAAACGCTTGCGGGCGCGATCACTCGACAACGCAGCCGGTGCCTGCACGTCGACGACAGCCAGCACCTGCGAGGCCATGTCGCACACCACGAAGTCCACCGATTGGTTGCCGAGCCGTCGCAGCCATTCGGCATACGAATTGCGCTTGGGCACCTTGAGGAAGCGCGCCAGCGGCACCTGCGCCAGGATCAAATGGCCGGGCAGGGCGCGCAGCAGGACACCGTAGGCCAGGCGTTCGGAAGCAGTGAGGATGCGGGTGGCTTGCGGGGGCCAACCGGCGAGGGTGTCGATGCGGTCGGCGTCGTCACTGCCGACGAGCGGCGTGCCGCGGCGGCGCCACAGCCACCAACACACGATCAGTAGCACGATCACCACTGGCGGAACAATCAGCAACAAATCCATCAGCCTTCCCAGTCGCACTTTCCGTCGCACACAGCGAGCGCGTGCGCGGCATCTGGGGAAGGGTGGTGGTGTGATGGTTCACCGCAGGCGGTGACCGTGCGCTGCGTTACCGCATGCCGCCAGGCCCGCCCATTCCCTTCATGCCGCCCATGCGCTTCATCATTTTCATCATGCCGCCGCCTTTCATCTTCTTCATCATGTCGCGCATTTGCTCGAACTGATTCAAAAGGCGGTTCACGTCCTGCACCTGGACCCCTGCTCCAGCGGCGACTCTTCGCTTTCGGGTCGCTTTGAGCAAATCGGGTTTCCGGCGCTCCAGAGGGGTCATCGAGCAGATGATTCCCTCCATTCGGCGCATGTCTCGTTCGGCCCGATCCATGTCGGGTTGGCCCATGTTGCCGGCCTTGCCGGTCAGTTGAGACGGTAGCTTGTCCATCAAACCTGACAAGCCGCCCATCTTCTTCATTTGTGAGAGCTGTGACAGGAAGTCATTCAGGTCGAAGCTGTCGCCGGACTTGACCTTGTCGACGAGCTTCTGCGCCGCCGCCATGTCGACGCCCTTCTGCACCTCTTCGACCAGGCCGACGATGTCGCCCATGCCGAGCACGCGGCCGGCGTGGCGTTGCGCGTCGAAGACTTCCAGGCCATCGATCTTTTCGCTGACGCCCGCGAACTTGATCGGCGCGCCGGTGATCTGCCGCACCGAGAGTGCCGCACCACCACGCGAGTCGCCGTCCATCTTGGTCAGCACGATGCCGGTGAGCGGCAGCGCTTCCCTGAAGGCCTTGGCGGTGTTGATCGCGTCCTGGCCTTGCATGGCATCGACGACGAAGAGCGTCTCGACCGGGTTCAGCGCCGTGTGCAGTTCCTTGATCTCCTGCATCAGCGCTTCGTCGATGGCCAAACGGCCAGCGGTGTCGACCAGCAGCACATCGATGTAGTGCTTCTTCGCATAGTCGAGCGCGGCGAGTGCGATGGCCAGCGGCTTCTCGCCGGCGGCCGACGGAAACCATTCGGCACCCGCCTGCTTGGTCACCATCTTGAGCTGTTCGATGGCGGCCGGGCGGTACACGTCGGCCGAGACGGTGAGCACCTTCTTCTTGCGCTTTTCGATCAGGTGCTTGGCGAGCTTGGCGGTGGTCGTGGTCTTGCCCGCGCCTTGCAGGCCGGCCATCAGGATCACGGCGGGGGGCTGCGCGGCGAGGTTGATGTCGGACACGCCTTCGCCCATGGTCGCCGCAAGTTCGCGGTTGACGATGCCGACGAGTGCCTGGCCCGGCGAGAGCGAGCCGACCACCTCGGCGCCGAGCGCCTTCTCCTTGACGCGAGCGATGAAGTCGCGCACCACGGGCAAGGCCACGTCGGCCTCTAGCAGGGCCATGCGCACCTCGCGCATCATGTCTTGCACGTTGTCTTCGGTGATGCGGGCCTGGCCGCGCATCGTCTTGACGAGGCGGCTCAGCCGATCGGTGAGGGTGGAAGCCATGGTGGGGGTGCGCGCAGGACCGGCGATGCGGCAGCGCGAAAGTACACTGTGAGAATGATTCTATCGTTCGGTCCCTTCGCCCAAGGTCCCTCTGCCGGCGCCCTGGCGCTGGGGATTCCGAGCTTGCTCGCGCTCGCCTGCTATGTGGCGGCGGCCTTGCCCGGTGAGCGTTTTTCGAACGGCCTGCGCGTGGCCTTGCTGGCCGGCTGGTTCGCACACGCCATGGCCATCGTGGCCGACATCACGGGCCTGGGCCGCGAGGTGGTCGGCGCGCGCTTCGGCTTTGCGCCGGCCTTGTCGATGACCTTGTGGCTGGTGCTCGCGGTCTACGAGATCGAAGGGCGCTTTTTGCCCTTGCCCGGCTTGCGGCGCGGGCTGGCTGCGCTCGGCGGTGTGGCGGTGGCACTGGCGCTGGCCTTTCCCGGTGAGCTGATTCCGCATGTGGCCTCGCGCTGGGCGCCGCTGCACTGGGTGCTGGGCATTGCGTCTTACGGGCTCTTCGGCGCTGCGGTGCTGCATGCGCTGATGCTCAGCCGCGCGGAGCGGCAACTGCGCACCAAGGTGCTCTCACTCTCGGAAGCTGCGCCTGCCAAGGGCGTCCCGCTGCTGCGGCTGGAACGGCTGACCTATCGATTCGTGGCTGCCGGCTTCGTCGTGCTCTCGCTCGCCTTGCTGCTCGGCGCGTGGGTGGCCAACCCGTGGCGCTGGGATCACAAGACTGTGTTCTCGATGCTCGCGTGGGTGGTCTTCGCGGCGCTGCTGGCGGGGCGCCTGGCCTTCGGTTGGCGCGGGCCGAAGGCGACCGGCTGGCTGTACTTCGGCGCCGTGCTGCTGCTGCTCGGTTATGTGGGTTCGCGCTTCGTCTTCGAAGTGCTGCTGCACCGGCAGCCACCGCTGTGATACTGCTTTGAGGCCGCGCCCATGAAATTGCTGATCTTCGTTGCTGCGGTGTTCGCACTGCTCTGGCTGCTCAAGCGGTCTTTGGGTGGTCGAGCGGCACCGCCTTCTTCTCGATCCGCCAAGCCCGATGCGGCGGCCGAGCCGAAGCAGATCATTGCGTGTGCCCAATGCGGCATGCACTTGCCACGCGACGAAGCCTTGCCCGGCCGTGGCGGCGTGTTTTGCGGCGATGCGCACCGCGCGGCTTATGAGAAGGCGCATCCCGAGTGATAGGCCCCCAGGAAATGTCTTCGACATTCCCGCCCCTAAGGGTCGAGCAAAGTGGCAAAGCCACATTTGCTCGAGAGCGCCACATCGAGAGCGCCACATTTTGAGCACAGTGCCATGAGCGCCACCCCGTGAGCGGTGCACAGCGCACAGCCGAGCGGCGCTTTGCCGACCGCCGCCACGCGCGCCGTGCCGCCGCGGCCGATGAATCCTGGTTCGGCGCCTTTGGCAACAGCGAGATCGGCACGCCGCGCGCCGCGCCGGAGATGGATGAGGAAGAGTCGCGCTTCACCGCCGGCCTCTACCAGGCCGATGCGCCCGATTCGCGCTTCATGTCGCGTCAGGCAGCGCGAGTGGTGCAGTCGGGGCAAACGGCGTTCGAGCGCGTCTACAGCGCCTTCATCGCGGCGCGCGCGGCCCTCGGCCTGGCGCTGATCGTGACGCTCGGCGTGGGCGGGCTGTACGGCCTGCGGCTCACGCAGCCGATGGCGCTGGTGAGCGTGGCCTACGCGGCCTTGTCGATCACCATGTGGCTGCTGCCGCGCTACCGGCGCGTGGCGGCGCCGCAATCGCTCGCGCGGCTGCGCAGCCCGCAGTGGCTCGCGACCATCGGCGCCGATCTGGTCTGCTTCACCGCGCTGCATGTGTTGGCGCCGGGTTCCAGCCTCAACTATGTGGCGCTGCTGGTGCTGCCGGTGCTGATGGCCGGCGTGCTCACGCCGCGCCTGATGGCGCTCGCCACGGCGTCGGGTGTCACGCTGGTCTTGCTCGCGACCGCCTGGCGTGCGGTGCTGGCCGGTGGCGACGCGACCGTGCTGATGACGCAGGCAGGCCTGGCTGGCAGCGGCTTCTTCGTGATCACCGTGCTGGCCGGCGAACTGGCCGGCCGCCTGGCGCGCGAAGAACTCACCGCCCGCGGCAGCCTCGAGATGGCGCGCCAGCAAGCGCAACTCAACCGCTTGGTGATCGAGGAGATGCAGGACGGCGTGCTGGTGGTCGACCGCCGCGGCCGCGTGCGCGCTGCCAACCCGGCTGCGCGCCGCTTGCTCGCGGCCACAGGCATCAGCGGCCCGGCACCGTTCCAGCTGCGTGGCGTCGTCGCTTGGGATGCCTTGGTGAAGACGGTGGAGCGCGCCTTCGGCGAGGCCTCCTGGCCCACCGCCGGGCGTGATGTGAGCCTGGATTTCGGCGGCGGTGTGCAGCGCACCCTGCGGGCCCGCGTGCGCTTCACGCGCAAGCAGGAGCCGCAGGCGATCGAAGAGCTGTGCGTGCTGTTCCTGGAGGACATCCGCAACATGCAGGCCCGCAGCCGGCAGGAGAAACTCGCGGCCATGGGCCGGGTCTCGGCCGGCATCGCACACGAAATCCGCAACCCTCTGGCCGCCATCTCGCAGGCCAACGCGCTGCTCGCCGAGGATGCGACAGACCCCGGCCAACGCCAGCTCATGCGCATGGTCACCGAGAACGTCGAGCGCCTGAAGCGCATCGTCGACGACGTGATGGAAGTGGCGCCCGGCCAACTGCAGGAAGCCGGCGTGATCGATGCGACATCGCAGGTGGCTTCCATCTGCAGCGAGTGGGCGCGGGCGACAGGCGTGCGCATGGGCGATGGGGCGGTGCTGCGCGTGGACCTGCCCGACGAGCCGCTGGGCGTGGTCTTCGATGCCGAGCACTTGCGCCGCGTGCTGGTCAATCTGCTCGACAACGCCATCCGCCACGCCAGCAAGGAACCCGGCGCGGTGCATGTGCGGCTCGATTCACGCCACGAGGCACAGGCCTTCCTCAGCATCGCGAGCGACGGCCCGCCGATCCCGCCTGATGTGGAGCCCTATCTCTTCGAGCCGTTTTTCTCGACGCGAAGCCGCGGCACCGGCCTCGGCCTGTATATTTGCCGAGAGCTGTGCGAACGCTACGGCGCGACCATCGACTACCGCCTGCGAGCGGTGGGCGTGGCACAGCGCAACGAGTTCTTCGTCGACATGCGCCGCCGCGCGCTGGGGCCCACCGAGGCTCGACTGAATCTGACACCATGAGCGACTCGTCCAAATTCAGCGTGCTGGTCATCGACGACGAACCCGACCTTCGCACGCTCTATGAACTGACGCTGCTGCGCGAGGGCTACGACATCGAAACCGCAGGCACCGTGCAAGACGCGGTGCTGCACCTGACCGACCGCAGCTACCACCTCGTCATCACCGACATGCGGCTGCCCGATGGCACCGGCCTCGAGATCCTGCGCTGGCTCGAAGACGCCGGCCGGCGCGAGAAGGCGATCGTGATCACCGCCTACGGCTCGGCCGAAAACGCCGTCGAAGCCTTGAAGGCCGGCGCCTACGACTACCTGACCAAGCCTGTGGACCTGAAACAGTTTCGCGCCGTCGTGGCTTCGGCGCTCGGCCGCGCACCCAGCGTGGTGCCGACGATGGTGCCGGCGAGTTTGCCGTCGGCGAATGGCTCGCTCGCTGTTTCGTCACGGCCGACGAAGGTGTCTGCCGCTGCATCGGCACCCGTGGCTGCGCCTGTCGCACCCGCCAGCGCCGCGCTCGCGCGCATGGCCGGCCAATCGGGTGCGATGCAGCAGGTGCGCTCGCTCGTCGACAAGGTGGCGCGCAGCATGGCGCCGGTGCTGGTCAGCGGTGAGTCGGGCACCGGCAAGGAACTGGTCGCGCGATCGATCCATCAGGTGAGCGTGCGGGCCGGCCAGCCTTTCATCGCCGTCAACTGCGGCGCCATCCCCGAGCAGGTGCTGGAGGCCGAGTTCTTCGGCTATCGCAAGGGCGCCTTCACCGGCGCAGCCGAAGACCGCGAAGGCTTCTTCCAGGCGGCCAACGGTGGCACGCTGTTCCTGGATGAGATCGGCGACCTGCCGCTGGCGATGCAGTCGAAGCTGCTGCGCTCTATTCAAGAGCGCTCGGTGCGGCCGGTCGGTGCCGTGGCCGAGCTGCCGGTGAACGTGCGGCTCTTGAGCGCGACGCACAAGGACCTGGGCGCCGAGGTTCACGCCGGCCGCTTCCGGCAAGACTTGTACTACCGGCTCAACGTGATCCAGATCCGCGTGCCGCCGCTGCGCGAGCGCATGGAGGATCTGGAGTCCATCACCGAGCGTGTGCTCGAACGCATCGCCCGCGATGCCGGCGTGTCGCCCGCACCGCGGTTGACGCGCGGCGCGCTGGTGCATCTTGCGCGTTACCCGTTTCCCGGCAACGTGCGCGAGCTCGAGAACCTGCTGCACCGAGCGGTGGCGTTGTCGGGTGGCGAGTTCATCGATGCCGAAGACCTCGGCCTGCCCGAAAGCATGTTCGGTGACAGCGGCCCGCAAGGGTTGGATGCCGCGGGCGATCTCGCTTCTGACCACGCCGACAAACAAGCCATCGCCAACGCGCCACTCGCGCCGATGGTGCCCATCGAAGAGCCGCTGCCGGACGACCTGGCCGCCTATCTCGACGATGTGGAGCGCGACATCCTCGTGCGTGCCCTCGAACGCTATCGCTTCAACCGCACCGCGGCCGGCGCCAGCCTCAACCTCTCGCTGCGGCAGATGCGCTACCGCATGGCGCGGCTGGGCGTGAACGTGGGTGGCGATGCGGGCGATCGGGATTGACACCTCCTGTGAGAGAAGGAATGAGCGAAGGTGAGGGCGTGCCGGCCTTGTGGACCGACGGTTGGCTCATCGATGCCACGCACCGCCCGTCCCCCAACTTCGGCCCGCGGCCAGCAGGCACCGCCAGCGACCTGCTGCTGATCCACTCCATCAGCCTGCCGCCCGGCGAGTACGGCGGTGATGCGATAGCGCGGCTCTTCACCAACACGCTGGACTGGGACGCGCATCCTTATTACGCAGCCATCCGCGGCATCGAGGTGTCGTCCCACTTCGTCGTGCGGCGGGATGGCGAGCTGATCCAGTTCGTTTCGTGCGACGCACGGGCCTGGCACGCGGGTGCGTCGGCTTGGCGCGGGCGTTCGAACTGCAACGATTTTTCCATCGGCATCGAGCTCGAAGGCCTGGAAGGCAGCCTGTTCGAGCCGGCGCAGTATGCGGCGCTCATCCGCCTCATCGAGCAGATCGCAGTGCACTATCCCGTCACCGCCATCGCCGGCCATGAACACGTCGCGCCCGGTCGCAAATTCGATCCGGGTGCGGGCTTCGATTGGGACGGTTTGATGACAGCGCTGGCCTGGCCGATCGGTGCTTTCCCTGACGAGGTGACGAGAACGGGTTGACGCGGCGTTGGCCGGGTCGGCCGGCGGCCTGGGAGCCGCTGTTCGAAGGGCTTGAAAACAAGCGGCTTGCAGGCCCAAAACGCCCCGTATTCGAGGCCCCATGCGGGTTTCGCCAAGCCACGCGGCGCCCGTCTTGCGCCAGCGCCGCGTCGGCTGCAAAAAGGCTAGCACAAGGCTGGTTTTCGGGTGGATATCGAGGCCTTCGCCCTCATATGACAGTTCGATACCTACACACTACAGGTAGTGGCTATACTTGCCCCCGACCCCAGATATAGCGTCTGGTTCACCCCCATCGTGACCTTGCGCGCAGCCGAATGGCTGCTCCCAAAGACCATTGCTTCCAGCTGCAAATCCGGCCGCCCATCCGTGGCCGCCGAGTGTCGGCCCTGAACCCGGTCGCCCGCTGGCGATCGAACCCAAAAAACACAAGAGGATCCCTATGCAAGCCGTCTCCACCTCCACCCCCGCTGCGCCGGCCACCGTCGCGCGCCCCATGGCCGGGCCGGCCGCTGCTGCGTCGGCCTATCACGGCTACCAGATCATCCGCCGCAACGGCGCTGTCGTCTCCTTCGAGCCGAACAAGATCGCCGTGGCGCTGATGAAGGCCTTCCTGGCCGTTCACGGCACGCAAGGCGCGGCTTCGGCCAGCGTGCGCGAGACCGTCGACGGCCTGACCGAATCGGTCGTGCGCGCGCTGCTGCGCTCGCGCCCGGGCGGCGGCACCTTCCACATCGAAGACGTGCAAGACCACGTCGAACTCAGCCTGATGCGCGGCGGTCACCATGAGGTGGCGCGCGCCTACGTGCTCTACCGCGAGCGCCGTTCGCAAGAGCGTTCCAAGCAAGGCAAGCCGGCGGTTGCCGCCGAGCCGATGCTGACGGTGCTCGACCGCGGCCAGCGCGTGCCGCTCGATCTGGCGCATCTGCAAACCCTGTTCGAATCGGCCTGCGAAGGCCTGGGCGCCGACGTCAAGGCCGACCCGATCATGGCCGAGACCAAGCGCAACCTCTACGATGGTGTGCCGATCGACGAAGTGCACAAGGCGTCCATCCTGGCCGCGCGCACGCTGATCGAAAAAGACCCCGGCTACACGCGTGCCACCGCCCGCCTGCTACTGCACACCATCCGCCGCGAGATCCTCGGCGAAGAGCTGCTGCATGCGCAGAT
>JAMFRW010000500.1 GCA_026224975.1 Rhodoferax sp. | reverse complement strand
TGGGGAATGCTGCCGGGCGGCAGCAGGCGTTCGGGCTGGAGTTTTTCGCAGCCCAGGCTGACCACCATCACCTCGCCGCCGAAGTTGGGGTTGAGGCTGATGTTGCGCAGCGTGCGGATGGGGATGATGGCGTCGGGCGCATCGATGGCCACGCCGCAGCCGTAGGTGTGCTCCAGGCCCACCACGTCGTCGACGTTCGGGTAGTGGGCCAGCATCTCTTCCTTGATGCGCGCCACGGCGAACTTGACCACGCCGGCCACGCACTGCACGGTGGTGGTGATGGCCAGGATGTTGCGGCTGCCCACCGAGCCATCGGCGTTGCGGTAACCCTCGAAGGTGTAGCCCTCCAGCGGCGGCAGGGCCGGGCGCTTGACAGTGGCGATCGGCAGGTTATCGAGCTCGCGCGCATCGGGCATGCGCAGCAGGCGCTCGTGCACCCAGCTGCCTGCCGCAATCGGCTTGAGCGCGTAGCCGATCGCCACGTTGTAGCGCAGCACGGCTGCGCCTTCCGCCAGGTCCACGAGCGCGACCTTGTGGCCTTGCGGCACCTTGTCGACAAGGGTGAGGCCGGAAGGGAACACCGTGCCGGCCGGCAGCCCGCCGTCGTTGACGACGATGGCCACGTTGTCGGCCTCGTGCATGGTGATGTAGAGCGGGCCGGGCGTGGGCACTGCGCTGGGCTTGGGCGCGACAAGTTCGCTGATGGACGACATGGAGTTCTCCTTCTTCTCTTCAATGATGGCGCAGTTCGATCCGCTTGATGTCCTTGACGATCACCAGATATGCCAGCACGGTGACCAGGGCGTTGAGGCCGACGAAGACGAGTGCGCCGTTGAACGAACCGGTGGTGGCCAGGATGTAGCCGATGACGATGGGCGTGACGATGCCGGCGATGTTGCCGAACATGTTGAAGATGCTGCCGGCCAGGCCGATCACTTCCTTCGGTGCTGTGTCGGCCACCACGGCCCAGCCGAGTGCGCCTACGCCCTTGCCGAAGAAGGCCAACGCCATGAAGCCGACGACCAGCCATTCGCTGTCGACGTAGTTGCACATGATCATGCTGACCGAAAGCAGCATGCCACCGACGATGGGCGTCTTGCGCGCCGCGGTGAGCGAGAAGCCGCGCCTGAGCATGCCGTCGGAGATGAAGCCGCCCAGCACGCCGCCCGCAAAGCCGCAGATGGCCGGCACCGAGGCCATGAAGCCCGCCTTCAGGATGGACATGTGGCGCGACTGCACCAGGTAGACCGGAAACCAGGTGAGGAAGAAGTAGGTGAGCACGTTGATCGAGAACTGGCCGATGTAGACGCCCAGCAGCATGCGGTTGGTCAGCAACTGCCTGAGGTAGAAACCGGTCTGGCCCTTGGGCAGGGCCGAGGTGATGGCGCCGCCGCTCTCGCCCATGTGCACCAGCCCGCCGCCCGATTCGATGTGCGCCAGCTCGGCCGCGTTGATGGCCGAATGCTTGACGGGGCTGTGCACGAACCTCACCCATACCAGCGCCAGCACGATGCCGATGCCGCCCATGGTGAAGTACACCGCGTGCCAACCCAGCCAGTGGGTGAGCGCGGCCATCAGCGGCGTGAAGACCACGGCGGCGAAGTACTGTGCCGAGTTGAAGATGGCCGAAGCCGCACCGCGCTCGCCGGTGGGAAACCAGCTCGCCGTGACCTTGGCGTTGGCCGGGAAGGCGGGTGACTCGGCCAGGCCGAGGATGAAGCGCAGCGCGAAGAGCGTGGTCACCGCCGCGGCCGCGCTGGTCCACACGCCGATCGTGCCTTGCAGCAGGGTGAACAGCGACCACAGGAAGATGCTCGCGCCGTAGACCCGCCGCGCGCCGAAGCGGTCGAGCAGCCAGCCGCCCGGCAACTGCGCCATCACGTAGGCCCAGCTGAAGGCCGAGAAGATGTAGCCGAGCTGCACCGCGTCGAAGCCGAACTCCTTGCCCATCGCCGGGCCGGTGATGGAGAGCGTGGCCCGGTCGGCGTAGTTGACGGTGGTGACGATGAAGATCATCGCCAGGATCCAGTAGCGCACGTGGGTCGGCTTGGCGGCGTCGGCGGCCTTGGAGGCGGGCGCTGTGGCGGTCGAAGAGGCGGGAAGGACGGTGCTGTTCATGGGGCTCCTGTGGGTTCGGGTCAGCGAGACCGGCGAGGACAGCGTGCCGTTCGTGCTTGATGATTTTCGTTGTAGGTTGTCATACAACTAAGGTGAATGTCGCCGAAACGGGCTCGAAGCCGATTAAGTGATTACCCTGAGTCGCCATGTAAATCTGAGTTGTAGGATGACGTAGGACAGTGCCCATTGCCGTCAGCCACCGAAATCGCCGCGCATGAAACTCCCGCACCTTGCTGGTCGCCACCCTCGCGTGATGCGCGAATGAGCCGCCGGGCCGTTCCCAAGGCGAATATCGCAATGCGAAGCATGGAGGTTGCCTGATGAGCAAGCTCGTCATGTCGCCGAGTGATCTGCCTGCCGAAGGCAACCGGCTGGTGCGGCGTGCCAAGGGGCTGGCGCGCGGGCTGACGCATGAGCTGGTCGAGGCGCTGGGCGAGCGGCTGCGCAGCCGGGCCATCAAGCCGGGAGACAAGCTGCCGACCGAGTCGGAAATCATGCAGGCCTTCGGTGTGAGCCGCGGCGTGGTGCGCGAGGCACTGTCGCGCTTGCAGGCGGCCGGGCTGGTGCAAACCCATCACGGCGTGGGCACCTTCGCGCTGGAGCCGCAAAGCGGCGGTCGCTTCCGGCTGGAGGGCCATGCGATCGAAGGCGTGGGCGACATGCTCGATGTGCTGGAACTACGCGCCAGCCTGGAATCCGACGCAGCCGGATTGGCGGCCACGCGGCGCAGCGATGCCGATCTGGCGACGATGCGTGAGGCGCTGGCAGGCTTCGCCGCCAGCATCTCGGTCGTCGGCGACACGGTGGCGCCGGACTTCCACTTCCATCTCGCCATCGCGCGGGCCACCGGCAACCGCTACTTCGGCGACCTGATGAGCCAGCTCGGTCTGGCGGTGATTCCGCGCACGCGCGTGTCCTCGGCCCGGCTGGGCGAGGCGAGCCGCACGCAGCATCTGCAGAAGGTGCACCAGGAGCATCAGGACATCTTCGACGCGATCTCGCGCCGCGACCCGGAGGCGGCGCGCGCGGCGATGCGCCTCCACCTCGTGAACAGCCGGGAGCGGCAGCGGGTGTCGGAGTCGAATGCCGGGGTCGAAGCGGATGAGGGTGCGGTTTCGTGACTCATCGTACAACATGCGGGATTGTGCGCCGGGCCTCCCGAGCCGCCAGATGGCACAAGTTCAATGGTCAGGGTTCCCGCTCTTGACACGTTGAGATAGGATGTCGTACAACATAATATTCCGCAGGAGACGACCCCCATGGCCACGACCGCTCGCCCCACGCCCTACACCGGCTTTCCCAACCGCTTTCGCCAGGGCCTGATCGCGCGCCAGGCGCTGATCGGCTGCTGGTGCTCGCTCGCCAGCCCGATCACCACCGAAGTGCTCGGCGTGGCGGGCTTCGACTGGCTGCTGCTCGATGGCGAGCACTCGCCCAACGACGTGCTGAGCTTCATCCCGCAGCTCATGGCGTTGAAAGACAGCGTGAGCGCGCCGGTGGTGCGGCCCTCGTCGAACAGCGTGGTCGAGATCAAGCGCCTGCTCGACGCCGGCTTCTACAACTTCCTCGTGCCCTTCATCGAAACTGCCGAAGAAGCGCGCCGCGCCGTGGCCGCCACGCGCTACCCGCCGCAAGGCGTGCGCGGGGTTTCGGTCTCGCAGCGCGGCAACCGCTACGGCACCGTGCCCGACTACTTCGCGCAGGCCAACGACCACATCGCGGTGATGGTGCAGATCGAGAGCCGCACCGGCCTGGCTGCCGTGAACGAGATCGCCGCGGTCGAGGGTGTCGATGGCATCTTCGTCGGCCCGTCGGACCTGGCCGCTGGGCTGGGCCACCTGGGCAACCTCAAGCACCCGGAAGTGCAGGGTGCCATCGCGGTGATCTTCGAGGCCGCCAGGAAGGCTGGCAAGCCGTCGGGGATCCTTTCGCCGGTAGATGCCGACGCCCGCCGATACATGGCCAGGGGCGCGACCTTCGTCGCCGTCGGCAGCGACCTGGGTGTGTTCCGCGGCGCCACGCAGGCGCTGATCGACAAGTACCGCGGCCCGGACGCCGTGCCGATCGAAGCGCAGTACTGACCTGTGTCCCCACATCCATTTCGATTCACAAGGACATCGCCATGAAACTCGGATTCATCGGCCTCGGCATCATGGGCGCCCCCATGGCCGGCCACCTCATCACCGCCGGCCACGAACTCTTCGTCTACACACGCGGGGCCGTGCCCGACGTGATCAAGGCCACCGCCGCCACCGTATGCGCCAACAGCGCAGAAGTCGCCAAGCAGGCCGACATCGTCTTCACCATGGTGCCGGACACGCCCGACGTGGAAGCCGCGCTCTTCGGCGAGAACGGCGTGGCCTCGGCGCTGACGGCTGGCAAGACGGTGGTCGACATGAGCTCGATCTCGCCGATGGCGACCAAGGTCTTCGCGCAGAGGATCAATGCGCTGGGCTGCGACTACCTCGATGCGCCGGTCTCGGGCGGCGAAGTGGGAGCCAAGGCCGCGTCACTCACCATCATGATCGGCGGTCCCGAAGCGGCGTTCGCACGCGTCAAGCCGCTGTTCGAGCTGATGGGCAAGAACATCACGCTGGTGGGCGGTAACGGCGACGGACAGACGACGAAGGTCGCCAACCAGATCATCGTGGCGCTCAACATCGCGGCGGTCGGCGAAGCGCTGCTGTTCGCGAGCAAGGCCGGTGCCGACCCGGCCAAGGTGCGCCAGGCGCTGATGGGCGGCTTTGCGGCCAGCCGCATCCTCGAGGTTCATGGCGAGCGCATGGTCAAGCGCACGTTCGCGCCGGGCTTTCGCATCAAGCTGCACCAGAAGGACCTGGGCCTGGCCCTGCAAGGCGCCCGGGAGCTGGGCATCGCGCTACCGCAAACGGCGGGTGCTGCGCAACTCATGCAAGTCTGCGCCGCGCACGGCATGGCCGATCTGGATCATTCG
>JAMFRW010000499.1 GCA_026224975.1 Rhodoferax sp. | reverse complement strand
GGGTGGAAGGGGGGCGCGGGGCGCCGGGCTTCGAAAGGCTCAGCCCGAACGGGGTCGGGGCAAGCCCGAAAGGGGCGTGGGTTGGCGCGAATGGGGTGGCGCTTGAGCTTGGTGCCCTTCGACAGTCTCAGGGTGAACGGGTTGCGCAACGGAAGCGGAAGGCGCTGCCGGTTGGCCGTTGGTTCGGCCAGGGGCTCGTGGCGCTGTCCATCACCACGCTCGTCTTCTTCGCCCTCTGCGCGCTCGTGCCATCGTGGATCGCGCCCAGCCTGCCGACCGACATGCACAGCGATGCGATCCTGCATGCGCCGGCGGCGGCGCACTGGTTCGGCACCGACCAGTTCGGGCGCGATGTGTTCTCGCTCGTGGTCTACGGTGCGCGGCAGTCGCTGCTGATCGGCGTGGCGGCCGTGCTGATCGGTTGCAGTGTGGGCGTGTCCTTCGGCCTGCTCGCGGCGTATGCCGGTGGCTGGCTCGATGCGCTGCTGATGCGTTTCACCGATGTCTGGATGGCCATCCCCAACCTGCTGCTCGCCATTGCCATTGCCACCGCGCTCGGGCCGGGGCTGGCCAACACCATCCTCGCGATCAGCGTGGCCTCGATTCCGCGGTATGCACGGGTGCTGCGCGGCCAGGCCATGGCGGTGCGCGGGCGCTCGTTCGTGGAGGCTGCGCGGGCCTCGGGTGCCTCGCACATCGCCATCCTGCGCGGCCACATCCTGCCGCATTGCATGGCGCCGATCCTGGTGATGGCGACGCTGGGCGTCGGCAGCTCCATCCTCGCGGGCTCGTCGCTGAGCTTTCTCGGCATGGGCGTCAACGACGAACATCCCGACTGGGGCTACCTGCTCACGCAAGGCCGCGGTTACATGACTGTCGCCTGGTGGACGGTGACCTTCCCCGGCTTCGCTATCACCGCGCTGGTCGTCTCGGTCAACCTGCTGGGCGATGCATTGCGACGCCGGCTCGACCCGCGCCAGGCCCGGCGATGAACCTGAGCGAATCTCTTCTGCTGGACCGACCGCCACTCTTGCAGGTCGACCGTCTCGCCGTGCGCTTCGGCCCCGACGAGCGCCCGCTCGATGCCGTCGACAACGCCACGCTGACCATCTCGCGCGGCGAAACGGTGTGCCTGGTCGGCGAATCGGGCAGCGGCAAGACGGTGACGGCGCTCTCCATCCTGCGGCTCGACGAGCACCGCCATGCGCGCATCGTGCGCGGCGAGATCCGCTTCGACGGGCAGCACCTCGTCGGGCTCTCGCGGCCCGAGCTCGACCGGCTGCGCGGCAACCGCATCGCCATGGTGTTCCAGGAGCCGATGACGGCGTTCGACCCGATCTTCACCATCGGGGACCAGATCATCGAGACCATCCTGCGGCACGAGAAGATCGGCCGCCGCGCCGCGCACGAACGCGCCGTGAGCCTGCTGGAAAGGGTGCACCTGCCCGACGCGCGGCTGCGCATGTCGCAGATACCGCAGCAGCTCTCGGGTGGCATGCGCCAGCGCGCAATGATCGCGATGGCCCTCGCCTGCGGGCCCGATCTGCTGATCGCCGACGAGCCCACCACGGCCCTCGACGTGACCATCCAAAAACAAATTCTCGACCTGCTGCGCGATGTGCGCCAGCGGCACCGCATGTCCACCATCCTCATCACACATAACTTCGGGATCGTGGCCGGTTTTGCCGATGAGGTGATTGTAATGTTTCGCGGGAAAATCGTCGAAGCCGGCCCGGTGGCCCAAGTGCTGAATCATCCCCAGCATC
>JAMFRW010000067.1 GCA_026224975.1 Rhodoferax sp. | reverse complement strand
TCGTTTACCTATCGCATGCGAGGAGGCACATGGACATCGACACCTTGGCCGCGCTCGAACTGCCCGGCGTGCTGGCCATCTACACCGGCGCCGATCTGGCGCTGGCGGGCGTCAAGGCCATCCCGACCATCGCCGCGTTCAAGCGCGCCGATGGCAAGAGCACCACCACCGCACCGCGCCGCGGGTTGGCGCATGAAGTGGTGCGTTTCGTCGGCGAAGCTGTCGTGGCGGTCGTGGCCGAGTCACGTGATGTGGCGAAGAATGCCGCCGAGGCCATTATGGTCGATTACGACGAGTTGCCCGCCGTCACCAACCCGGTCAAGGCCATCGCACCCGGCTCGGCCGCGCTCTGCGCCGAGGCGCCCGACAACATCGCCGCCGAGATGCGCCACGGTGATGCCGCAGCCACTGCCAAGGCCTTCGAGGGCGCGGCGCATGTGGTTTCGCTCGACATCGTCAACCAGCGCCTCGCACCCGCACCAATGGAGCCGCGCAGCGTGCTCGCAAGCTTCGACGACGCCACCCAGCGCCTCACCGTTCGCCTCAGCAGCCAGACGCCTACCGGGGTGATGAGCGGCCTGATCGACGCCATTCCGGGCCTCGCCAAAGACCAGGTGCGCGTGGTCGTCGGCGACGTGGGCGGCGGCTTCGGCATGAAGACCAATCTGTACCCCGAAGACATCGTGGTCGCCTACGCAGCACGTGAGCTGAAGCGTCCTGTGCGCTGGCAGGCCGAGCGCGTCGAGGAGTTCCTCTCGGCCGTGCATGGCCGCGATGTGGTCAGCAAGGCCGAGATGGCGCTCGATGCCGAGGGCAAGGTGCTGGGCCTGCGCGTGCGCTCGCTGGCCAACGTGGGCGCCTATGCCACTGCGACGGGCGTTGTCATCCAGTTGATGATCGGCCCGTGGGTCTCGACCAGCATCTACGACATCACGACGATCGACCTGCACTTCATCGCCGTCATGACGAACGCCGCGCCGACGGGCGCCTACCGCGGCGCCGGCCGGCCCGAGGCGATCTACATCACCGAGCGCTTGTTCGATGCGGCCGCGCGCAAGATGAAGATGGACCCGGCCGCACTCCGCCGCCGCAACATGATCCGCCCGGAGCAGATGCCCTACCAGAACGCGATGGGGCAGACGTACGACAGTGGCCGCTTCGAGCAGATCCTCGACCAGGGTTTGGCGCTTGCCGATTGGGATGGCTTTGCCGCACGCCGTGTTCAGACCGAAGCCAAGGGCTTGCTGCGCGGCCGCGGCATCGCGACCTTTCTGGAGTGGACCGGCGGCAATGTCTTCGAAGAGCGCGTGACAGTCAACGTGACGCCCGATGGTTTCATCGAGATCTTCTCGGCCACGCAGGCGATGGGCCAGGGCATCGTGACGAGTTATGCGCAGCTCGCCTACGACGTGTTCGGCGTGCCGCTGGAGAAGATCCGCATCCTGCAAGGTGATACCGACCGCGGCCAGGGCTTCGGCAGCGCCGGCTCGCGCTCGCTCTTCACCGGTGGTTCGGCGGTGCGTGTGGCGTCGGAACGCACGGTGCAGCAGGGCAAGGAACTGGCGGGCGAAGCGCTCGAAGTCGCGCCGGCCGACATCGAGTACGAAGCCGGCCGCTACAAGGTCGTCGGCACCGATGTGGGCATCGACCTGTTCGAGCTGGCCGGCCGCCAACCCAAGGCGCAGATCTACGTCGATTCGACCAGCACCGTGGCCGGCCCGACCTGGCCCAACGGCTGCCACATCTGCGAAGTCGAAGTCGACCCCGCGACGGGGCATGTGGAGATCGTGGCCTATGCGTCGGTCAACGACATCGGCCGCGTCGTGAGCCCGATGATCGTCACCGGCCAGATCGAAGGCGGCGCGGTGCAAGGCATCGGCCAGGCACTGTGCGAGCAGATCGTCTACGACGCCGAGAGCGGCCAGATGCTGACCGCCAGCTTCCAGGACTATGCGATGCCGCGCGCCGATCTGAACGTGCCGTTCAAGACTGCGTTCGACACCTCGATCCCGTGCCTGAGCAATGCACTGGGCGTCAAGGGCGTGGGCGAGCTGGGCACCATCGGCGCGACGCCGGCGCTCGTCAACGCGGTGATCGATGCGCTGGACCATGCCGGGCTCGGCGCCGCGGCCGAGAAGCTCCAGATGCCGCTCACCGCGCCGCGCGTGTGGAACGCGCTGGCGGGTGAGTTCGATCCTTCGCCGTTCGCTTGAGGCCCGGGCGGCGCGTCACCGCGTGTGATGCACCGCCTGCTGTCCGTACACAGGCGTTGGCAACCCTTCCATCCGCGCCTTCAACTGCAAGGCCAGGAACTCGGAGTAATGCCGCGACTGGTGCAGGTTGCCGCCGTGGATCCACAGGTTGGTTTGCGTGGTCGGCTTCCACATGTTGCGCAGCTCGCCTTCCCACGGCCCCGGGTCTTTGGTCGTGCCGGAGCCCAGGCCCCAGACCTTGCCGACCTTGTCGGCCACTTCGGGTGACATCAGCTTGGCGAGCCAGCCGTTCATCGAGCCATAACCGGTGGCATAGACCAGCAGATCTGCCGGCAGTTCGGTGCCGTCGGTCAGCGTCACAGACCTGGCGTTGATGCGCTCGATGTTCACGCCGCTCTTGAGCTTGATGCGGCCATCGGCCACCAGCTCCGACGCGCCCACGTCGATGTAGTAGCCCGAGCCGCGGCGCAGGTACTTCATGAAGAGGCCGGAGCCGTCGTCGCCGAAGTCGAGGATGAAGCCGGCCTTCTCGAGCCGCGCATAGAAGTCGGCATCGCGCTTCTTCATTTCGTCGTAGATCGGGATGTTGAACGCATGCATGATCTGGTACGGGATGGAGGCGAAGGTCAGGTCGGCCTTGTTGGTCGTCATGCCGGCCTTCACCGCTTCTTCCGAATACAGGCCGCCGAGGGCCAGTTCCATCAGCGATTGCGAACGCGCGATGTGGGTGGACGAGCGCTGGATCATGGTCACGTCGGCGCCATGCTCCCAGAGGTCGGCGCAGATGTCGTGGGCCGAGTTGTTGGAGCCCAGCACCACGCACTTCTTGCCGCGCCAGGCTTCGCCGCCGGGGTGCTGGCTGGAGTGGTGCTGCACGCCTTCGAAGGTGTCGGCACCGGGGATCTGCGGCACGTTCGGAAAGCCCGAGACGCCGAGCGCGAAGACGAGTTGCTTCGGCCGCAGCACCACCGTCTCGCCGCGGTGCTTCACCGTCACCACCCACTCCTGCTTGGCGTCGTCGAACTGGGCGCCCACGCATTCGGTCGAGCCCCAGTAGTTGAGCTCCATCAGCTTGGTGTAGGCCTCCAGCCAGTCGCCGATCTTGTCCTTGGGACTGAAGACGGGCCAGTCGTCGGGGAAAGGCAGGTAGGGCAGGTGGTCGTACCAGACCGGGTCGTGCAGGCACAGCGAGCTGTAGCGCTTGCGCCAGGAGTCGCCGGGGCGCTCGTTCTTCTCGATGATGATGGTCGGCACGCCCAGCCGCTTGAGCCGCGCACCGAGGCCGATGCCGCCTTGCCCGCCGCCCACGATCACGCAGTACGGCTGCTTGCTGTGACCGAGTTCGGCCTCTTCCTGCGCCTTGCGCGCGAGCCAGTTCTGCCTGCCTTGCTGCACGCCATGCTCGGCACCGGCGATGCGATTCGCGCCCTTCTTTTCCTCGAAGCCCTTGAGCTCGGTCATCGTCGTCAGCAGCGTCCAGCAGGCGCCGTTGCGCAGGCGCAAGTGGCCGCGGCCGCGCGCCACACCGGTCTCGAAGGTGAACCACGCATCGGTGACGCCATCGGCCTCGGCCGCCTCGCCTTCGAGCTGCCAGTGGCTGGGCTGCACATCGGCCAAGCGAGCTTCGAGCATCGCGCGGATCGCGTCGCGGCCTTCCATCGTCTTGATGTTCCAGGTGAAGGACACGAGGTCGCGCCAGTAGCTGTCGGGTTCGAAAAGCGCGGCAGCGGCGCTGGCATCGCGCCTCTGCAGTACGGTGTCCAAGCGGGCCAGCCAGTCGGTGGCGCGTTGCGAGGGCGTGGCGTTCTCTTGGGCCGTGCCCGGGGTGCTCGAAGTCATCGGTTTGTCTCCAGTGACGTGGTGGGAAGCGGGTGACGCGGTGTAACTCGCGGTGAAGGCTCTCACGCCGCCGGGCTGTGCCGCCCGGTCTGCGCAAGCCGCAGCTTCGCACTTCCACCCGTGTGAATCAACCGGAGCGACGCCGGGGAGAGCCCTGTGCCATGACGAGCCATTCGGCTCGAATCTCTGCGGGCAATCCCTTCCCCCTAGGTGATGAAGTGCAACTTGAATGGGTGAATCGAAGGGGCGATACTGTTTCCTCGCGTAAGAACGGCAAGAGTCGGATAGCCCGTTCGACCGGAGACAAACCATGATCCACAGCGATCGATGCCCAGCGCGTGCTGCCGACGCGGCGGCGAGCGAGCGCGTGAATTCGGCGCCGTGCCCCGCGCCGAGGCGCCCGGCCGCGCCATGCTGATCAACCACCTCCCCGAAGCCGCGCAGCCCACGCTGCGCTGCCCCGGCTGCAAGCACGCCAACCCGGCGCATTCGAACTTCTGCAACATCTGCGGGCGCGGCCTGCCTTCGGTGCCGTGCCCCCAATGCGGCGAGATGAACGACCTCGCGATGGCGACGATGTGCAGCCGCTGCGGCGGCCCGCTCACCGACCGCGCCGACAGCGAAGCGGCCAAGGACGCGCGGCTGCGGGTGATCGAGGCAGCGATGGGCGGCGGTTTTCCGCCGATGGCGGTGGCGCGGGCGGCCGACACCCCGGCGTCGCCATCGTCCGTGGACGTGAATGCGGTGGCTGCACTTTCGCCTCTGGCCGTTGCCGCGGCATCCGAGCCTGCGCCCCAAACGCGTTCAGCCGCGCCGCCTGCTCCTGTGGGCATCCCCACGCTGACGGCGTCGATCCCGACGCCGGCCGTGTCTTGGCCCCCGTCGTCGAACCCGTCCACGTTGCCATCGCCGCTCGCGTCTTCGCCGATGGCAACGGCTGCGCCGGTGGCATCGACAACATCCGCATCGGCGTGGGCATCGAAGCCAGCCGCCGCCACCGCGCCGCTCCCGTCCCGCGGGCCGCCCGCGTCGAGTCTGGCGCGCATGCCGCGGAGCAGCGAGCCACCGGTTCTGGCAACGACCAACGCCGCGAGCCTTGCCAGCGGATCGGGGCCGGCCCAGCCCGGCCCCACGCTCGCAGACTTCGGCCCCTCGGCCTTCAATCTGCCCCACCTCAACGTTGGCCACAGCGCCAACAACGCGCCCTTCGTGCTGACCGGCTGGCGCACCGACGAGCCGCAGGGTGCCGATTTCGACATGCGGCAGATCAACGAACTCGTCCGCACCTCACTGGCCGCCGAAACCGTGCCGATGCTGCCCGCGTTGTCTTCCGGCGCGGCCACGGCCCACGGGGAGCCCGAGCAACCTCCCGGCCGCATTGTTCCGCGCCCACGCAGGCTGGCGATGGCCGGTGGCGTGGCGGCGGCGCTGGTGGTGGCCGTCCTCGCCTACCGCGTCTACGGACCGGCGCGCGTACCGGAACTCACCCCCGTGCCGCTGGCGGGCGGCGGCGGTGCGGTCACGATGGCCACGGTGACGGCCACAGCAGCCGTCGACCGCAAGGCCGCCCAGATGCAGGCCAACCTCGACCGTGCGGCAGAGTTGCTTGCGCAAAAGCCGACCGGCGCGGGCGTCAGTGGCGGCGCGGGCGGCGAGCCGGTGGGCGCTGCGCCGGCACCGATTGCCGTGATCCTGCCGACCACGCTGGCACCAGTGCCAGCGCCGACCAGCGCTCGACAAGGCGCACCGCACCCAGCACGGCCGGCGCCATCGCGCGAAACCGCCGTCACCGTGGCCGCAGCCCGCACCGCCAAATCGCCGCCGACCAGCGACAGCAGCACACGCCCCTACACCCCGCCGAATGCCTACAAAGCCCAGCTTGCACCAGCCGCCGGCCCCTGCACCGAAGGCGTGGTCGCACTCGGCCTGTGCGATGCCGTCACCAGCCCCGCCACACCCCGGAGATAACTCGATGACAGTGCGATGTTCCAACCGCTTCGTGGTGTCGGCCATCGTCGCCCTGGCCGCGCTGCTTGCGATCAGCTTCGCCAGCGCCGCCACGCCCTACAAGATCGTGACCGCCTCCGAGCGTGGCACCTACATCCAGATCGGCCGCGACATCGCCAAGACGATCGCCCCCGCCGCCGACATCGAACTCGAAGTGCTGCCCTCGGCCGGCTCCGCCGAAAACGTGCAGCGCCTGCGCGACGAGCCCGGCGTGAAGTTCGCGCTGGTGCAGTCCGACGTGTACCAGGCCTTTCTCGACCAGGCCGCCGCCGGCAACGCCAAGGCCGGCGACATGATCCGCCCGCTGCGCGTCATCATGCCGCTCTACAACGAAGAGATCTACTTCGTGACCCGTGCCGATGCCAGCCTGAACTCGGTGCAAGACATCAAGGACGCGAAGATCAACGTCGGCCCCCTGCGCAGCGGCACCGCGCTCACCGCCACCACGCTCTACCGGCTGATGTTCGGTGGCGCCATCCCCGAGGCCAACGCCAGCTACCTGAGCAACGAAGACGCGCTCGTCAAACTCATCGGCGACAAGAGCCTCGATGTGGTCGTGATCGTGGCCGGCCAGCCCGCCAAGCTGCTTGTCGACATGAAGCCCGAAGCCCGCCAGCTCATCAAGCTGCTGAAGTTCGAGCCCGACCAGCCCGCGAGCAAGGCCGCCCTCAAGACCTACGTGGCCGCGACCGTGCGCGCCACGAGCTACCCCAACCTGCTGCAGCAGGACCTGCCCGCACTCGCCGTCAAGGCCTTCCTCGTCACCTACAACTACACCCGCGGTGACACCTCCGCCACCTTCGGCAAGTTCGCCCGCTCCCTCTGCCAGAACTTCGCCACCCTGCAAGCCGAAGGCCACCCGAAGTGGCGCGAAGTGGAACTCGCCATGCCCGACCTCGGCCGTGGCTGGCTCTACTACCCGCCCACCACCCGCGAGCTGCAGGCGTGCATCGCCGGCAAAGGCAAGCTCAAGCCGGTGGCGAACTGCTCGGCACAGGAGCGGGTGTTGGGTTTGTGCGGTTGATCAAGCCGTATGCGCCGCGATGGCGCCGATGATCTCCGGCCACATCGACACCGGCAGCGCGTGGCCCATGGTCGGGATGACGAGGCGCTTGGCGCCGGGCACGGTGTCGGCGATGTCCAGGCCGTGGGCCAGCGGGACCAGGGGGTCGGCGTCGCCGTGGATCACCAGCGTCGGCACGCGAACCTTGGCCAGCGCCTCTTTGCGGCTGCCGGAGGCGACGATCGCGATCAACTGGCGGGCGGTGCCGGCCGCGCTGATGCCGCGGTCGAACGAGCGCTCGCCCCGCGCCAAGTCGCTCGCTTCGTCGAGCGGGAAGGCCGTGTTGCCGCGCAGCAGCTTCCAGGTCTTGACGTAGCGCGCCAGAAAGCCGGCCTTGTCGGTCGGCGCCGGCGTGAGCAGGGCCATCATCGCTTCGGGCGTAGGCGGCGGCAGGCCGGGCGCGCCGCTGCTGGCCATGATGGCGGTCATCGTGCGCAACCGCGTGGGGTGTTCGATCGCGAGCGTCTGAGCGATGGCGCCACCCATGGAAGCACCGACGATGTGGGCGGTGCGGATGTCGAGTGCATCGAGCAGGCCGACGGTGTCGGCGGCCATGTCGCTCAGCAGGTAGGGCGCTTCGATCTGCTTGCCCGAAAGCGCGGCCTGCACCAGCACCGGCACGTTCGGCACGCCGAGCGCATCGAGCTTGGTGGAGCGGCCGATGTCGCGGTTGTCGAAGCGGATCACCCAGCGGCCACGCGCGGCCAGGTCTTCGCAGAACGCCTCTTCCCACGCGATCATCTGCGTGCCCAGGCCCATGATGAGCACAACCGGCGGCGCGGTCGGGTCGCCGAAGCTGTCGTAGTTGAGTTCGATGCCGTTGGCGGCGACGCGGGTTTCGGGCTGGTGGGGAATGGTGGTGCTCATGTCTCGGCTTCTTTTTCGATGGACTCTTCGGTGGTGGATCGTTTGTCAGGCGAACAGATAGCGTACGCCGGTCAGTTCTTCCGATTTGTCCCACAGGAGACGTGCGCTGCTCAATGACCGCGCCTGCAAGGCCCGTGCGCTGGCGGCTGAAACACCAGTTTTTCACCGGCTTCACGAAGCACATCAGCGTGGCGATATGCTTGCCGCCGAACAGATAGCGGGCCCAGGTGGTCGGTGACGCCGGTGACGATGGCGACCTTGCCGGCTTGATCGGGGATGGCTGTCACGGGATGAAAGTCAGGTTTGGAGTTGTCGGCAAGTTCATTGATCGAGGGGTGTGCACAGCCGGCGCTCCAGTCGCTCGCGAACGCCCGGCCATTCGTCGTCGATGATGCTGAAGCGAACCGAGTTCCGCTTGCGCCCGTCCGGCATGATTCGTTCGTGGCGCACGATGCCTTCCTGCTTTGCGCCGAGCCGAAGAATCGCGCGCCGCGAGGCCTCGTTGATCTCGTCCGTCGTCAACTGCACGCGCACGCAAGCCAGCGTGTCGAAGGCGTATCGCAGCAGCAGATATTTTGCCTCGGTGTTGACGAAGGTCTTCTGCCACGACGCGCGAATCCAGGTGCTGCCGATCTCGAGCTTGCGGTTCTGGCGATCGATCTTCCAGAAGCGCGTGGCGCCGACGACAAGGCCGGTTTCCTTGATCTCGGTGACGAAGGGCATGACGGTGCCTGCGGCTTGGCCATCGAGCGCCTTGCGGATGTAGTCGCCTGCCGTCTCCGCCGATGGCACGACGGTGAACGTCAGGTTCCAGAGTTCGCCGTCGGATGCGGCATCGATGAGTGCGTTCTCATCGGAGGCGAGCAAGGGGCGCAGGCGGATGCGCTTGCCCTCGAGTGTTGGCGATTGCAAGCGTCAGTTCCCGGCTGTGGGCGAACGAGAGAGCACCTTCTTCATGAAGAAGCGAGAGAAGCCTTTCGGGTAGTTGCCCAGCTGGCCGAAGCATTCGTAGCCGAGGCGTTCATAAAACGATCGCGCCTGGAATTCGAAGGTGTCGAGCCACACGCCGTGGCAACCGCGACTCACGGCTTCCGATTCGGCCAGCGACATGAGTTGTCGCCCTACCCCTTGGCCCCGCAACGATTCGGGCACGACCAAGAGGTGCACGAACAACCAGTCGTAGCCGCTGTTTCCCCACAGCCCGCCGATGGTTGCCCCGCTGATGTCGCGAATCTCGATGGCGAGGCCCCGCGAGCCACTCGGCCCCGCTTGCGACGCGTTGTACTGGACGAGCGGCGCAAGGATGAGGTTGCGCGTTTCGTCGCTGGTCGTGTCGGATAGGTGAAAACTGAAGTTCATGTCTGGTTCATGGTCCATGATGCCTCCGAAGGCTATACGTCCGGAGGGTCCGATGGCTCGATCGCGGGCCACAGCTTGACGAGAATGATCGGCAGGAACAGGGTCAGAAGGCGCTCGAAACCCGAGCAGGCTCCCGCGCACAGTATCAGCAAGACCAGATGCGGTCCGAGTGCACTGGTATTCAATGCTGGATCGACGACAGCGAAACACATCAACACGCTTGCCACCGACAGCACGCCCGCCAGAACCTGGAACCATTTTCGGCCTTCGAGGTATTTCGAGTTCACACGTTTCTCCTTGAAGTGAACCCGGACCAGACGGGCCTCTGTGCCGCAAGCGTACTAACTTTAGACATCAGCGGCAAATGTCGACGCTGCGGGGCCGGGCAACGAGCCTGGGTTCGCCAGGCTTGCGCGATGGGGCGCCGGGCGCGCGCCATCGCGATGATGTCGGGCAGGTCCCCTCAAATCGCCGTCACCCCACCATCCACCGCCAGCGTCTGCCCGGTGATGAATGCGCAGGCGTCCGATGCCAGCAGCGCGGTCGCGCCTTTCAAATCTTCCGGGCCGCCGAGGCGCTTCATGGGGGCGAGGTCGATGGTCTGCTGGCCGACTTCCTGCATGACGACCTTGGTCATCTTGGTGGGGAAGAAGCCGGGTGCGATGGCGTTGACGTTGATGCCGAGCGTGGCCCATTCGTTGGCCAGCGTCCGGGTGAAGTTGACGAGGCCGCCTTTGCTGGTGTTGTAGGCGAGCGTGGGCATGCCGTCGGGGTAGCCGCCGGTGAGGCCCTGGATCGAGGCGATGTTGATGACCTTGCCGCTGCGGCGCGGGACCATGCAGCGTTTGCCGACCTCTTGCGTGAGCGCGAAGATCGAGGTGAGGTTGAGCGCCATCACCTTGTGCCAGCCGTCGAGCGAATGCTCCACCGTGGCGCCGCCCCAGGAGGTGCCGGCGTTGTTGACGAGGATGTCGATGGGGCCGAGCTTGGCGATCACTTCGTCGACCAGCGGCGTGATGGTGGCGAGGTCGGCGAGGTCGCAGGCGACGGTGAGCACTTCGACGCCGAGCGCTTGCAAGTGCGCTGCGGCCTCGTCGAGTTCGTGCTGCTTGCGCGCGGTGATGGCGACGCGGGCGCCGAGTTCTCCGAGCGCTTCTGCCATCTGCAGGCCGAGGCCGCGCGAGCCGCCGGTGACGAGGGCCGTGCGGCCGGTGAGGTCGAAGAGTTGTTTGAGACTCATGGGGACTGTGGTGATGGGTGGGATGGGTGGTGTATGACCAGGCTTCGACAGGCTCAGCCCGAGCGGTTCTTGAATGGGGTTTCGAACGTGGTGGTGAAAGTGGTCTAGACCAGATTGCGCAGCTCGCGCAGCGCCACGGAGAGCATGGCCAGGTCGGCGTCCTTGGTGTCGGCGAGTTCTGCGAGCAGGCGCTGGACTCGGTCGAGCTTGCTGCGGCTGCGGGTTTCCCAGGCTGTCAGCATTTCCGGGGCACTGGCGCCGCCGGGGCGCACCACCGCATCGGTGATCAGGCGCTGCAGGTCGGCCAGGTCGTCGCCGAGGGCGATGCGGGCCATGTTCTGCCAGTAGCTGCCGGACGGCAGGGCGGCGATCTGCTGTTGCAGAGTGCTCAGCGGCAGAAGTGCGCCGAGGGCAGATTGCACCTGCGCAACTTGCGCTGTCTCGCGCCCGGTGGCGTCGGCCACTTCGGCGATGTCGAGGGCGGCGAAGAGGCTGTCGGCGGCATCGACGTGTCCCGCGATCTCGGCAGGAACGCCCGCCGACAGCCACGCCTCGGCACGCGGCGATGGCGCGGCTCCACGGCCCGTGCGCAGCAAGGCCACCACCGGCACGAAGCGCGCCACCATCTGCTGCATCGGCTCGGCCAGCCGCGCCGAGCGCAGGAACCAGATTGTCGCGCGGGAGGTGAGGGCGCCGAGTTCGATCAGCATTTCGGCCTGCACCGCGTCGGGCACGAGGTTGTCGAGCGCCTCGATCTTCTGCCATAGCGGCACGAAGCCGAAGACCTCGCGCGTGGCCAGGTACGCCCGCACCACTTGCGGCGGCGTGGCGCCGGTGGTCTCGGTGAGCCGGTGCACGAAGGTCGCGCCCACGCGGTTGATCATGCTGTTGAGCACGTGCGTGGCGACGATCTCGCGCTTGAGCGGGTGGCGCGGGATGTAGCTTGCGAACTTCTCGCGCAGCAGCGGCGGGAAGTAGCGTTCGAGTGCCGTGCCGATCCACGGGTCTTCGGGCACATCGGACTTCATCAGCTCGTCTGAGAGCCACATCTTGCTGTAGGCCAGCAGCACCGCCAGCTCGGGGCTGGTGAGCCCGGTGCCCTTGGCCTTGCGCGCTTTCAGCTCTTCGTCGGTGGGCAGGAATTCGATCGCGCGGTTGAGCTGGCCCTGCTTCTCCAGCAGCCGCATGAAGCGCGCTTGCTGATCGAGAAACTCCAGCCCGAGCCGGCCGGTGACCGAGAGCGCCTGCGTTTGGAAGTAGTTGTCACGCAGCACGAGTGCGGCCACGTCGTCGGTCATCAGCGGCAGCAGGACGTTGCGCTGCTTTTCGGTCATCTCGCCGTCGCTGATGGCAATGCCCAGCAGGATCTTGATGTTGACCTCGTGGTCGGAAGTGTCCACGCCGGCCGAGTTGTCGATGGCATCGGTGTTGATGCGCACGCCGACGCCGCTGTTGCCGAGAAGGGCAGCTTCGATGCGCCCGCGTTGCGTGAAGCCCAGGTTGCCGCCTTCGCCGATGACCTTGCAGCGCAGTTGCGCGCCGTTGATGCGCAAGCCTTCGTTGGCGCGGTCGCCGACCTCGGCATGCGTCTCGGTCGTGGCTTTCACATAGGTGCCGATGCCGCCGTTGTAGAGCAGATCGACGGGCGCCCTGAGGATGGCCGTGACCAGCTCCGAAGGCGCGAGCGCCAGCGACTCGATGCCCAGCACCGCGCGCGCCTGGGGCGAGAGCGGAATCGACTTTTCGCTGCGCGCCCAGATGCCGCCGCCTTCGGAGATCAGCGCGGCGTCGTAGTCGGCCCACGATGACCGCGGCAACTTGAAGAGCCGCTCGCGTTCGGTAAAGGTGGTGGCGGCATCGGGCGCCGGGTCGATGAAGATGTGCCGGTGGTCGAAGGCCGCGATGAGGCGGATGTGCTTCGAGAGCAGCATGCCGTTGCCGAACACATCGCCCGACATGTCGCCCACGCCGGCCACGGTGAACTCGGTCGTCTGGATGTCGGTGCCCATCTCGCGGAAGTGCCGCTTGACGCTCTCCCAAGCGCCGCGCGCGGTGATGCCCATGCCCTTGTGGTCGTAGCCCACGCTGCCGCCTGACGCGAAGGCATCGCCCAGCCAGTGGCCGTATTCGGCGCTGATGGCGTTGGCGTAGTCGGAGAAGGTGGCCGTGCCCTTGTCGGCCGCGACCACGAGGTAAGGGTCGTCGGCGTCCAGCCGCACGACTTGCGGTGGCGGCACCACGGCGCCGGCCACGAGGTTGTCCGTCACGTCCAGCAGGCCGCGCAGGTAGTCCTGATAACAGGCCACGCCTTCTTTCATGAAGGCATCACGGTCGGAAGACGGCGGGGCCTTCTTCAGCACGAAACCGCCCTTCGAACCCACCGGCACGATCACGGTGTTCTTCACCATCTGCGCCTTCACCAGCCCGAGCACTTCGGTGCGAAAGTCATCCGGCCGATCCGACCAGCGCAGCCCGCCGCGGGCCACCTTGCCGCCGCGCAGGTGAATGCCTTCGAAGCGCGTCGAGTACACGCTGATCTCGTACAGCGGCTTGGGTTCGGGCAGGCCCGGCACCTGACTGGAATCGAGCTTGAAGCTCACATACGTGCGGCGCTTGCCGGGCGCGTCCGGCGCGCCGGAATGGCCGATGCCGGTGCGCCAGAAGTTGGTCCGCAGGGTGGCCTTGATGAGCGCGAGAAGCTGGCGCAGCACGCGGTCGTCGCTGAGGTTGGTCACACGCTCCAGCGCCTTGTTCACCGCGTTGACTTGCGAGGTGGCGCCTTGTTCGTCGCGCTCGGTGGGCGAAAGCCGCAGCTTGAACAATCGCACCAGCATGCGCGCGATCTGCGGGTGGGTGGTGAGCGTGGCTTCGATGGTCGCCTGCGAAAGCGCAAAGCCGATCTGCTTGAGGTACTTGGCGTAGGCGCGCAGCACCACGATCTCGTCGGCCGAGAGGCCTGCGAGCAGCACCAGGCGGTTGAAGTCGTCGTTCTCGACTTCACCGCGAAAGACCTTGGCAAAGGTGTCTTCGAAGAGGCTGGCCAGGCGTGCCGGGTCGATGGTCTCGGCGAAGTCGGCAATGAGTTCGAAGTCGTGCACGGCGAGGGCGGCCATGCTTCTGTCACTCGTCGAATCGAGCCGGCTCACGTCAAGGCGATAGCTGTGCTCGCCGAGTACGCGCACGCCCATGTGTTCGAGCATCGGCAGGCTGTCGCTCAGCACGATCGGGTCGCCCAGGCGATACACCTTGAAGCCGAGCGAGCCATAGACCGCGCCGAGTGGGCGGTACAGCGCGAGTGCGAGCGGGTTCTCCGGCGACAGGGCGGCGAGCTTGTGCACATCGGGCACCGCGGCGCGGGCGCTGTGGCGTTCGCGGTAGGCCAACGGGAAGGTCGCGGCCCAGCGCTTGAACAGCACGATGCCGCGCGCTTCGCCATCGGCATCGACGAGTGCATCGCGCAACTCGTCGTCCCAGCGCCGCGCGGTGCTGGCGAGCTTCGCCTGGATCTCCTTGGCGTCGAATTCGGGCAGGGCGCCCGGCGTGGTGCGCACGGTGAAGTGGATGCGCGCCAGGCTGGTGTCGCTCACCTGCACGTCGAAATCGGCCTGCGTACCGGCAAACGCCGTCATGAGGAGGCGCTGAAACTTGATGCGCAGGTCGGTGGAGTACGCCTCGCGCGGCACGTAGACCAGGCAGGAGACGAAGCGGTCGAACGGGTCGCGCCAGACGAAGAGCCGCAGCCGCTGGCGCTCGCCGAGCGCGAGGATGCCGAGGGCCGTGTCGTACAGCTCGGCGTCCGGCATCTGGAACAGGTCGTCGCGCGGAAAGGTCTCGAGGATGTGGTGCAGCGCCTTGGCCAGGTGACCGCCTTCGGGCAGGCCGGCGCGGCGCGCGATGGCGTCGGTCTTGCGCCGCAGGATGGGCGTTTCGGCCAGCCGTGCGGCGTAGGCCGACGAGGTGAAGAGGCCGATGAAACGATGCTCGCCGATCACCGCGCCCGCGGCGTCGTAGCGCTTGATGCCCACGTAATCGGTGTAGCCCGGCCGGTGCACCGTCGAGCGCGTGTTGGCCTTGGTGACGACAAGCAAAGGCGAGGGTGAACGCGCCAGCGCCCGGGCCTGGGGCGGTAATGCCCAGAAGCTCGCCGATGCCTTTTCGTGCTCGCGTTCGCGCAGCAAGCCCAGGCCGCTACCGGGCGTGAAGCGCAGCGTGTCGGCACCGTTCTCGGTGACCAGATCGTGCTGCCGGTAGCCGAGCAGCGTGAGGTGGTCGTCGGCCAGCCACTGCAGGAAGGCGCGGTCTTCGGCGGCTTCTTCGGCGGGCACAGAGGCCGGCGGCTCGGCCAGCGCGGCGATCACTTCGTGCAGGCGCGCGACCATCGGCTTCCAGTCGGTGACGGCGGCGCGCACATCGGCCAGCACGCCTTCGATGCCGGCCAGCAACTGCGCGCGCTGATCGGGATCGACGAGCCGATCGACCTCGATGTGCATCCACGATTCGCGCTTGATGTCGGGCGGCGATGACGGCGTGGCATGCGGCGCGTCTAGCGACACCAGGTGCCCCGCCGCATTTCGCGCCACCGCGAAGATCGGGTGCACGATGAGGTGCAGCGAGAGGCCTTGGCGGTTGATTTCCATCGTGGCTGTGTCCACGAGGAAGGGCATGTCGTCGTTGACGATGTCGATCACCGAATGGCGAGAATCCCAACCGTTCTCGGCGATCGTCGGGCTCAGCACCTGCACCTTGGCCGCGCCCGGTGCGCGCGTGGCGCCGAACTGCCAGTGCGAGAGCATGGCGCCGAGCAGGTCTTCGGGCGTGCGCGCCTCCAGGTCATCGGGGTCGACCTGGCGGAAGTACTCACGCGCGAAGGTTTCGACTGCCGCTTGCTGTGTGGTTGGCACCCGCTGCGCGGCGAGTTCCAGCACCGTGGCTATCCTCTCCCGCCGCAACTCGTCTACCGATGCATGCATGGCTTGCTCCGTCTTGTTGTTGTGGTCAGTGCATACCGGCCGCTCGGTGCATTCTGCTACTGCTGTGGGTGGGGAGGCACGGGAGGAATCCCGGCTGGGTGCGTGCTGCGTGGGCAGGCTTCGACAGGCTCAGCCCGAACGGGGCGCGGACAGGTCGCCATCCACCGGCAGCGCCGCCAACGCCACCAGTGGCGCTACCGCCGAGCTGCTCGCCGCAGGCGGCACTTCCACCGCATCGGCCACCGGCTCCGTCAACGGCCCGTTCACCGATTCGGCCGGTGCCGGATGCCCCGGCGTGCCTAATCGGCGTGTGAGCCGAAACGCGGTGAACATCGCCAGCGAACCGAAGATCGCCGAGCCCAGCGCCTGCCCGGCCAGCACGCCGATCGGCCCGTAGCGGCTGCCCCACCAGGCAAACGGGATGGTGCCCAACGTGGCGCGTGCCCAGTTGAAGCTCGCCGACCAGAGCGGTCGGCCGAGGTTGTTGAACGCGGCGTTGGCGACGAACAGCGAGCCGACGAAGAAGAAGCTGCCCGCGAGCCAGGAGCAGAACGCGTGCATCAGCACCGCCGCATCGCCCGAGAGCGAAAACGCGCGGATCAGCAGCGATTGCGACAGCGCCAGGATCGACCATGAGAACGCCACCGCGCAGATCATGAACAGCAGGCTCTGCCTCAATCCTTCGCGCACCCGCCCATAACGCCGCGCGCCGAGGTTCTGCCCCAGGATCGGGCCGACCGCACCGCTCAGCGCAAAGACCAGGCCGAAGGCGACCGGCGTGACCCGGTCGATCGTCGCCTGCCCGGCCACGGCCGAATGCCCGAACTGCGCGATGCTGTGGGTGACGAAGGCGGTGGCGACCGGCGTGGCGAGGTTGCTCAGCACCGCAGGTCCGGCCACGACGGCGAGCTTGCGCGCATCGGCCAGCAGGCGCGGGCGTTCGAAAGCCCCCAGCATCTTGTGGGCGCGCATCACGCCGTTCATGGCGACCGCCGCGAGCATCACGCGCGAGATCACGGCGGTGGCCGCCGCGCCATCGAGTCCCATGTGCAGGCCGAAGATCAGGATCGGGTCGAGCACCGCGGTGACGGCCGCGGCGCCGAGTGTCACCGTCATCGAACGCCGCGCGTCGCCGATCGATCGCAGCAGCGCCGAACCGGCCATGCCGATGCCCAGCAGCGGCAGCGAATGCACGGTGACGCCGAGGTAGCGCGCCGCCAACCGCTCGGTCTCGCCACTCGCGCCCAGCACATGCAGCAGCGGATGCAGAAACAGCGCCGTGCCGCTGCCGATGACCGCCGCGCAGCCCACCATCAACACCATGCTCGACGTTGCGATGAGCCGCGCGTCCGAAGTGCGACC
>JAMFRW010000498.1 GCA_026224975.1 Rhodoferax sp. | reverse complement strand
GCCGAAGGCAGCCGCGTGATGTCGCGACCGTCCAGCGTGATGCTGCCGGCGGACAGCGTCTCGAGACCGGCGATCAGGCGCAGCAGCGTCGACTTGCCGCAGCCGGACGGGCCGACGAACACGGTGAACTGGCCGCGGGCGATCGACAGGTCGATGCCCTTGATCGTCTTGACCTCGCCGAACTGCTTCTCGATGCCCTTGAGCTGGAGGAACGTCATTTGGATCTTTCCTTTTACTTGACCGCGCCGAACGTGAGGCCCTGCACGAGCTGCTTCTGGCTGAACCAGCCGAAGACGACGATGGGCGCGATGGCCAGCACGGAGGCGGCCGACAGCTTCGACCAGAACAGGCCTTCGGGGCTGGAATACGACGCGATCAGCGCGGCCAGCGTGCCCGCGTTGGCCGCGGTGAGATTGAGCGACCAGAACGCCTCGTTCCAGGCCAGCACCAGGCACAGCAGGCCGGTGGAGGCGATGCCGCCCATGGCCAGCGGCAGGATCACATGGCGAAACTCGGAGGCCAGCGTCGCGCCGTCCATGCGCGCGGCCTCCAGGATTTCGGGCGGGATGTCCTTGAAGTGCGAATACAGCATCCACACCATCAACGGCAGGTTGCTGAGCATGAACACGACGATCAGCGCGAAGCGCGTGTCCAGCAGGTGGGCGCTCTGGCACAGCACATAGACCGGCACGAGCGCGCCGACGGCCGGCATCATCTTGGTGGAGAGCATCCACATCAGGATGTCGCGGGTCTTCCTGGTGCGAAAGAAGGCCATCGAATACGCGGCGGGTGCGGCGATCAAGAGGCCGAGGATGGTCGAGACGATGCTCGTGATCAGCGAGTTCTTGGCGTAGTGCAGGTAGTCGCTGCGGGCCTGCACCTCGACGAAGCTCGAGAGCGTGGGCGAGAAGATCAGGTCGCCGGCGATCGCCTGGCCCTCGGTCTTGAAGGCGGTGATGCCAAGCCAGAACAGCGGGAAGAAGATCAGCAGCGACAAGCCCCACGCCGCGATCGTCCGTACCAGAGGAAAAGGTGCTTTTTTGCTCATGATGTGATCAATCCAGGTTCTTGCCGACCATGCGGATCAGGAACACCGCCGCTATGTTGGCGAGCACCACCGCGAAGAGCGCGCCGGCCGAGGCCACGCCCACGTCGAAGTTCATCAGCGCCTGCTTGTAGATGAGGAAGGCGAGGTTGGTGCTCTCGTTGCCGGGGCCGCCACTGGTGGTGGTGAAGATCTCGGCGAACACGCTCATCAGGAAGATCATCTCGATCATCACGACGACGGCGATCGAGCGGCCCAGATGCGGCAGCGTCAAGTACCAGAACTGGTGCAGCTTGGTCGCGCCGTCCATGCGCGCAGCTTCCATCTGCTCTCGGTCGAGTGACTGCAGCGCGGTGATGAAGATCAGGCACGCAAACGGCAGCCACTGCCAGCTCAGGATGATGATCACCGACATCAGCGGGAAGTCCGTCATCCAGTCGATCGGCGTCGCGCCGAAGAAGGCCCAGACCTTGCCGAGCACCCCGTAGATGGGGTTCATCATCATGTGCTTCCACAGCAGCGCGTTGACCGTGGGCATCACGAAGAAGGGCGAGATCAGCAGCACACGCACGATGCCCTGGCCCGGGAACGGGTCGTTGATCAGCAGCGCCAGGCCCACGCCCAGCACGACGGTGATGATGATCACCCAGCCGAGCAGCTCGATCGTCTGCAGCACCGAGGGCCAGAAGTCCGGGTCGGTGATGAAGTAGCGAAAGTTCTCCAGTCCGACGAAACCGTGCTCGCCGGGCTGGTTGAGGTTGTAGTGGATGAAGGCGAAATAAATCGTCATCACCAACGGGACGATCATCCACGCGAACAGCGTGACGACCGCTGGCGCCATCAGCGCGCGGGGCAGGAAACGGGACATGGTGTCTGGGCCTCTGAGTTGCCCCTTCCCCTTTGGAGGAAGGTCGGAATGGGGAGCGACGGAGATCGACTGGAGTTCGTCACGCAGCCCCCCCTTGCAGGGCGCGTCTGGGCTTGCAGGCCCAGACCGCTGCGCGGGCTCGCCGCATGCGCGGCTCGAAAGCCCCGCTCCGCCCCCAACCCTCCCCCACCGGGGGAGGGAGCCGTGTGGCTACCGTGGGCTCACTTCTTGTAGTACCCACCCTTGGTCATCTCACGCTCGGCGGCGGTCTGCGAGGTCTTCAGTGCCTGATCGACCGTGACCTTGCCGGCGAGTGCCGCGCTCATCTGCTGACCCACTGCCAGGCCGATCGCCTGGAACTCGGGGATGGCCGCGTACTGCACGCCGACGTACGGCGACTTCGGCAAGGTGCTGTCGTTCGGATTGGCCGAATCGATCGCCTTCTTCTCTTCGACGGCAAACTTCGCGACCTTCTGGAACTCGGCGTTGGCGTAGGTCGACTTGCGCGTGCCGGTCGGCACAGCGTGCCAGCCATCGGCCTTGGCGATCAGATTGATGTACTCCTTCGACGTGGCCCAGGTGATGAACTTCTGCGCCGCTTCCGGCTGCTTCGAAGAGGCAGGAATCGCCAGGTTCCACGACCACAGCCAGTTTGCGCCCTTGGGCGTGACGGCGACCGGCGCAGCCACGAACGCGACCTTGTCGGCCACCTTCGATTGCTTGGGATCGCTGACGAACGAAGCCGCGATGGTGGCATCGATCCACACGCCGCACTTGCCTTCGTTGAAGAGCGCGAGGTTCTCGTTGAAGCTGTTGGCAGAAGCGCCGGGCGGGCCGTACTTCTTCATCAGGTCGACGTACATGTTGATCGCGTCGTGCCAGGGCTTGGTGTCGATCTGCGGCTTCCAGTTCATGTCGAACCACTGGCCGCCATTGGTGTTGATCATGGTCGTGAGGAAGGCCATGTTGTCGCCCCAGCCCGGCTTGCCGCGCAGGCACAGGCCGTAGACGCCCTTGGCCGGATCATGGATCTTGCTGACGATGTCGGCCATCTGCGCCCAGGTCGGGTTCGACGGCATCGTCAGGCCCTTGGCCTTGACCAGGTCATCGCGGTACATCGTCATCGAGCTTTCGCCGTAGAACGGGGCTGCGTAGAGCTTGCCGTCGAGCGAGAGGCCGCTGCGGATGGCAGGCAGCAAGTCGTCCACGTCATAGGCGGCGTCGGTCTTGATCTCGGTGAGCCAGCCCTTCTTGCTCCAGATCGGCGCTTCATAGAGGCCGATGGTCATCACATCGAACTGGCCGCCCTTTGTCGCGATGTCGGTCGTGACGCGCTGGCGCAGCGTGCCCTCTTCGAGCGTCACCCACTTGAGCGTGATGCCGGGGTTGGCCTTCTCGAAATCCTTGGTGTGCTTTTGCATCTCGATCATGTGGCCGTTGTTCACGGTGGCGATGACCAGATCGGCGGCGGAAGCGGCCGTGGCAGCCAGCAGGCCCATGGCCAGGGCGATGGCGGTTTTGCTTGTCATGTTGGTGTCTCCTCGTTGTGCGCAAAGTGATGGAACGCCGGAAGGCTCATCCACGCAGCGAAAGATAGACGTATCGTCATGGCGCTTTTGGTACTGCGCAGCCGACAACATGTACTTTGTTGCGCCAGAAGCCCGGGGTTTTCCTGTATCGACGCGAAGGAAGACAAGCTGTTGTGACGAGGGGGCGCCGTTCCAAGCAGACGCCGCGGATCCGGCTCTGCCGGTCCGGTGGGGTCGCCCCCCTAGAGGGAGAGCGCCGAAGGCGCTTCGGGGGTGGGTTTATTCAAGCGGAGCACGAGGTCGGCGAGTGCGTCGTCGAAGGTCTCGAAGAGCGGCGTGGAGCGCGCCAGCATCAGATTCATCGGCTGGGCGAATTCCTCGATCATGAAGCCGAAGACCTGGTCCCAGGCCGAGCCGTCGGGCGCGCGCTGCAAGCCGCAGTGCTGCGCCACCTTGTACTCGTAGCGCTCGGCGCAGTTCGCTACGAAGCCGGCCACCGGCTTGCCGAGCGCGACCGCCATGCCAAGTTCGAAGACGGTGCCGCTGTCGGGTTCGATCGGGTTGCGAAACGGCATGAGGTTGGCGAGCAGCGCATCGCAACTGCGGATGAGGTCGAGGTTGCTGCGGTAGATGCGCTCGGCGATCTCGTCACCGCTGCCACCTGCGTTTTGCAAGAGACCGCCTTGCGAGAGCCCGCCATCGGAAGGCCGCACGCCTTGCAGGCCATGGGCGGCACAGCGCGCTTCGAGTTCGTCGAAGTGGAGCGACGCAGCGTGGAAGAACACGTCGGGTCCGGCCAGGTAGATTCGTTTCATGGAGCGCGCAGGGGTGACAGCGGGCCGATATTTTGCGCGCTGGCCGCACCCGCGCGATCACGCAATGAGCGCCTCAGCGAGGCGTTGTCCTCCGGCTGGTGGACGCCGGGAACGTGCGCCGTGGCAGCTCGGGCGCGGGCAGCGGCTCGGCCTCGGCACCGGCTTGCATCGCCTGCGCATAACTCCCGATCACGCGCTCAGGATCGCTCGTCTGCGCCACGCCGCGCAGCACCGCCACGCCGGCCGCGCCGCAGCGCACTGCCTCGTGTGCGCGGGCCGCGTCCATGCCGGCGATGGCCACCACCGGCTCGCGCAGCACCCGGCACCAATAGGCCAGGTTGCCGGCGCCCTGCGGCAGCCACGGCATCGCCTTGGTGGTGGTCGGGTGGATCGGGCCGCAGGCGATGTAGCTGGGCGTGAGCGCATGGGCGCGGCTGACCTCCCAATAACAATGTGTGCTCAGACCGAGGCGCAGGCCGGCGCGCCGGATCGCGGCCAGGTCGGCGTCGGCCACATCTTCCTGGCCGAGGTGAACGCCATAAGCGCCGTGTTCGATCGCGAGTTGCCAGTGGTCGTTGACGAAGAGCTGCGCATCGACGGCGCGCGCGGCTTGCACGCTGCGACGGACTTCGTGGGAGAGTTCTGCAGGCGACAACTGCTCGGCCCGGAGCGAGGCATCGGCGTCCTGCTTGATGCGCAGCTGCACCGTGCGCACGCCCGCCTTCAGCACGCGCTCGACCGCTTCTGCGCTGTCCACGATCACATAGAGGCCAAGTTGCTGGTTGGCGACCGGCGCGAATGCGGGAGCGGGATCGGCGGTGGTGTCGCTGAGAGACGGCAGCAGATCCGGCTGAAGCCCGAAGCCACGCCGCGGCCTGACCGCCCCCGCGCCCTGCCCTGCGGCGCGCCCACCGCGCACGGCTTGCGTGGCGCTCATCTTGGCGATGATGATCGCATCGGCGGTGCAAAAACCGAGCGCCAAAGCGGCCGCCGTGGACGCGGCAAACACGCAGCCGCTGCCGTGGTGGTGCGGTGTGTGCACGCGTGGCAGTGAGAGCCAGCCGCGAGTTTCGAGCGTGCTCATCCAGTCGAACGATCGGGCCGTCTCCGCATCGCCGCCGGTGATGACCACCGCCTCTGCGCCGAGTGCTCGCAGTGCGGCCGCCGCTGCTTCGACGCGGCCGGCTTCGTCCATCACGCGCGCATCCCAGCCCAGCAGCCACGCCGCCTCGGCGCGGTTGGGCGTGAGCACGGTGGCGCGCGGGATCAGCTCGGTGAGCATCGCCCGGCGCAGCGCTTCATCGACCAGCGTGGCACCTGTGCTCGCGCGCCAGACCGGATCGACGACCAGCCCCACGCCCTCGCCTTCATCTGAATCTCGCAGCCGATCGACCCACGCGACCACACAGCGCAGGTTCTCCACGCTGCCCAGCATGCCCGTCTTGATGGCCTGCGGTGGCAGATCGCTGGCGAGCGCGGCGAGTTGTGCATCGAGCAAGCCGGTGGCCACCGGCTCCATGCGAGTGACGCCCACCGAGTTCTGCGCCGTGATCGCCGCGATGGCGGTGCAGCCGTGCACGTCGAAGATGTCGAAGGCGCGCAGATCGGCCTGGATGCCGGCACCGGCGCCGCTGTCGGAGCCGGCGATGCTCCAGACGATGGGGCGGGGTCGCGCGCGGTCGGTTTTCATGCCAGTGCTCTCATCGGCATGACCTGTCCGCTGGACTTCGTCGGTGGACTTCATATCTCGAACGGCCGCCCGCCGACTGGTGTGGACGCGACCGCCATGCCTTGCGGCGCGAGCAAGCCGGACAGATGCCCGAGCCACCCCGCTTCGATCGCCAGGCCGAAGGCATGCGCCATGCCGACCGGATCGGCCGCCTGCGCCACGGCCGAATTGAGCAGCACCGCATCGAAGCCCAGCTCCATCGCCTGCGCCGCGTGCGAGGGCGCACCGATACCCGCATCGACGATCAGCGTGACATCGGGCAAGCGTGCCCGCAGCGTGCGCAGAGCCCACGGGTTGAGCAGCCCCTGGCCCGAGCCGATGGGCGCGCCCCAGGGCATGAGGATGCGGCAGCCGGCATCGACCAGCCGCTGCGCACTCACCAGATCGTCGGTGCAGTACGGAAACACCTCGAAGCCATCGCGCACCAACTGTGTGGCGGCAATCACCAGCTCCCACGGGTCGGGCTGCAGCGTGTGTTCGTCGCCCACCACTTCGAGCTTGATCCAGTGCGTACCGAGCAGCTCTCGCGCCATGTGCGCCAGCGTGACGGCCTCGCGCGCCGTGCGGCAACCGGCGGTGTTGGGGAGCAGGCGTGCGCCGCTGGCGCGGATGATCGCTACGAAGCCGTTGTCGCCGCCGCTGGCGGCGAGTTGGCGCTTGAGCCCGAGGGTGATCACTTGCGCGCCGGAGGCGTCTATGGCTTCGCGCAGGATTTGCGGGGAGGGGTAGCCGGCGGTGCCCAGGAGGAAGCGGCTGGTGAGTGGGACGTCGGCGAGGGTGAAGGGCGGTTTTTCGTGGCGCTGTGGTGCGGGCACTCCCTTCGACAGGCTCAGGGCGATCGGAGATACAGGCTCAGTGCGAGCGGAGGTCGGGGTGGCGGGGGCGGTGTGTGTGGTCATGTCAGCCTCCGACGATGGGTTGGAAGAAGGTGATGTGGTCGCCTTCTTGCAGCACATGCTCGTGGCGCTGCGAACGTGCGACGAACTCGCCGTTCACGGCGGTCGCGACTGCATCGGGTGCATGGCCGAGGTGATCGGCCAGCGCATCCAGTGTCATCGATGCCAGCAGCGTGTGGGCCTGGCCGTTGACGTTCACGGTGATCTCTTGGCCGCGTGTGTTCATGGGGTCGTTTCGTTCGTGCGGCGTGTGAGTGCCGCGCCTTGCAAGGCCTCTTCCACCAGGGCCGGCGCGATCAGCCAGCCGTGGCGGAAGAGGCCGTTGATGCGCGTGAAGCCGGGCTGCGATTCGATGTGCGGCAGGTTGTCGGGCAAGGCCGGGCGCAGGTTGGTTTCGGTGTGCACCAGCCGCGCTTCGGCCAGTTCGGGCAGCACGCTGTGCGCCGCGCTGAGCAGGCCGAGCAGCGTGCGCACCGAGATCGGCGAACGGTCCTCGGACTCGATCTCGCTTGCGCCGACCACCACGATGTCATTGGGACGCGGCACGAGGTAGACCCGCGAGCGCGGATGCATCAGGCGCAGCGGGCGATGCAGTACGAGGCCGGGCGCGTGGAGCCACAGGATTTCGCCCCTCACGCCGCGAACTTGCGATGCAATTGCCGATGCGCCATCGTGGAGCAGCGGCGTTCGCCCTTCGCCTTCTCCAGGCACATCCAGCGCACGCCGAGCACCGACGCCGCGCACATCGAACACCCTCTCGAAGCGCTCGCCATCGATGCGGCCCGGCACCACCTCTTGCGCACGATGGCCCCAACGCCATTGCACACCCCGCTGCGTCGCACCTTCGGCCAGCGCGGCCATCGCCTGCACCGTGTGGATCTGGCCTTCGCCTTCGAGCAGCCAGGCATGCGTCGGTCCGTGGACTGCCGGTTCCAGCTCGCTCAAGCGATCGGCCGAGAGCGCACATGGCGCGTGGCCCGAAGGCATCTTCGATTGCAGCAAGCCGACCAGCCGCTGCGCCGCGCCGAGGTCGTTGCGGTGCGCCAGCAGCAGGCTGCCCTCGCGTTCGAAGTGCACCGGCTGCTGCAGCTCGGCGACGATGCTGGCCCACAGGTCGAGCGAGCGCAGGCCGAGCTGCGCGACTCGATCGTCGGCACATTCGAGCTCGGCCCACGGGCTGAGCATGCCCGCCGCCGTCCACCCGGCAGCGTCACCGCGATCGGTGGGCCCGTTCGCCGGGTCGAACACCGTCACCGCATGTCCGAGGCCCGCCAGCCGCCATGCGAGCAATCGCCCGAGCAGGCCGGCACCAGCGATGCCGATGCGTTGGCCGGCGGGCATGTCGAAGTCCGATGCGCCCACTGCTCAGGCCCTCTCTGCTGGCCTCTTGGCCTCCACCGCATCGCCTGCATGCGGATGAATCGGTATGTAGATCTCCCCACCCGCCCGCCGAAACTCCTCCGACTTGGCATCGAGCGCATCCGCCAACGCCGCCTCGTCGGTCAAGCCCTTGGCCGCCGCATAGTCGCGCACCTCCTGCGTGATCTTCATCGAGCAGAACTTCGGGCCACACATGGAGCAGAAGTGCGCCTCCTTGCTCGAATCCTTGGGCAGCGTCTCATCATGGAAATCACGCGCGGTGTCAGGGTCGAGGCTGAGGTTGAACTGGTCGTGCCAGCGGAACTCGAAGCGCGCTTTCGAGAGCGCGTCGTCACGTGCCCGCGCGCTCGGGTGACCCTTGGCGATGTCGGCCGCGTGGGCTGCGATCTTGTAGGCGACGATGCCCGCTTTCACGTCGTCGCGGTCGGGCAACCCCAGGTGCTCCTTGGGCGTCACATAGCACAGCATCGCCGTGCCGAACCAGCCGATCATGGCCGCGCCGATGGCGCTGGCGATGTGGTCGTAGCCGGGCGCGATGTCGATCGTGAGCGGCCCGAGCGTGTAGAACGGGGCTTCGCCGCAGTGCTTCAACTGCTCTTCCATGTTGGCCTGGATCAGGTGCATGGGCACGTGGCCGGGGCCTTCGATCATGGTCTGCACATCGTGCTTCCAGGCGACCTTCGTGAGCTCGCCCAGCGTGTGCAGCTCGGCGAATTGCGCTTCGTCGTTGGCATCGGCGCCCGAGCCCGGCCGCAGGCCATCGCCGAGCGAAAAGCTCACGTCATAGGCCTTCATGATGTCGCAGATGTCTTCGAAGTGGGTGTAGAGAAAGCTCTCCCGGTGATGCGAGATGCACCACTTGGCCATGATCGAGCCGCCGCGCGAGACGATGCCGGTGCGGCGCTGCGCGGTGAGGTGGATGAAGGCCAGCCGCACGCCGGCGTGGATGGTGAAGTAGTCCACGCCCTGCTCGGCCTGCTCGATCAGCGTGTCCCTGAAGATCGCCCAGGTGAGGTCTTCGGCCACGCCGCCCACCTTCTCCAAGGCTTGGTCGATCGGCACCGTGCCGATGGGCACCGGCGAGTTGCGCACGATCCAGTCTCGGGTGGTGTGGATGTTCTTGCCGGTGCTCAGATCCATCACGTTGTCGGCACCCCAGCGGATCGCCCACACGAGTTTTTCCACCTCTTCGTCGATGCTCGAAGTGACCGCCGAATTGCCGATGTTGGCGTTGATCTTGACGAGGAAATTGCGCCCGATCGCCATCGGCTCGACCTCGGGGTGGTTGATGTTGGCCGGGATGATGGCGCGGCCGCGGGCCACTTCGTCGCGCACGAATTCGGGCGTGACGATGCGCGGGATCTGCGCGCCCATGGGGTTGCCCTGCAGCCGCTTCTCACGCGAGGCATCGGCCAGGTATTCGGCCATCCATTCACGCTTGCCGTTCTCGCGGATGGCGACGAATTCCATCTCAGGCGTGACGATGCCGCGGCGTGCGTAGTGCATCTGCGTGACGTTGGCACCGCTCTTGGCGCGGCGCGGCGCACGCTGCAAGGCAGCCGCCTCCAGGCGCAACGCGGCCAGCCGCTCGGCATCGCGCGCCTCGTGCCTGGCGCCTTCGTCGAGTGCTTGCGGCGCGCGGCCTCCGTAGCCTTCGGTGTCGCCACGAGCGGCGATCCACGGGGCGCGCAAGGCCGCCAATCCCTGGCGAACGTCGATGCTCGCAGCGGGTTCGGTGTACGGCCCCGAGGTGTCGTAGAGCGACACGGCTTCGCCATTGGTCAGCAGCACCTCGCGCATCGGCACGCGTAGATCTGCATGCACGTTGCCGTGGGCGTAGACCTTCTTCGAGGCAGGGAAGGGTTCGCGCGTTTGCGCCAGGCGATCGGCAAACGTGAGCGTGGAAGTTTCCAGCGCGGCGGGGTCGAACTTCTCGGGGGCATTCATCAGAGCATCCTTTTCCGGTGGGCCAACAGATGCTCCGGAAAGTGCTCTGGGATTTGTCGGACACGGCTTCATGCCATGACCGCAACACCCCATCAGACAACGATCGGCTCTTCTTCCGCCGGTATTAACCGGATCAAGTTCGTCGGGTTCGGCAAATTGCCATCTCAGCACACAGTGCACCCCGGAGCGGAGCGAAGTGTAGGGGCTGCAAATTGCGATCGTCAAGCCAATTCGAAGTTTCTTTGCAACGCTGGATTCGCGCGTTCGAATCGATCACTTCGATCGCTTGTCGCGCAAGACTCACGCCGCACTAGGGACAACGAGCATGCCCATTTTTTGGAAGTTGACGCGCGTCAAGAGTTTTGCGGGCCAACACTCGGACATTGAATCCCGTAGCGATTCAGGTCATTCGGAGGTGGGCGCGGCGAGCGCGCACACCTCCACGCCGATGCCGAATCGCCATCGCCCCCCACCGATCCACACAACGAGACAAGGGTTCGCCATGAGTCATCCGTCCGCCGCCATTCCAAACCCCGCCGGAGTCGCCTCCCCGGGGATTTCGGTCCACAGCCCCGCCTACCGGTGGGGACAGCTTTTGATGGGCATCGTGTGCATGGCGATGATCGCCAATCTGCAATACGGCTGGACCCTCTTCGTCAACCCGATCGCCGACAAGCACGGCTGGAGCCGCGCCGCGATTCAGGTGGCCTTCACCATCTTCGTGCTGACCGAAACCTGGTTGGTGCCGATCGAAGGCTACCTGGTCGACAAATTCGGGCCGCGGCCCGTGGTGCTGGTCGGCGGCATTCTCTGCGCCGCCGGCTGGATGATCAATTCGGTCGCCGATTCTCTCGCGCTGCTCTACGTCGCGGCAGCGGTCGGCGGTGTGGGCGCCGGTGCGGTCTACGGCACCTGTGTGGGCAACGCGCTCAAGTGGTTTCCGGACCGCCGCGGCCTGGCCGCTGGCCTCACCGCCGCCGGCTTCGGCGCCGGCTCGGCGCTCACCATCGTGCCCATCTCGGCCTTCATCAAATCGGATGGCTACGAAGCGGCATTTCTGTACTTCGGCATCGGCCAAGGGCTGATCGTGTTCCTGATCTCCTGGGGCCTGACGCGTGCACCGGCGCATCCCAAGAAGTCGACCGAGATCTCGGTCCAGCAGGCCAAGCGCGACTACAGCCCGATGGAGATCGTGCGCACGCCGGTTTTCTGGGTGATGTATGCGATGTTCGTGATGGTGGCGGCCGGCGGCCTGATGGCCACGGCGCAACTCGGCCCTATCGCCAAGGACTTCAAGATCGGCGACACACCGGTCAACATCATGGGCCTCATCTTGCCGGCGCTCACCTTTGCGCTCGCCATCGACCGGGTGCTCAACGGCATCACGCGGCCTTTCTTCGGCTGGGTCTCCGACCAGATCGGCCGTGAGCCGACGATGTTCATCGCCTTCGCGCTCGAAGCCGTCGGCATCCTGGCGCTCTACCACTTCGGCCAGAACCCGATCGCCTTCGTGATCCTGACCGGCGTGGTGTTCTTTGCCTGGGGCGAGATCTACAGCCTCTTCCCCTCGACCTGCGCCGACACCTTCGGCTCCAAGTACGCCGCGGCCAATGCCGGCATGCTCTACACCGCCAAAGGCACGGCCTCGCTGCTAGTGCCGCTCTCCAGCGTGCTCGCCACGGCGACCGGCAGCTGGCATTCGGTCTTCATCGTGGCCAGCGTGATGAACGCCGCGGCCGCACTGCTCGCCTGGTTCGTGCTCAAGCCGATGCGGCGCAAGCACATGAACAAGACCGAGTGAGCCTCCCCCGCGCGATCAAATGGAGTCAGATCTGGCCGCGCTTCTTCAGCCGGCTCAGTGTCTCAGCCGAGAGGTTGAGGTACGAAGCCAGCTCCTTGCTCGGGATGCGGTCGACCAGCTCCGGGTGCTTGCGCATGAAACGATGCACGCGCCCGGGGGCATCGAGCAAATGCAGCGTGATGGTGTGGGCCATGATTTCGCTCATCAACTGCATCACACTGAACTCGAAGCGGTCTTTCGGCACCGGCCGGCTGCTCAGGAAATCGACCCACACCTTGAGCGGCAAGCTGGCCACTTGCGCCTTTGTCACGCAGACGGTTCCATACGGCGTGGGCGTGCCGAGCCGGTAGGCGGCATAGCTGGTTTCCATGTCGCGCTCGTCGGCGAACCTCAGGATCATCTCCTTGCCTTCGGTGTTGCTCACCACGCGCTTCAGGATGCCTTCGAGGATGAAGTGCTGCTCCATCTCACGCACGCCCTGCGCCTGCAGGAAATCGCCCTTGCGGGCATCGACGATGACCAGATGCGGTTCGAGTTCGGCCCGGTCGTCGTCGCTCAGATCCTGAAGCACCACGTTTTGCTTGAGCTGCAGGCGGATCAGGTTCTTGTCGGGGTGATTCGCGAGCAGAGTCATGTTGAGTTGGTCGTCAGCGCTTTTTTCGAATCTTGACCGAGGTCAATGGAGGAATCGATATCGGATTTTTATGATAACTGCCAACAACCTCTTGCATCACTTATGGAAGCCAGAGCCGACGGCCAGGCCCAACCGGAGAGACATCTCATCATGACCCACGACACAGAAGCAGGCGAATCGATCGATGGCTTCCACCTGCTGATCGACGCGCTCAAGCTGAACGACATCGACACCGTCTTCGGCCTGCCCGGCATCCCCATCACCGACCTGACCCGTATGCTGCAGACCGAGGGGTTGCGCGTCATCTCGTTCCGCCACGAGCAGCACGCCGGCAACGCCGCGGCGGCGGCCGGCTTCCTGACGCAAAAGCCCGGCATCTGCCTGACCGTCTCGGCGCCCGGTTTCCTGAACGGCCTGACCGCGCTGGCCAACGCCACCACCAACTGCTTCCCGATGATCCTGATCAGCGGCTCCTCGGAGCGCGAGATCGTGGACCTGCAGCAGGGCGACTACGAAGAGATGGATCAGCTCGCCATCGCCAAGCCGCTGTGCAAGGCCGCGTTCCGCGTTCTGCATGCCGAAGACATCGGTGTGGGCATCGCGCGGGCCATCCGCGCGGCGCTCTCGGGCCGCCCGGGTGGCGTCTACCTCGATCTGCCGGCCAAGCTGTTCGCGCAGACCATGGACGCCGAAAAGGGCCGCAAGTCGCTGATCAAGGTGGTCGACCCGGCGCCGCGCCAGATCCCCGCGCCCGACGCCATCCAGCGCGCGCTGAACCTGCTCAAGGGCGCCAAGCGCCCGCTGATCGTGCTCGGCAAGGGGGCCGCCTACGCGCAGGCCGACGCCGACATCCGCGCCTTCGTCGAGAAGACCGGCATCCCCTACCAACCGATGTCGATGGCCAAGGGCCTGCTGCCCGACACCCACCCACAATGCGCCGCCGCCGCCCGCTCCTACGTGCTGGCCGAGGCCGACGTGGTGGTGCTGATCGGCGCGCGGCTGAACTGGCTGCTCTCGCACGGCAAGGGCAAGACCTGGGGCGCCGACAAGGGTGCGAAGCAGTTCATCCAGATCGACATCGCGCCGACCGAGATCGACAGCAACGTGGCCATCGCTGCGCCAGTGATCGGTGACATCGGCTCCTGTGTCGCGGCGCTGCTGGGCGGTCTCGGCAACGAGTGGGCCAAGCCGCCGGCCAGCTGGCTGGGCGCCATCGCCGAGCGCAAGGACAAGAACCTCACCAAGATGGCCGCGACGCTCGCGCTGCGGCCCTCGCCGATGAACTTCCAGAGCGCGCTCAGCGTGATCCGCGACCACGTCAAGGCGCGGCCGGATGCGATGTTCGTCAACGAAGGCGCCAACACGCTCGACTTCGCGCGCAGCATCGTCGACATGTACGAGCCGCGCAAGCGGCTGGACGTGGGCACCTGGGGGATCATGGGCATCGGCATGGGCTTCGCGGTGGCAGCCGCGGTGGTCACCGGCAAGCCAGTCATCGCGGTGGAAGGCGACAGCGCCTTCGGCTTCAGCGGCATGGAGGTGGAAACCATCTGCCGCTACAACCTGCCGATCTGCATCGTCGTGTTCAACAACAACGGCGTCTACCGCGGCACCGACAAGAACAGCAGCGGCACCGCCGACATGGCGCCCACGGTGTTCGTCAAGAACGCCCGCTACGACATGCTGATGACGGCCTTCGGCGGCGTCGGCGTGCACGCCACCACGGCCGACGAACTCGACAAGGCGATGAGCGAAGCCCTCGCCTCCGGCCGCCCGACACTGATCAACGCGGTGATCGACGAGACGGCAGGCACCGAGAGCGGCCGCATCACCAGCCTGAATCCCCAAACCACAGCGATGAAGAAGTAGTCGCAGCGAGCCCGCTTTTTCCAGCACTCCCCCAGCATTCCCCCAGCGCCTCATCTGGCCATTTCAAGGAGATACCCATGACCACCAAACCCCTAACCGGCATCAAGATCATCGACTTCACGCACGTGCAAGCCGGTCCGGCCTGCACGCAACTGCTGGCCTGGTTCGGTGCCGACGTGATCAAGGTCGAGCGCCCGGGTTCGGGCGACGTGACGCGCTCGCAGCTGCGCGACATCCCGAACGCCGATGCGCTGTACTTCACGATGCTCAACAGCAACAAGCGCTCGCTGACCCTGGACACGAAGAAGGCCGAAGGCAAGCAGGTGCTCGAGACGCTGATCAAGGACTGCGACGTGCTGGTCGAGAACTTCGGCCCCGGCGCGCTCGACCGCATGGGCTTCACCTGGGAGCGCATCCAGGAGCTGAACCCGAAGATGATCGTCGCCTCGGTCAAGGGCTTCAGCGACGGCCACCACTACGACGACCTGAAGGTCTACGAGAACGTGGCGCAGTGCGCCGGCGGCGCGGCGTCGACGACCGGCTTCTGGGACGGCCCGCCCACCGTCAGCGCCGCGGCGCTCGGCGACAGCAACACCGGCATGCACCTGGCGATCGGCATCCTGACGGCCTACATCGGCCGCCAGCAGACCGGCAAGGGCCAGCGCGTGGCCGTGTCGATGCAGGACAGCGTGCTCAACCTGTGCCGCGTCAAGCTGCGCGACCAGCAGCGCCTCGACCGCCTGGGCTTTCTCGAGGAGTACCCGCAGTACCCGCACGGCACCTTCAGCGACGTGGTGCCGCGCGGCGGCAACGCCGGCGGCGGCGGCCAGCCGGGCTGGGTGCTCAAGTGCAAGGGCTGGGAGACCGACCCGAACGCCTACATCTACTTCACGATCCAGGGCCATGCGTGGGAGCCCATCGCCAAGGCGATCGGCAAGCCGGAATGGGTCGACGATCCCGACTACAAGACCGCCAAGGCGCGCCAGCCCCACATCACGCAGATCTTCGCGACGATCGAGGAGTGGCTCAAGGACAAGACCAAGTTCGAGGCGGTCGACATCCTGCGCAAGTTCGACATTCCGTGCGCACCGGTGCTGACGATGAAGGAGCTCGCCAACGACCCGTCGTTGCGCGCGAGCGGCACCATCACGGAGGTCTCGCACAAGGAACGCGGCACCTACCTGACCGTGGGCAGCCCGATCAAGTTCTCGGACCTGAAGCCCGAGATCACCGGGTCTCCGCTGCTGGGCGAGCACACCGACGAAGTGCTGGCCGAGCTCGGCTACGGCAGCGCCGACATCGCGAAGCTGCACGCCGCGAACGCTGTCTGAGATGCTCGCCGCCTCCGAAGCCATCGACCTGAGGCAGCTGTTGTCGGCGATCGGCGACGCCGTCGTCGTCACCGATGGCGCCGGCGCCATCGTGATGTGGAATCCGGCCTGCGAGCGCATGTTCGGCTACGCGGAGCACGAGGCCCTGGGGCAGTCGCTCGACCTGATCATTCCGGACCGGCTGCGCAAGCGTCACTGGGACGGCTACAACGAGACGATGCGCAGCGGCGTCACCAAGTACTGCACGACGCTGCTGCGCGTGCCGGCGGCGCCTCGCGACGGCACGTCGATGTCGATCGCGTTCACCGTCGCGATGCTGCACGCGCCGGATGGCAAGCCGGCGGCGGTGGCGGCGGTCATCCGTGACGAGACCAGCCGCTTCAACGAGGACCGGGCGTTGCGCAAGCGCCTGGTCGACCTCGAGGCGCAGGTGGCGGCGTACAGTCCCAAGCCATAGGCTGGCGCCCTTCGGCCCCGGGTGCCTCGTGCATCCCGCGGCTGTTCACCCTGGCGGCACAGAGCGGCCGCCAGGGTGAACAGGCCTCAGGAGATATTCGATGAGCAAGGCATTGGACGGCGTCCGCATCCTGGACTTCACGCACGTGCAGTCGGGTCCGACCTGCACCCAGCTGCTGGCATGGATGGGCGCCGACGTGATCAAGGTGGAGCGTGCCGGCGAAGGCGATGCGACGCGCGGGCAGCTGCGCGACATCCCCGAAGCGGACAGCCTCTACTTCACGATGCTCAACCACAACAAGCGCTCGATCACGCTCGACACCAAGAGTCACAGCGGCAAGGCGGTACTCGAAAAGCTCATAAAGTACTGCGATGTGCTGGTGGAAAACTTCGCGCCCGGCGCGCTCGATCGCATG
>JAMFRW010000497.1 GCA_026224975.1 Rhodoferax sp. | reverse complement strand
TGAGCCTGGCCTATGCCTATGCGGTGGTCGGGCTGGCATCGGGTTGCGTCCATGCGTTGGTGCCGGGGCTGATCTCGTCGCTGTTCCCGACGGCGATCCGCCAGAGCGGCTTCGCTTTCCCGTACACGATCGGCACGGCCATCTTCACCGGGCTGACGCCACTGGTGCTGGCCTGGCTGGTGCGAGACATCGGACTTTCCGCGCCGATGGTGCTGTACCTCATCGCCTGCACCGTCGCGTTCGTGTTGGCTTGGAAGGTCCGTGGCCAGACCCACTTCCTCGGCGAGGGCCCCGAGACGTCGACTGCCGGTCCGGCCATTGCCGGAATCAATCCGTCCCGCTCGCTCTGAGCTGCATTCCGTCCCCTATTCAGGAACTTCAAATGAAACTGCTACGTCATGGCCCCGCCGGAAGCGAGAAGCCGGGTGCACTCGATGCCCAGGGCAACGCGCGCGATCTGTCGCTGCTGATTCCCGACTTCACGCCCGAGTGGATGTCGCCTGCAAAGCTGGCTGCGCTGGCGGCGATCGATCTGACGCGCATGCCCTTGGTCCCGGAAGGCACTCGCTTCGGTCCGCCGGTGGCCGGCACGCGCCAGTTCGTCGCGATCGGCCTGAACTATCGCAAGCATGCCGCCGAGTCGGGCCTGGAGATCCCGAAGGAGCCGGTCGTGTTCACCAAGGCACTGACCTGCATCGCTGGTCCGAACGACACGGTCGAACTGCCCGAGGGCTCTGTTGCGGGCGACTGGGAGATCGAGCTTGGCTTCGTGATCGGCACGTTGGCCCGCCGAGTGCCGGTGCACAGCGCGCTGTCGCATGTCGCCGGCTACTGTCTTGCGAACGACGTCTCAGAGCGCGACTGGCAGATCAAGCGCAACGGCCAGTGGGGCAAGGGCAAGAGCTTCGACGGCTTCGGCCCGATCGGCCCGTGGCTCGTCACCGCCGACGAACTCCCCGACCCGCAGACCATCGCACTCGAACTCGCCGTCAACGGCGAAGTCAAGCAGAAGAGCAGCACCGCCGACATGATCTTCCCGGTCGCCGAGATCGTCTCCTACCTGAGCCAGTTCATGACACTGCTGCCTGGCGACCTCGTGATCACCGGCACGCCCGAAGGTGTGGGCCTCGGCGTGAAGCCGACGCCGGTGTTTCTGAAGCGCGGTGACGTGATGACCTTGAGCGCTGGAGTGCTCGGCACACAGCGCCAGCAGGTCGTGTGACCCGCTAGCCCTGACTTCCGCCCCCGCGACACCGCCGACAAGTGCGGTGCGGCGCAGCCTTGACCCAACGCATCGGAGACATCGATGACCGCGACCGCCACGACCCCTCGCGCCGACTTCCTCGCCGCGCATTCCGTCGACGAATTCGTCTTCAGCGTGCCCGATCTCGAGGAAGCGCGGCGCTTCTACACCGCCTTCGGGCTGGACGTGCGCGACGAGGGCGTTGCGCTTGCGCTGCACACCTTCGGCCACCCGCATCGCTGGGCGCGGGTGTTCGCGGGCCCGTCCAAGCGTCTCCTGTGGGTGAGTCTGGGCATTCGTGGGGAGGATGCGCAGCGCTTCGACCGCCACTTGGCCGAGCGCGAGGTCCGGCGGATCGCCGCGCCCGAAGGCGCCCCGGCGGAAGGCCTGTGGATCGAAGGGCCGGACGGCCTGGCGATTCAGCTTCGGGTGGCCGAGAAGTCGTCTCCATCGCAGCCGGCACCGCGCGAATACCCGGCCGAGAACCGCAACGAGGGCCGATCGCTCAGCCGCAGCAAGCTTCAGCCGGTGCGCCCGCTGTACCTGTCGCACGTGCTGTTCTTCAGCGCCGACGTGCCCGCGGCCACGCGCTTCTACGAAGAGGTGCTCGGGCTGCGGCTGTCGGACAAGTCGGGCGACGTGATCGCCTTCCTGCACAGCCCGCACGGCAGCGACCATCACCTGATCGCATTGGCCAAGTCGGGCGGCCTCGGGCTGCACCACAGCAGCTGGTGCGTGTCCTCGATCGATTCGGTCGGGCGCGGCACGCAGCAGATGATCGAAGCCGGCTACCCGCAAGGCTGGGGCGTGGGCCGGCACGTGCTCGGCTCGAACTACTTCCGCTACGTGCGCGACCCGTGGGGCAGCTTTGCCGAGTATTCGTTCGACATCGACTTCGTCGAGGCCGGCAACACATGGCCTGCGGCCGACCACCCTGGCGAGGACTCGCTGTATGTCTGGGGGCCCGCGCTTCCAGAAGACTTCATCACCAACCACGAACTGTCGGCTCCCCTGACCGAAAAGGCAACGCGGTGAACCGGGTGACGGCGCACGCGGCAGGCCGGTTGGCCAATTTCCTAGAGCAACGTCAGCTCGTCGAACTGCGTGGCTGCTTCGAGCGGCGCCGCGCGTCTGCACCGTCGCCTTCGACGTCGACGTCGACGTCGGCTTTGAACATCTCGACGACCTGTT
>JAMFRW010000496.1 GCA_026224975.1 Rhodoferax sp. | reverse complement strand
GCTGAGCGCCATGACTTCTTCCAACGTCACATCGGGGTGATAGCGCACGCCGCCCTTGCCCGGCCCGCGGCTCAGGTTGTGCTGCACGCGGTAGCCTTCGAAGTGGGCGACGCTGCCATCGTCCATCTCGATCGGCACATCGACGATCAGCGCGCGCTTGGGGCGCTTGAGCGTTTCGGACCAGCGCGCCAGGTTGCCGAGGTAAGGCAGCACGCGGTCGACTTGCGACAGATAGGTGTGCCACGGGCTGGTGGCGGTCGGGGTGACGTAGGAGAGGTAGCTCATGGAAGTCTCGCGTTGGGTGTCATGCTCGGGCGCAGGTTGCGCGCCGATGCGCTCGTGGCGCAAGGCGGCAGGCCGGCCTGCATGGGGCGAGACTGTAGGTGCGTCGGACGCGGTTTTGCGTGACGCGGCCATGCCGGGTTTGCATGCGCTGAGCCGCGCGGCGCATGGTTCGCGCACGCGGTTTGACTTCAGCCGCCGAACTCGTCGCCCAGTTCCTTGGCGCGTGCCTGCGATGCCTTCAATGCCTGCACGAACGCGGCCTTGATGCCGCTCGCTTCCATCGACGTGAGGGCGGCGTAAGTCGTGCCGCCCTTGGAGGTGACCCGCTCGCGCAGCAGCGAGGGCGGATCGTCCGACGCCTGCGCCAGCGAAGTCGCGCCGGCGAAGGTGGCGAGCGCGAGTTGCTTGCCTTGCTCGGCCGACAAGCCCATCTCTTGCGCGGCTTGCATCATGGCTTCGACGAAGTAGAAAACATAGGCCGGGCCAGAGCCGCTCAGCGCTGTCACCGCATCCAGATCTTCCTCGCGCGCGACCCAGAGTGTTTGGCCTGTGGGCGCGAGCACCACTTCGATCTGCGAGCGCTCGTCGGCCGTCACCGCCGGCCGCGCGAACAGGCCGGCGATGCCCTCGCCGATCAGCGCCGGCGTGTTGGGCATGGAACGCACCACGCGCTCGGCACCCACAGCGCGCGCGATTGCATCGCTGCGAATACCGGCCATCACGCTCAGGTGCAGCGCACCGCCCCCATGCGGTTTGCACGGCGCGGCAGCGGCCTGAAAGAACTGTGGCTTCACCGCCCAAACGATCAGCTCTGCTTCGGCCAGCGCAGCGTCAGCCGCCGCGAACACGCGCACGCCGAAGTCGGCCGCAAGCTTGGCGCGCTGCGCATCACCGGGATCGACCACCAGGATCGAATCCCCCGCCCGCCCGCTCTTGATCAAGCCCCCGATGATGGCGCTGGCCATGTTGCCGCCGCCGATGAATGCCATGGATTTCATGTGGGCAGTGTAGCCACGCGGGCTCACGATTCGAACGAGCGGCAAAGGGCCAAGCGCAGGTGCGGCAGCACCCGATGTATATACTGTATGCACATTGAGGAGATTCCAATGTTGACACGCATGTTCAAGAGTGGGAATTCGATCGCGGTGCGCATTCCAAAGGAACTGGCTTTCGACGACATCGCGCAGGACGTGGAGATTGAGCGCAAAGGCGACTCGCTGCTGATCCGGCCCGTGTTACGGCAAAGCCTGGCGGGCATCGAGGCAGCCTTCGGCGCCTTTCCCCGAGGCTTCATGGCCGACGGCCGCGAGCCGCAGTCGCAAAAACCGCGCGACTGGTCGAACGCACCGGCCAAGAAGAGCCGCTGATCCATGCGCTATATGCTCGACACCAACATCTGCGTCCACCTGATCCAGCGCCAGCCGCCGCAGGTGATGGCGCGGTTCGCGTCGCTCAGCCAAGGTGATGTGGTGATGTCGGCCGTGACCTTCGCCGAGCTGCGACACGGCGTCGAGCGCGATCCCGCCACACGACAAGCAGCGCACGGCGCGTTGACGCGCCTCCTCACTTTCATCCCGGTTCTGCCCTTCGACGAAGAAGCGGCGCTGCGTTACGGCGAACTGGCCGCCGCGGTCAAAGAGCGCCGCCGTGACGCACTCGACAAGTTGATCGCCGCGCATGCGATGAGCGTGTCACTGGTTCTGGTCACCAGCAACGAAACCGATTTCAAGGGCTACACCGGGTTGGTCTTGGAGAACTGGACTGTCATGCCCAGCGCATAGACCGCTTCGTGCTCGCAGGGTTCAATGCAAACCGGCCAGCAGCGCCGCATTCCCACCCGCTGCCGCCGTGTTGATCGTCAACGTCTGCTCCGCGCAGAAGCGGTACAGGTAGTGTGGCCCGCCGGCCTTCGGGCCGGTGCCGCTCAGGCCTTCGCCGCCGAAGGGCTGCACGCCGACGACGGCACCGATCATGTTGCGGTTGACATAGACGTTGCCGATGCGTGCGGCCGTGGCCAGGCGCAGGGCGCGGGAGTCGATGCGGGTCTGGATGCCGAGTGTCAAGCCGTAGCCGAGCGCATTGATCTGCGCGATCACCTGGCCCACATCGCCCCCCCAGCGCACCACGTGCAGCACGGGGCCGAAGATCTCCTGCTTGACGCTCGCGATGGACGGAAGCTCGAAGGCGATGGGCGCGATCAGCCGCGGGAAGCTGGAGGCGACCGGCGACTCGCCGATGAACGTGGCTTCGCTGCGCAAGCGCGCGATGTGCGCACCGATGCCGTCGAAGGCTTCGGCATCGATAACCGGGCCCACATCGGTGGGGAGCAGTTCCGGGTCGCCGACGGTCAAGGCGCGGAGTGCGCCTCGAATCATCTCGATCACGCCATCGGCCACGCTCTCGTGCACGCACAGCAGCCGCAGCGCCGAGCAGCGCTGGCCGGCCGAGCGGAAGGCGCTTTGCACGACGGCATCGACCACCTGCTCGGGCAGCGCGGTGCTGTCGACGATCATTGCGTTGATGCCGCCAGTTTCGGCGATCAGCGGGACCATGGCGCCGTCTTTCGCGGCCAGCGTGCGGTTGATGATCTTGGCGACGGCGGTCGAGCCGGTGAAGCACACGCCGGCCGTGCGCGCATCGGCCACGAGCGCGGCGCCCACGGTTTCGCCGGGGCCGTGCAACAGGGCGAGTGCATCGGCGGGCACGCCGGCCTCGATCAGCAACGCGACGAAGCGTTGCGCGACGGCGGGCGTTTGCTCGGCCGGCTTGGCGGCGACGGCGTTGCCCGCGACGAGTGCGGCCACCACCTGGCCCGCGAAGATCGCCAACGGAAAGTTCCACGGGCTGATACAGACGAAGACGCCGCGGCCATGCAGGTGCAGTTCGTTGCTCTCGCCGGTCGGGCCGGGCAACTGTTGCTTGTTCAATCGTTCTTCGGCCTGGTCGGCGTAGTAGCGGCAGAAGTCGACCGCCTCGCGCACTTCTGAGACCGCATCGCCCAGCGTCTTGTGCGCCTCCTTGACGAGCAGGCCGCAGAACTCGGGCAGACGCGATTCGAGCGCATCGGCCGCGCGGCGCAGGATGGCGGCGCGGCGCACCAGCGGTGTGGCGTTCCAGCCGCCGAAGCCGTGGTGGAGCCGGGTCATCGCGTCGGTGACTCGTGCGGGGCTGGCTTCAGAAACGTCTTCGACGATGGCGGCAGCGATGGCCTGATCGAGCGGCGCGCGGTCGGGCAAACATGCCAGATCGACGCCGCTGGAGTTCTTGCGGCTGCTCTTTCCACCATCCACGCCGGCTTGGCCTGCTGTCCACCCAAACAAGGAAACGGGCAACGGCAAACCGGGCGCCGACGAAGCCTCCAACGGCGAGGCCAGCAACTCTTCCACCGGCACGCCTTCATCCGACAACTGGTGCACGAAGGACGAGTTGGCGCCGTTTTCCAGCAGGCGGCGCACCAGGTAGGCGAGCAGGTCGCGGTGCTCACCGACGGGCGCGTACACGCGCACCGGAATGGCCGAATCGCGCATGACCTCGCGGTACACACCTTCGCCCATGCCGTGCAGCCGCTGCATCTCGTAGGCCGCGCTTTGCGCCTTGGCCATCTGGATGATCGCGGTGATGGTTCCAGCGTTGTGTGTGGCGAACTGCGGGTAGATCACGTCGGCATGGCCGATCAGCGCGCGGGCGCAAGCCACGTAGGAAATGTCGGAGTGTTGCTTGTGCGTGAAGACCGGGTAGCCGGCCAGCCCCAGTTCTTGCGCGCGCTTGATCTCGCCATCCCAGTACGCGCCCTTGACGAGCCGCACCATGAATCGCAGGCCCTGCTTCCTCGCGATGCGCGCGACTTCGTCGACCACTTGCAAGGCGCGCGTCTGGTAGGCCTGCACCGCCAGACCGAACCCGCGCCATTGCGGAAAGTCCTGCGCGATGCGCGCGGCGAGCGCGTCCAGCACGTCGAGCGAGAGTTCGAGCCGGTCGCTCTCTTCGGCGTCGATGGTCAGGTTGATGTTGGCGCGCGCGGCCGGCTCGATGAGCTGCCACACGCGCGGCAGCAGCACCTCGAACACGCGCTCGTGCTGCGTGTATTCGTAGCGCGAGAAGAGCGCGCTCAGCTTGATCGAGATGCCGTCGGCGCTCTCGGGCTCGGCGGCGACCTTGCCCGCAGCGATCGCCTGGATCGCATTGGCATACGAAGCCAGGTAGCGCTCGGCATCGGCCTCGGTGCGGGCGCCCTCGCCGAGCATGTCGTAGCTGAAGCGCAAGCCCGAATTGGACAAGGGGGAGTGCTGCGCACTCGCGTGCGCCTTGCGCGCCGACGCGGCCTCGCCCATCGCCTCGCGGATGTTGCGGCCGAGCACGAACTGGCGGCCGAGCAACTGGATGGCGCGCACCGTCGCCGCGACCACCGTCTGCGCGCCCAGCCGTTCGAACAGGCCCGACTTGCCTTCGTTCGCGGGCAGGAACTTCTTCGACAGCGAAATCGCGCTGGCCGAGAGGCTCGCGAGCATCTTGTGCGGGCCGCCAGAATCTGCGGCGAACTCCGCCTTGCCGAGCTGGTCGGCGGTGAGCGCGATGGCCGTCTCGGCATCGGGCACACGCAACAAGGCTTCGGCCAAGCGCATCAGCGCCAGGCCTTCGGCGCTGGAGATCGGGTATTCGCGCAGCAGCGACTCCATCGCCCAGAAGGGAGCCGGCTTGTCGCGAACCGACTGCACCCAGGGCCGCGCCGCGGTGATCGCATCGGGCCAGTGGATGGCGCCGGCGAGCGTTGGTGAAAGCGCGGCGAGCACCTGCATCTCGTCACGGTAAGGATGGGGGAGACGCGTGGAAGCCGGCGGGATCGGAAACATGACGAAGCCCTTTCGAACGAAGAGTTATCAGGTTATCCAGATGTCTCCTGCATTAATCTCCGAATCTTGGCCACTTGGCAGAGACTTGTTCGGATGAAAGACGATGACGCCGGGCTGGAAGCCCTGGACAAGATCGACACGCGAATTCTGCGCGTGCTGCAGCAGGACGGGCGCATCTCCAACCTCAAGCTGGCCGAGGATGTGCACCTCTCGCCGACCGCGGTGCTGGAGCGTGTGAAGCGGCTCACCCGCGAGGGCTACATCCTCGGCTACGAGGCGCGGCTCAACCCGCTGAAGCTGGGCGCCGGACTGCTGGTGTTCATCGAGGTGATCCTCGACCGCACCACGCACGACGCGATGAACAACTTCAAGGCGGCCGTGCAGGTGCGGCCGGAGATCCTCGAATGCCATCTGGTGGCGGGCGGTTTCGACTACCTCATCAAGACCCGCGTGGCCGACATGCAGGCCTACCGCGAGTTCGTCGGCTCGGTGATCTGGGCACTGCCGGGGGTGCGCGAGACGCGGACTTACGCGGTGATGGAGGAGGTGAAGCACACGACGCTTCTGGCGATCTGAGTTGACGTTGATATCCATCATGCTGGACAATGATTCCAGCATGAAAGAACACACTGACGTTTCGACGGAACCCGACGCCGCGCCCGAAGACATCAACCAGCGTATCGCCCGCCGCGTGGCCGCACTCCGCGCCGAGCGCGGGCTGTCGCTGGAAGCGCTCGCCGCGCGCAGCGACGTGAGCCGCTCGACGCTCTCGCTGATCGAGCGCGGCGAAACCAGCGCCACCGCCGTCGTGCTCGAAAAAGTCGCTGCCGGTCTTGGCGTGGATTTGGCCTCGCTATTCGAAGTGGCGCGCGCCCTCCCCGGCCCGCTGATGCGCCGCGGCGAGCAACCCGAGTGGCGTGACCCGGCTTCAGGCTACCTGCGTCGCAACGTCTCGCCGCCGGATTTCGCCTCGCCCATGCGGGTCGTCGAGGTGGAGTTTCCTGCCGGGCAGCGTGTGGTGTTCGAAGGCGCGAGCGCGATGGCCGTCATCGATCAACAGGTATGGCTGCTCGAAGGCACGATGGAATTGACGCAGGACGGCCAGACGCATCGGCTGACGAAAGGCGACTGCCTGGCGATGCGCTTGGAAGGCCCGATGGAATATCACAACCCGACGAAGAAGCCGGCGCGCTATGCGGTCGTCATCGCGACGGGCGCATCGGGCAGCTTTCGGAACCGACAGGTGACTGCATGAAGATCGAGATCGACGACCTCTCCCGCCCCGCCATCCACGCGCTGCTCCAAGAGCACCTGCGCAACATGCACGAACTCGGGCCGCCCGAGAGCGTGCACGCGCTCGACCTCGACAAGCTGCGCCGGCCCGACATCACCTTCTGGACGGCCTGGGAAGGCGACGTGCTGCTCGGCTGCGGCGCCTTGCTGGAGATGAACCCCCGACACGGCGAGGTGAAATCGATGCGCACGCCGCAAGCCCTCCGCCGCACCGGGGCCGGCAAGGCGCTGCTGGCACACATCATCGACACGGCACGTGCGCGCGGCTACGAACGGCTCAGTCTGGAAACCGGGTCGGTCGCCGCCTTCGAACCCGCGCACCGGCTGTACGAGAGCGCCGGCTTCACGCGAACCGGGCCGTTCGGCGGTTACGTCGAAGATGTGAACAGCGTGTTCATGACGTTGGCGCTGGCGCCGGCCAGCGAATGGCCCGCAGTGCAGCGACGGTCAGATTGAGGTGCCGGCGCTGCGGGCGCCGAAGATCGCGCTCCCGACGCGCACGATCGTCGCTCCCTCGGCGATGGCCGCATCCATGTCGGCGCTCATGCCCATCGACAGCGTGTCGAGCGACAGCCCTTCGGCATTCAGCGCCACCAGCAACTCACGCAAGCGCCGATGCGGCACGCGTTGCGCTTCGAAGTCACCGGCCGGCTCCGGGATCGCCATCAACCCACGCAAGCGCACACCCCCAAGCTGGCTCATGGAACGAGCAACCTCGATCACCTGCGCCACATCGCCCGCATCGACACCGCTTTTGCTGGCCTCGCCACTCACATTGACCTGCAGACAGATCTGCAACGGCGGCAGATGCGCCGGCCGCTGCTCCGAAAGGCGCTGGGCGATCTTCAGCCGATCGACAGAGTGCACCCAATCGAACTGCTCGGCGACCACGCGGGTCTTGTTGCTTTGAAGCGGGCCGATGAGGTGCCATTCGATGCGGTCGCGCAGATCCGCGAGCGCGGCGATCTTGTCGATGCCCTCTTGCACGTAGTTCTCGCCGAAGCGGCGCTCGCCGGCCGCGAAGGCTTCGCGCACCGCATCGGGGCCGAAGGTCTTGGTGACGGTCAGCAATGCGACGCTTTGGGGCGCGCGGCCGGCCGCACTGCATGCATCAGCGATGCGCGCGTGTACTTGCCTCAGGTTGTACTCAATCATCGCCATAATGTGCCGAGATTGTCTCGCAGCCCGGCGCGCGCAGCGATGGCGCGGCGCTCCCTCCACGGCAACAGCCACTCCCACACCTCCATGGACATCACTCAACTCCTGGCGTTTTCGGTCAAGAACAAAGCGTCGGATTTGCACTTGTCGGCCGGCCTGCCGCCGATGATCCGGGTGCATGGCGACGTGCGGCGGATCAATGTCGATCCGTTGGACCACAAGCAGGTCCACGGCATGGTGTACGACATCATGAACGACTCGCAGCGCAAGGCTTATGAAGAGGTGCTGGAGTGCGACTTCTCGTTCGAGATCCAGGGCCTGGCGCGTTTTCGCGTCAACGCCTTCAACCAGAACCGCGGTGCGGGCGCGGTGTTCCGCACCATTCCGTCGAAGATCCTCTCGCTGGAGCAGTTGAACGCGCCCAAGATCTTCGCCGAGCTGGCCTTGAAGCCGCGTGGCATGGTGCTGGTCACGGGGCCCACGGGCTCCGGCAAATCGACCACGCTGGCGGCGATGGTCAACCACCTGAACGAAAACGAATTCGGCCATGTGCTGACGGTCGAAGACCCGATCGAGTTCGTGCATGAATCGAAGAAGTGCCTGATCAACCAGCGCGAGGTCGGCCCGCACACGCTGAGCTTTTCGAACGCGCTGCGCTCTGCCTTGCGCGAAGACCCGGATGCGATCCTCGTCGGCGAAATGCGTGATCTGGAAACCATTCGCCTGGCGCTCACCGCCGCCGAAACCGGCCATTTGGTCTTCGGCACGCTGCACACCTCGAGCGCGGCCAAGACGGTCGACCGGATCGTCGATGTGTTCCCCGCGGCCGAGAAGGAAATGGTGCGCGCGATGCTCTCCGAATCGCTGATCGGCGTGATCTCGCAGACGCTCTGCAAGACCAAGGACGGCACCGGCCGCGTGGCCGCGCACGAGATCATGCTGGGCACCGCCGCCATCCGCAACCTGATCCGCGAGAGCAAGATCGCGCAGATGTATTCGGCCATCCAGACCGGCAACTCGATGGGCATGCAGACGCTGGACCAGAACCTCTCGGATCTGGTGCGCCGCAACGTGGTGGCACCAGCGGAGGCGCGTTCCAAGGCGAAGTTTCCCGAGAACTTCCCAGGGTGATGACAAGCGCCACAGTGACACTCGCCATGGCGGTACGGAGGAAGACGAATGGAACGTGACCAGGCATCGAAGTTCGTCAACGATCTGCTGCGGCTGATGGTCTCGCGCAATGGCTCCGACCTGTTCCTGACCGCCGACTTCCCGCCCGCTATCAAGGTCGATGGCAAGGTGACCAAGATCTCGCCGCAGCCGCTCACCGGCCAGCACACGCTGGCCCTCACCCGCGCGGTGATGAACGACAAACAGGCCGCCGAATTCGAGCGCACCAAGGAGTGCAACTTCGCGGTGGCACCGCAGGGCATCGGGCGTTTTCGCGTCAACGCCTTCGTGCAGCAAGGCAACGTCGGCCTGGTGATGCGGACCATCCCGCAGATCCTGCCGACGATCGAGACGATGAAGCTGCCGCCCATCCTCAAGGAAGTGGCGATGACCAAGCGCGGGCTGGTGATCTTTGTCGGCGCGACAGGCTCGGGCAAGAGCACTTCGCTCGCGGCGATGGTCGATTACCGCAACGAGAACTCCTACGGCCACATCATCACGATCGAAGACCCGGTGGAGTTCGTGCACCCGCACAAGAACTGCATCATCACCCAGCGTGAAGTCGGCATCGACACCGATGGCTGGGAGCAGGCGCTGAAGAACACGCTGCGGCAGGCGCCCGATGTGATCCTGATGGGCGAGATCCGCGACCGCGAGACCATGGAACACGCCGTGGCCTTCGCCGAAACCGGCCACCTCTGCATGGCCACGCTGCACGCCAACAGCGCCAACCAGGCGCTGGACCGCATCATCAACTTCTTCCCTGAAGAGCGGCGCGCGCAGTTGCTGATGGACCTCTCGCTCAACCTCAAGGCGCTGATCTCGCAACGCCTGCTACCGCTGCAGGAAGGCCGTGGCCGTGTAGCGGCGGTGGAGGTGCTGCTCAACACGCCGCTCATCACCGACCTGATCTTCAAGGGCGAGGTTTCCGAGATCAAGGAAGTGATGAAGCGCTCCCGCGAGCTCGGCATGCAGACCTTCGACCAGGCACTGTTCGACCTCTTCGAAAACCGCATGGTGACCTTCGAGGATGCGCTGCGCAACGCCGATTCGGTCAACGACCTGCGGCTGCAGATCAAGCTGCACAGCCAGCGCGCCCGCAGCAGCGACCTCTCGGCCGGCACGGAGCACTTGCAAATCGTTTGAGGCAACAATCGGGACCATGGACGCGGCCTCTTGGAGGCCGCTCTCTTTTGTCAGGCCCCTTTTGTACTGGGAACAAAGCGATGAGCAGCAAAACCTACGAACCCACCTCGCCGCGCAAGGTGGCCTTCCTCGGCCTGGGCGTGATGGGCGATCCGATGGCCGGGCACTTGCAGCGCGCCGGCCATGCGGTCACGGTCTACAACCGCACCGCCGCCAAAGCGACGCAATGGGCCGCGGCCTACGGCGGCGCCAGTGCTGCCACGCCCCGCGCGGCGGCGGCCGGTGCCGACATCGTTTTCGCCTGCGTCGGCAACGACGACGACCTGCGCTCGGTGGTGCTCGGTGCAGATGGGGCGTTTGCCGGCATGAAGCCGGGCGCGGTGTTCGTCGACCACACCACTGCCTCGGCCGAGGTGGCACGCGAGCTGAACGCCTCGGCCCAACCGCTCGGCCTGCAGTTCATCGATGCGCCGGTTTCGGGCGGCAACCTGGGCGCGATCAACGGCGCGCTGACTGTCATGTGCGGCGGTGATGCCGCGGCCTTCGCGGCCATCCAACCAGTGGCGATGGCCTTCGCCAAGGCCGTCACGCACCTGGGCGAAAGCGGTGCCGGCCAGCTCGCGAAGATGGTCAACCAGATCGCGATCGCCGGGCTGGTGCAAGGCTTGTCGGAAGCGATTGCCTTCGGCGAAAAGGCCGGGCTAGACATGCAGGCCGTGCTCGGCGTGATCGGCAAGGGCGCAGCGCAAAGCTGGCAGATGGACAACCGCGGCCCGACGATGATCGACGGCAAGTTCGAGTTCGGCTTTGCGGTCGATTGGATGCGCAAGGACCTGGGCCTGGTGCTGGACGAATCGCGCCGCAACGGCGCGCGCCTGCCGGTGACGGCGCTGGTCGACCAGTTCTATGCCGACATCCAGGCGAGCGGCGGCCAGCGCTGGGACACCTCCAGCCTGATCAAGCGTCTTCGTTGATCACGAGCCTGCGCTACAGGCGAATGCGAATCTCACCAAGGATGGAATAGCCGGGGCGGCTGCGCCGTATCCCTGGGAGCCGTGCGGCGTGACGAGCGCCGCGCAGCACTCATCCATGCCCCGGCCATCCGCTCGGGGCATGGCATCGGCGCGGCCGACACCGCGCCATTCCAGTCCACCGGAGGGATATTCCATGACACCTAAATTTGCGATGCGCCTGTGTTGCGCCGCCGCGCTCACCGTGTGCGCCAGCATGAGCCACGCGATCGGCGTGACCGACGCCAAGGGCGACTACGTGGCCGGTTTCACCGGCAGCAAGGCCGGCGATCTGGACGTGATCGGCAGCTTCGTCACCTACAACGTGGCGACCGACATGTTCGTGTTCTCCGGGACGATGGACGCCGACATCGGCGCGACGGCCGGCGGTTTCTACGTGTGGGGCGTGAACCGCGGCGCGGGCACCGCCGGCTTTGCGGCCAACGGCGTGGGCGGCGTGTTGTTCGACTCGGTGGTGCGCTTCAACCAGGACGGTTCGGGCACCGTCAGCCGCTTCACCGGGCCGGGCGCGGGCGCGACGCCGTTGGCTGCGGGCACAGCGAAGATCATCGGCTCGACCATCATCGGGCAGGTCAGCGGATCGCTGCTGACCGGCAACGGCTTCGTGAAAACGGCCTATACGTGGAACCTCTGGCCGCGTGACCCGACGCTGACGGGCTTTGCCGCGATCAGCGACTTCGCGCCCGACAACAGCAACCTCGGCGTGACGGTGATCGGCTCGGTGCCGGAACCGACGAGCCTGGCGATGTTCGGACTGGGCCTGGGCGCGCTGGCGCTGGGCAAGCGGCGCCTGGCCGCATCGAAGCGCACGTGATCGTGTAGCACACAGTCGAAAAAGCGGCCCGAGAGCCGCTTCCATCAATCATCAAGCGCGAACGCTCAGGGCTTCTTTTCCAACGGCGGTGCGGTGAGGTTGGCCAGTTCGGATTCGGAAATCGACTCGAACACCCGTACCACCTTCTGCACCCCGCTCACCGAGCGCGCCACATCGGTCGCCCGCTTGGCTTCGCGCTCGGTCAGGCGCCCCATCAGGTAGACGGTGCTGCGCTCGGTCACCACCTTGATCGCGTTGGCCTGCAGGTCCTTCGCATCGACGAGGCCGGCCTTGACCTTGCTCGTGAGGATCGCATCGTTCGAGCGCGCGGTGAGCGAGCTGTTGCCGGCGATGGCCAGCTCGTTGACGATGGTGCGCACGTTCTCGATCTTGGCCACGGCTTGCTCCACCGCCGTCTTGTCGGCCTCGGCCGGCACCTCGCCGGTGATCAGCACCTGGCGGTTGTAGCTGGTGACGTTCACGTGGCCGCGGTCCTTGGTCACCTCGTTGACGCGGTTGATCGACTTGAGCTCGATGGCTTCGTCTTCGACCTGGGTGCCCGAGGTGCGACGATCGATCGCGAGCATGGAACCGCCGACGAGCGCGCCGCCGATCAGCAAGGGCGCGCAAGCGCTGAGCCCTGTGAGCGCAGCGAGTGCGCCGATGATGGCCGTCGTGCGAAATGTCGAGAAGCGAGTCATGTATTTTCCTGTTCACCCAAAAGTTGCAAATCCACCGCGTCGCACAAGCAATGCAACACGAGAAGATGCACCTCCTGGATGCGCGCGGTGCGGTCGTGCGGCACGCAGATGTGCACGTCGGTCTCGATCAGCAGATCGCGCATCTTGCCGCCCTTGTGGCCGGTGAGCGCGATGACGGTCATCTCCTTGGCGCGCGCGGCTTCCACGGCCGCGAGCACGTTGGCCGAGTTGCCGCTGGTGGTGATCGCCAGCAGCACATCGCCCGGCTGGCCGATGGCCTGCACCTGCTTGGAGAAGATGAGGTCGTAGCCGTAGTCGTTGGAGATGGCCGTGAGGATGGAGCTGTCGGTCGTCAGCGCGATGGCCGCGAGACCCGGCCGTTCGCGTTCGAAGCGGCCCACGAACTCGGCCGCGAAATGCTGCGCATCGCCCGCCGAACCGCCATTGCCGCAGGTGAGCACCTTGCCGCCGCCGGTGATGCAGCCCACGAGCGCGCTCACGGCATCGGCGATGGGTTTGGAGAGCACCTCGGCAGCCGCGTACTTGAGGTCGGCGCTGTCGAAAAACTGCTGCTGGATTCGTTGTTCGAGCATGGTGGGGATGATATGACACCCTTCCGGTGCATCGGTTCCATGCTCCGAACCAGCAAATTCGGAAGAGGAATCAGGAAGCGTCGAACGCCGCTTGGAGCCACTCGATGTGCTCGCCTTCGATGGCCACCACATCGAAGCGGCAGGGCGGCAGGTTGCGTTGCGTGCGCAGGAAGTGCTGCGCCGCGAAGATGAGGCTGCGCTGCTTGACCGCGCCGATGCTGGCCGCCGCGCCGCCGAACGAGGCGCTGCGGCGCGTGCGCACTTCGGCGAAGACCAGCGTGCCGTCACGATCGCGCAGGATGAGGTCGATCTCGCCACCACGCGAGCGCGGCCCCTTCGCGACCCGATAATTGCGCTGCACCAGCACCAGCCCGTGGCGCAGCAGATGCGCCAGCGCTCGTTCTTCGCCGGCATCGCTCGCGCTCTTTGTCGTCGCTTTGGTCGACTCTTTCGTCGTCTGCCCGGACGAATCCTGTGATTTCCCCGTGACCACCTTCGATGCCTCGTTGATCCTTCAAGCCGCCGCCAGCGCCGCCGGCACGCAGCAGCACCCGCCCGGTGCACTGTACGTGGTCGCCACGCCCATCGGCAACCTGGCCGACATGAGCCTGCGCGCCATCCATGTGCTCGCGCTCGCCGACGCCATCGCCTGCGAAGACACACGCCACAGCGCGCCGCTGCTGCGCCAGTTCGGCATCGAAGGCAAACCGCTGCTCGCCGTGCACGAGCACAACGAGCGCGAGGCCGCCGCCGGCGTGCTGCTGCGGCTGGCGCGCGGTGAGCGCGTGGCCTACATCAGCGATGCCGGCACGCCCGCCATCAGCGACCCCGGCGCCGCACTCGTCGCTGCAGCGCAAGCAGCCGGCTACCGCACGCTGCCGATCCCGGGGGCGAGCAGCGCGGTGGCGGCGTTGAGTGTTTCGGGCGACGCATCCGGCGGGCCGTTCACCTTCGTCGGCTTCGTGCCACCCAAGGCCGGCGAGCGCGCGCGGGTCTTGCAGCAGATCGCAGCCAGCCCGCAAACCCAAGTGCTCTTCGAGGCACCGCACCGCATCGAGGTGCTCGCCACCGGCTTGGCCGAAGCCTGCGGCGCGCGCCCGGTGACGATCTGCCGCGAGCTGACCAAGCAGTTCGAGACCGTCGCCACGCTCGCAGCCGACCAACTGCCCGCATGGCTGGCCGCCGATGCCAACCGTAGCCGCGGCGAGTTCGTGCTGGTCATCCATGCACTGGCCGAACAGGCCGCCGATGAAGCCCATGCGCACGACCGCACGCTGCAGACGCTGCTCGCCGAGCTGCCGCTCAAACAGGCCGTGGCCCTCGCCGCCGAGCTGACAGGCGCGCCGCGCAACGCGCTGTACGAACGCGCGCTGGCGCTCAAAAAGGCTGCGGCTGGCGAATGACTGGCCGCATCGCTCCCATAGCCACAAACACGCGCCGCCGATGCCCACAGTGGCCTCCGCCCCAGACCCGCGCTCCTACAATTCGCCCACACTCAGGACGCCGCCCATGATCTCCCGCGAACCCACGATCGAACGCCTTGTTGTCGCCCGCTCGCTGCTCTTGGAGCCCTTCGGCCTGACCGACGCCTCGCTCTCGAAAGCGCTCGCCGCCATCGCCACGCACAAGATCGACGATGCCGACCTGTACTTCCAGTACACGCGCAGCGAAGGCTGGAGCCTGGAAGAAGGCATCGTCAAGAGCGGCAGCTTCGGCATCGACCAGGGCGTGGGCGTGCGCGCGGTGGCGGGTGAAAAAACCGCCTTCGCGTACTCAGACGACATCTCCGAAGCCGCGCTGATGGACGCTGCGGCCACGGTGCGCACCATCGCCGCCAGTGGCCAGAGCCGCAAGGTCAAGGTCGGCACCAAGCAGAAGGTCGCGACCAGCCGCGTGCTGTATGCGCCGATGGACCCGATCGCCACGCTCGACAGCACGCAAAAGGTCGCGTTGCTCGAGAAGGTCGAAAAACTCGCGCGCTCCAAAGACCCGCGCATCGTGCAGGTGATGGCCGGCCTGGCAGGCGAATACGACGTGGTGCTCGTGGCCCGCGCCGATGGCACGCTGGCCGCCGATGTGCGCCCACTCGTGCGCCTGAGCGTGACGGTGATCGCCGAGCAGACCATCAACGGCGAAGTGCGCCGCGAGGTCGGTTCGGGCGGCGGCGGCGGGCGCTTCGGCTTCGGCTACTTCCACGACGAGATCATCGAAAGCTATGTGCAAGACGCCGTGCGCGCCGCGCTGACCAACCTCGAATCCCGGCCCGCGAAGGCCGGCGAGATGAGCGTGGTCCTCGGCCCGGGCTGGCCCGGCGTGTTGCTGCACGAAGCCATCGGCCACGGGCTGGAAGGCGACTTCAACCGGAAGGGCTCGAGCGCTTTCAGTGGCCGCATCGGGCAACGGGTGGCGGCCAAGGGCGTGACCGTGCTCGACGACGGCACCATTCCCGATCGGCGCGGCTCGCTCAACGTCGACGACGAAGGCAATGCCTCGCAGCGCAATGTGCTGATCGAAGACGGCATCCTGAAGGGCTACATCCAGGATTCGATGAACGCGCGCCTGATGGGCGTCAAGCCCACCGGCAACGGCCGCCGCGAAAGCTACGCGGCCGTGCCCATGCCGCGCATGACCAACACCTACATGCTTTCCGGTGACAAGACCAAAGAAGAGATCATCGCGGGCTTGAAGCGCGGGCTCTACGCCACCAACTTCGGCGGGGGCCAGGTCGACATCACCAGCGGCAAGTTCGTGTTCTCGGCGAGCGAAGCCTTCTGGGTCGAGAACGGCAAGATCCAATACCCGGTGAAGGGTGCGACCATCATCGGCAACGGGCCGGATGCGCTGACGCGCGTGAGCATGATCGGCAACGACATGAAGCTCGACACCGGCGTGGGCGTGTGCGGCAAGGAAGGGCAGAGCGTGCCGGTGGGCGTGGGCCAGCCGACGCTGCGGATCGATCGGCTGACGGTCGGCGGCACGGCCTGAGCCTGAAACAACATTCGCCGACACTCGGCCCGAGGCGCACTTCGTGATCCGCAAGCCCTGTGCTACATTGCGCGCCATGCTTTCCCGCGCCACTTTCTTCTTTGCGTATTTTTGGTTCTCGCACCGCTCGGCGGCCGGAGAGGCAAGCGCATCGACAAGATAGACAGCGCGCAACGAATCTCCAGAAACCGCCGGGCTCACCCCCGGCGGTTTTTTTTCGCGTTCATGGACCCGAGTTCTCTTTTCCAGCCAGGAGCTTTTCGAATGCCCAACCCGACGACCGCCACGAGCGAAGGCTTCCAAGCCAGCAGCGAGCGCACCAGCCAGACCGACGACCAGCGCATCAAAGACGTGATGCCGCTGCCGCCGCCGGAGCATTTGATCCGCTTCTTCCCGATCGCCGGCACGCCGGTGGAAACGCTGGTCTCGAACACGCGCGGCGCCATCCGCAACATCATGCAGCGAAAGGACGACCGGCTGCTGGTGATCATGGGCCCGTGCTCGATCCACGATCCCGTGGCCGCCGTCGAATACGCGCGCAAGCTCAAGGCGCAGCGCGCGGCGCACAAGGACACGCTGGAAATCGTGATGCGCGTCTACTTCGAAAAGCCGCGCACCACCGTCGGCTGGAAGGGCCTGATCAACGACCCGTACCTGGACGAAACCTACCGCATCGACGAAGGCCTGCGCATCGGCCGGCAGCTGCTGCTCGAGATCAACCGGCTCGGCATGCCGGCCGGCGTGGAGTTCCTCGACGTGATCTCGCCGCAATACCTGGGCGACCTGATCGCCTGGGGCGCGATCGGCGCGCGCACGACCGAGAGCCAGGTTCATCGCGAGCTCGCCTCGGGCCTGTCGGCGCCGATCGGCTTCAAGAACGGCACCGACGGCAACATCCGCATCGCGATCGACGCGATCCAGGCGGCATCGCGGCCGCATCATTTCCTGTCGATCCACAAGAACGGCCAGGTGGCGATCGTCGAGACGCGCGGCAACAAGGATTGCCACGTGATCCTGCGCGGCGGCAAGGCGCCCAACTACGACGCCGCCAGCGTCGCGTCAGCCTGTGCCGAGCTGGAGGCCGCGAAGCTGACCTGCAAGCTGATGGTCGACTTCAGCCACGCCAACAGCGAGAAGAAGTTCGAGCGCCAGGTGCAGGTCGCGCGTGACGTCGGCGCGCAGGTCGCGGCCGGCAACGACTGCATCTTCGGCGTCATGGTGGAGAGCCACCTGGTGGCCGGCGCGCAGAAGTTCACGCCGGGCAAGGACGATC
>JAMFRW010000495.1 GCA_026224975.1 Rhodoferax sp. | reverse complement strand
GCTACGCCTTTCGCGTGCGCCTGGCCGCGCCCAGCCCGCGGCTGCACTACCAGTTCGCGATCCCCGGGCTCACCGGCGCGGTGGCGCGCGAAGTCTGCGAAGCCTATGGCGCCGACATCCCGGCGCATCCGGTCGGCACCGGCGCCTTCCGGCTGGCGAGCTGGCGGCGCGCCTCGCGCATCGAGCTGGTCCGCAGCAGCAGCTTTCGCGAGATGTTCTTCGAGAGCCAGCCCGCGCCGGACGACGCCCGCGCGCAGGCCTTGGCGCGCGAGCTGGGCGGCCGGCGGCTGCCACTGGTCGACCGCATCGAGATCAACGTGATCGACGAAGTGCAGCCGCGCTGGCTGGCGTTCCTCAACGGGCAGATCGACCACCTCGAACTGCCGCGCGAATACGCGCCCATCGCCGTGCCCGGCGGCACGCTCGCACCGCACCTGGCCAAGCGCGGTGTGCGCGTGGTTCGCGAGCTGCAGGCCGACATGACGATGAGCTACTTCAACATGCTCGACCCGCTGGTGGGTGGCAACGCGCCCGCGCAGGTGGCGCTGCGCCGCGCGGTGAGCCTGGCCTACAACGCCGACGAAGACATCCGCAGCGTGCGCAACGGGCAGGCCATTCCGGCGCAATCGGTGGTGGCGCCGTTCACCTCGGGTTATGAGGCGGCCTATCGCAGCGAGATGAGCGAATTCAACCGCGCCCGCGCCAAGGCGCTGCTCGATTTGTACGGCTACATCGACCGCGATGGCGACGGCTGGCGCGAGCGGCCCGATGGCACGCCGCTGGTGCTGCGCCGTGCTTGCACGTCGAGCCAGCGCGAGCGCGCGCTCAACGAGGTCTGGCGCAAGGACATGGCGGCTGTGGGCCTGCGCATCGAATTCGATGTGGCGACCTGGGGCGATCTGCTCAAGCGCAGCCGCACCGCCAGCCTGATGATGTGGGGCTACACCTGGGTCGCGACCGCGCCTGATGGCAGTTTCTTCCTCGGCATCGCCTACGGGCCGAACGCGAGTGAATCAAACGACTCGCGCTTTTCCTTGCCGGCCTTCGACCGCCTCTTCGAGCGCCAGAACGTGATGCCCGATGGCCCCGAACGCGATGCGGTGATACGCGACGCCAAGAACATGCTGGTGGCCTACATGCCGTACAAGGCACATGCGCACACGATCGTCAGTGATCTTGTGCAACCGCGGGTGCGCGGCTTCTGGCGGCATCCGTTCATGCGGGATCTGTGGTGCTATGTGGGTGTGGATCGGGTTGGTGCGGAAGGCGACAAGCCGCTGGTCTGATTGGCCCTGATGCATGCCCCGATGCACGCGCGAAGGCTGCGTCGTACAGTCGATCATCCCGACGAACACGCCCTCACATGACCTTGCCGAACGCCATCGACACGCCTCAAATCCTGCGCTACACCCGCTGGCTCGCCGCCGAGCGCGGCTTGCATTTCGACCCGACCACCACCGATGGCTACGACGCGCTCTGGCGCTGGTCGGTGACCGACCTCGCAGCGTTCTGGGCCTCGATCTGGGACTTCTCCCACATGCAATCGCCCACGCCCTACACGGCGGTGCTCGAAGATGAGGCCATGCCCGGCACGCGCTGGTTCCCGGGCGCGCAAGTCAACTATGCGCAGAAGGTGTTCAGCCACGCCGACGCGGCCCACGCGGGCGGCCACCCGGCCATCGTGTTCCAGAACGAGGCGATGGCCGAACGCGACGAACTGCAGGAGATTTCGTGGCCCGAACTGCGCCGCCAGGTGGCATCGCTCGCCGCGGCGCTGAAGGGCATGGGCGTCGAGCAGGGCGATCGCGTCTGCGCCTTCCTGCCGAACACGCCGCATGCTGCCATCGCCTTCTTCGCCATCGCGAGCCTGGGCGCGGTGTGGTCGATCTGCTCGCCCGACATGGGGCCCGTCGCCGTGCTCGACCGCTTCCGCCAGATCGAGCCCAAGGTGCTGATCGCGTGTGACGGCTACACCTACGGCGGCATCGGGCACGACCGGCTGCCGGTGCTGGCGAGCCTGCTTGCCGACCTGCCCAGCGTGCGCGATGTGGTGCTGGTGCGCTACCAGAACGAGGCCGTCGATGCGAGCGTTCTCGCCGGGCCGCAGCGTCAGGTGCATGACTATGCCGAGCTGGTCTCGGCCGATGTGGCTTTCGAGCCGGTGTGGGTGCCCTTCGACCATCCGCTGTGGGTCGTGTATTCCAGCGGCACCACCGGGCTGCCCAAGGCCATCGTGCACGGCCACGGCGGCGTGATGATCGAGGCGCTCAAGGCCAGCGCGCTGCACAACAACGTCGGCGCCAGCATAGACACCGGCGACCGCTACTTCTGGTGGAGCGCCACCGGCTGGATCATGTGGAACTCGCAGATGGGCGCGCTGCTCGGCGGCACCACCACCTGCATCTACGACGGCAACCCCGGCGGCAAGATCGGCGCGGCCGACTGGTCGGTGCTGTGGCGCTTTGCGGCGGCCAGCGGCGTCACCTTCTTCGGCGCCGGCGCGGCGTTCTACGCGAGCTGCCTCAAGGCCGATGTGAAGCCCATGGAACTGGTCGACCTGACCAAGCTGCGCGCCGTGGCCGCCACCGGCTCGCCGCTCGCCATCGACGCCTACCACTGGGTCTTCGACAACATGCCCAAGGTCAACGGCCAGAACATCTGGCTCAACCCGATTTCGGGCGGAACGGACTTCGCCGGGGCTTTTGTGGCCGGCATGCGCACGCTGCCGGTCGTGGCGGGCGAGATGCAGTGCCGTTGCCTCGGTGCGGCCGTCGAGGCTTGGGGCGAGCCTGATACGTCGGGCAAAGGCAAAACGCTGGTGGACGAAGTCGGCGAGCTGGTCTGCGTCAAGCCCATGCCCTCGATGCCGCTCTACTTCTGGGGCGACACCCCGCCCGGCCCGCGCGGCCGGCGCTACCACGACAGCTACTTCGACATGTACCCCGGCGTCTGGCGCCACGGCGACTGGATCCGCATCACCCCGCGCGGCGGCGCCATCATCTACGGCCGCAGCGACGCCACCATCAACCGCCACGGCATCCGCATGGGCACAGCCGAGCTGTACCGCGCGGTGGAGGTGCTGCCCGAAGTGCTCGACAGCCTCGTCGTCGACCTCGAATACCTCGGCCAGGAAAGCTACATGCCGCTCTTCGTCGTGCTGCGCGACGGCCTCACGCTCGACGCCGAGCTGATCAAGCGCCTGAGGGACAACATCAAGACCGCCCTCTCCGCCCGCCACGTCCCCAACGAAATCTTCCAGGTCAGCGCCGTGCCGCGGACGCTCTCGGGCAAGAAGATGGAGCTGCCCGTCAAGAAGCTCCTGATGGGCACGCCGGCAGATCAGGTGTTCAAGCTGGATGCGATGGCGAACGCGGGGTGTGTGGAGTGGTTCGTGGGGTTTGCGGCGAAGCGGGCGGCTAGCGCGGCGAGGTAGCGAGCCGATACGCCGCCTTCTCCCCCGGCAAGCTCAACATCGGCAAAACGTACTGCACATCGGCGACGCCCTTGACGAGCGCTTCGGCGCGTGCGGCTTGCGCTTCGGTGGCGACGCAGCCTTCGAGGTAGACGAAGCGGCGTTGGGCGGTGACCCAGATGGCGGTGTCGGCGAGCACGGGGTCGCTGCGCAGCGCGGCGATGGCGGCTTGGGCGATTCGGGCGTCGAAGCGGTAGGCGTTGGGCTCGGCGCACTCGCCGGCGAGCCAGCAACTGGTGCCGCGTTCGATGCGCGAATGGGCTTCCTGGCGGCGCGTGGCTTCGGTGTAGGCGGGGCCGAGCGGGACAGGGCAGTCATGGCCGACGGTGGCTTGCGCGAACGGGTCACCGAAGGGGTTCAGCAGCAGCGGCTCGACGGGTGATGGATCGGCGGCCGCAGCCGTGACCGGCCACATCGCCCACACCAGAACCCGCAGCAGCCACATCGCCCGTCCGCTGTCTGCCTCGGCCTACAGCGGCAACTCCATGAAATACCGCCCGCCGTGGAAGATCAGCGGCTGGGCGCCGGCGCGGTGTTCGCAGCGTTCTACTTCGCCGACGAAGATGACGTGGTCGCCTTCTTCGTACTGGCTGCGGTTGAAGCATTCGAACACGGCGGCTGCCCCTTCGAGCACCGGCGCGCCGCTCGCGCCTTCTCGGAATTCGACGCCGGCGAAGCGGTCGGCGGCCTTGCTGGCGAAGCGCTCGGCGAGCACGTGTTGTTCGGCGGCAAGGATGTTGATCGCATAGTGCGAGCCGTGTTCGAAGGCCGGCATGGAGCCGGCGCTACGGGCCAGGCTCCACAGCACCAGCGGCGGCGAGAGGGAGACCGAGTTGAACGAGTTCGCCGTGAGGCCCACGCGCTGGCCTGTCGCGTCTCGCGCGGTGACGATGGTCACGCCGGTCGCGAACATGCCGAGCGCGGCGCGAAAGTCGGGTGCCGAGAAGCTGGGTGCGCGTGCGCGCAGCGGTGGATTCATGACGCGCATTGTCCCGGATCGGGCCCGCGGCTGCTTGCCGGGCGACACAGGCAAGCCATGGTCCTACACTGGACGCCATGGACCCGC
>JAMFRW010000066.1 GCA_026224975.1 Rhodoferax sp. | reverse complement strand
GGAACAGTGCCCGGTATTCGGCTCGCAGGCGCTCGAGCGGCTGCAGATCGCCCTCCTCGGAGGCGCGGGCATCCCACTCCCTGCGGATGCGCTCGAACGTGTCTTCAGCGACCGCCTGCCAGAGCAGGTCCTTGCTGGGATAGTGATAGGTGATCAGCGGATGCTGAAAGCCGGTTCGCTCAGCAATGCGGCGAATGCTCGCCGCTTCGAATCCCTTTTCCGCGAACTCGGCAAGTGCCGCCTCGAGAATCGCCGTGCGGGTCGACTGAGCACGTTGCTGCTCGGCGCGCTTTCTCGGCGCCGTCGGCGCTTTGACGGCTGGCGATCGAGCGCGCTTCGCGACTGACGGTGTCTTGGTGGCCATACCTTCAGACGCTATCACACGGGGATGTGACAACGCCGTTCGCCACACTTTGCCGCTGCGGCTCGCATCCGGGGCAGGCGACTCGCACACCAGCGACAAGCCGCTTCTTTTCAAATCTGAGACCGTCACGGTTCCTGTGCTTCCTATCTAGTGCAGTGCGCCACTCTGTTCGGTACTTATCCCGCAGTGGCAACGAGCGCAGCCTTGGCTCGCGTGAGCCTTGGCCAGGATGTCGGAGGCGCGGGCGGTCCAGATGAACGGCTTGGGATCGATGTTGTGATGGGCGACGTACAGATCGATGGCCAGTTCGAGCTCTTGCACGCTGGTGAAGCTGTCGCGCCGGATGCGCTTGTCGGTGATGTCGCGGAAGAAGCGCTCGACCATGTTCAGCCACGATGCGCTGGTCGGCGTGAAGTGCATGACGAAGCGCGGGTGCCGCGCCAGCCACTGCTGCACGTCGGGGTGGCTGTGCGTGGCGTAGTTGTCCACGATCAGATGCAGGCTCAGGTGCTTGGGCGTGCGGCGCTCGATGAGCCGCAGGAACTTGAGCCACTCCTCGTGGCGATGCCGCGGTTGGCACATCGAGATCACGCTGCCGTCGAGCGTGTTGAGCGCCGCGAACAGCGTGGTCGTGCCGTGGCGCTTGTAGTCGTGGGTGACGGTGCCGGCACGCCCGCGCTTCATCGGCAGACCCGGCTGCGTGCGGTTCAAGGCCTGGATCTGGCTCTTCTCGTCACAGCTGAGCACCAGCGCGTGCTCGGGTGGGTTCATGTACAGGCCCACCACGTCCAGCAACTTGTCCTGGAAGCGGGGATCGCTCGAGAGCTTGAAGCCGCGGCTCAGGTGCGGCTTGAGGCCATGGCTGTGCCAGACGCGGCGAATGGTCGTGGCACCCGTTCCAAGATGCTCGGCCAGTGTGCGGGTGCTCCAGTGAGTCGCGTTGACCGGCCTCTCATGCAGTGTGACATGCACGATGCGCGACTCCATCTCCGTCGTGACCGTGGCGGGCCGACCTGTACGCGGAGCGTCCTTGCGAAGCGCATCGATGCCGCCCTCCAGGAAACGCTGGCGCCACAGCGCCACTTGGCGCCGATCAAGGCCCGCCTCCACGGCAATGTCCTTGTTCTGCTGGCCCGCGGCGGCCAGCAGGACCACGACCGCTCTCTGCTGAAGCCGAGCCTCTACCCGCCGGCCCTTGGCCAACACACGAAGCTCCCGCTCGGTGTGTTCGTCCAGTTCAATCGTCTTGGCAATCCGCATCGCTCCAACCTCCTGAGCGGTTGGAGTATGCCGATCCAAATAAGTTCTATTACTTCACGCGCACTGCACTAGATGGACTCGTCCTCGTCTCACCCAGCGAGGCTTGGTGGACCATCGCGGTTGAAGGGACAAACGAACTCAATCGCCGCTATCCGGAGATCCAAGCCGTTGCGTAGTCAAATAGGCGCCCCGAGAACACGGTCGAGCGAGAACGAATGTACAAATGATGCGTTTGCGAACTTCCGGCATGAGGCGATCTACGGCGTGGGACGTCGGTGGCTGAAAGTTGTAGTCTGCTGCGCTGCCCGCCCAACGCCTTGGGCTGAATCGGCCTGTTGGAGCCACGGAGGTC
>JAMFRW010000494.1 GCA_026224975.1 Rhodoferax sp. | reverse complement strand
TGATGGTGCCCGAAGGCCGCGGCACCTTCACCCGCATGACCATCACCGAGAACCTGCAAATGGGCGCGTTCATCCGCAACGATTCGAAGATCGAAGAAGACATCGACAAGGTCTTCGCGATCTTCCCGCGCCTCAAGGAACGGCGCCACCAGCTCGCCGGCACCATGAGCGGCGGAGAGCAGCAAATGCTCGCCATGGGCCGCGCGCTGATGGCCAAGCCCAAGGTGCTGCTGCTCGACGAACCGTCGATGGGTCTCTCCCCCATCATGGTCGACAAGATCTTCGAGGTCGTGAACGACATCCACCAGCAGGGCGTCACGGTGCTGCTCGTCGAGCAAAACGCCAGCCGCGCCTTGCAGCTCGCGTCGCGCGGCTACGTGATGGATTCGGGCGAGGTCACGATGAGCGGTGATGCGAAGCTGCTGCTGAACGATCCGAAGGTGCGGGCGGCTTATTTGGGCGAATAACAGGTCCGTTCGCACTTGAGCCTGTCGAAGTGCCCGCGCGTCACTCCACCGTCGCGCCCGAAGCCTTCACCACCGATTGGTACTTCGCCAGCTCGCTCTTCACGAACGCACCGAACTGCTCCGGCGTGCCCGGCATGGCTTCGGCCTGAAGGCTTGCCAGACGGGCCTTCAACTCGGGTGAGTTCAGCGCCTCCACAAAGGCCTTGTTGAGCCGCTGCGTCACTTCGGCCGGCATCTTGGCCGGGCCGAAGAGCCCGAACCAGGTGTCGATGTCGAAACGCGCCAGCCCGAGCGCGTGGCCGCTTTCGGCAATCGTCGGCACCTCGGGCAGGCTGCTGGCGCGGCGAGCCGTCGTCACCGCAATCGCCACCAGCTTGCCGGCCTTGATGTTGGACGACGCCGAGGCCAGGTTGTCGAAGTTCAAATCCACCTGCTGCGACAGCAAGGCCAACTGCGCCGGGTTGCCGCCCGGGTAGGGGATGTGCACCATGAACACGCCCGCCTGCGCCTTGAACATCTCGCCCGCCAGGTGCCCGGCGCTGCCGTTGCCGCCCGAGCCGTAGTTGAGCTTGCCGGGGTGCGCCTTGGCGTAGGCCACCAGATCGGCCACCGTGCGGATGTGCAGCGCCGCGGCGTTCTGCGCGTTCATCACCAGCACGTTCGGCACCTGCGCCACGCCGGTGATCGTCGTGAAATCGCGGATCGGGTCGTAGGGCAGCTTGGCATATAGCCAGGGGTTGATGGCGTGCGTGGCGACCGCGCCCATCACGATGGTGGTGCCGTCGGGCGCAGCTTTGGAGGCGATGTCCGCCCCCAGGTTGCCGCCCGCGCCGGGCCGGTTGTCGACGACGACGGTGCCGAGGGTCGGCTGCACCTTCTCGGCCAGCGCACGCGCCACGATATCGAGCGGCCCGCCGGGCGGGTAGGGCACGATCAGGTGGATGGGCTTGGGCTGGGCGTGGGCGGCGCCGGCCGAAAAAACGCACAGGGCGGCGAGGGCCGCGGTCAGGAGTCGTCGTTGCATGGTCAGAAGAATAGTCCACCGACGACAGACAGCGATGAGTGCGCCACCGGACGGACGCGGATGCGACAGCCGCCACCCAACATTTGAATTAGGATGGTCATATAAATCAAAAGTCGCCGATGATGCAACCTGTTCAACCTGCCGTCGCTGTGCCGAGCGCCTCTACCATTGGTGCCGGGGGAACGACGATGCCGGTGATCGTCACCGTGCTGGCCGGCATCGGCTCCATCGGTACGCTGTCGACCGACATATTGCTGCCGTCCCTGCCCACCGTCGCGCGCGAGTTCGGCGTGACAACGCGGCGACCAACGTCATCCTGATGGCCTTCTTCGTGGCCTTTGCGCTGAGCCAGTTGATCGTGGGGCCGCTCTCGGATCGTTATGGCCGGCGCAAGGTCGTGCTGGCCGGGCTGGTGGTGTTCGCGATCGGCAGCGCAGCGTGTTTCATGGCGGCGAGCTTGCCGCAGATGGTCGTCGGCCGCGTGGTCCAGGCGTTGGGCGCGAGCGCGGCGTCGGTGCTGGCGCGGGCCATCGCACGCGATCTGTTCACCGGTGCCGACCTGGGCCGCGTGCTCTCGTTCGTGATGGTCGCAATGGCGGCGGCGCCGGGTTTTTCGCCACTGCTCGGCGGCGTGCTGGAGCAATCGTTCGGCTGGCGCTCGGCCTTCGTGTTCGTCGGCGCCTTCGGCTTGGTGCTGGCGGCGGGTTATGCGCTGGCACTGGGCGAAACCAACCGTGCGCCGACCGCGCGGCTCGATCTGGCCTCCATGGGCAGCGGCTATTGGGGCTTGGCGAAGAACATCCGTTTCGTCGGCCCGGGCGTGGCGGTCGCGATGATGATGGGCGGCCTCGGCACTTTCGGTTGCGCGCGATCCGGTGACGTCGCTCGGGTTGGTGCTGGGCGTGTTTTCGGTGATCGGCTGGGTTGCTTTCCGGGCCGCAAAAGGTGATTGACGGGGCTTCGACGGGCTCAGCCTGAGCGGGAATGAGCCTGAGTTCAGCGGGTTGCCGAGGCTCCATCTCACCGTTCACCCTGAGCTTGCCGAAGGGCCCGCACGCGCCGATGCGGGTATCGACAAGCTCAGCCCGAATGGGGCAATGCGCTGCCTGGTCCATGCGATTGACCGTTGTCACCGGCTCATGCCAGCATTGCACGTCTCCGACTGCCGATGCTTCACTTGCCGCCACTCTGTCAACTCCCTCGGTTCTTCACCCCGCGCCGCGCGCTGGCGCTGCTCCTCCTCCTCGCCACCTGGCTCGCCAGCGGCTGCGCCACGCTGGCCCCGGGGCTGGTCGGTGCGCCATCGAAAGCCATCCCCGCATCGAGCCAGACCACGCTGGGGCGCATCGCCGCCGAGTCCTTGCCCGACCCCGACCTGAGTGGCTTTCGACTGATGCCCAGCGGCGGCTTTGCGCTGAGCGCACGGCTCGAACTCGCGCGCCGGGCCGAGCGTTCGCTCGACGTTCAGTACTACCAGATCGAAGACGACGAAACCGGCCGCTACCTGCTGCGCCAACTGCGTGATGCTGCCGCGCGCGGCGTGCGCGTGCGCTTGTTGATGGACGATCTCTACACCTCGGGCGAGGACGAATTGCTGCTCGGCCTGGCGGCTCAGCCCAATGTCGAACTGCGGCTCTTCAACCCCTTCCCCGCGGGCCGCAGCAGCTTGCAGATGCGCTTCGGCGCCTCGCTGCTCGATTTCGACCGCGTCAACCGGCGCATGCACAACAAGCTCTTCGTCGCCGATGGCGCCATGGCTGTGGCCGGTGGCCGCAACATCGGCAACCAGTACTTCACGCGGACGGCGGGCGAGAACTTCATCGACCTCGACACCTTCGTCACCGGCGCGCTCGTGCCACGGCTCGCGAGCCTGTTCGATCAGTACTGGAACAGCGCGTACGTGCTGCCGATCGAGAAGGTCGTGATGAGCGCCGCGAGCCGTGAAGAACGCCAGCGCCGCTTCGAGGAACTCACCGGCCCGGCCACCACGCCGCCGCCCGACCCGCCTGCACCCAACGACGTGCTCGGCTACAGCCCCATCGCCGATGACCTGGACGCTGGCAAGCTCGGCCTCATCTGGACCACCGCCGAAGCCTATGCCGATTCACCCGAGCGCGTGATCGGCAAGACCACTTCTTACGGCGGCGTGCCGCTGCTCGATGTGGACAGCGTTCGCTACAACGTGGTCGAGCAGATACGCCGCGCGCGCTCCGAAGTGATGGTGACCTCGCCCTACCTGATCCCCGGTAAGGCGGGCCTCGAAGCGATGTCCGAGGTGCGAAAGCGTGGCGTCAAGATCAGCCTCGTCACCAACTCGCTCGCCGCGACAGACGAGCCCCTCGTGCACACCGGCTACCGCCGCTACCGGCCGGAGATGCTGCGCATGGGCGTCGATCTGTACGAGCTGAGTTCGACCCGCGTGCGCCGCAGTGTGCGGCTCGGCATCCTGGGTTCGAAGATCGGGCGGCTGCACGCCAAGACGGCGGTGATCGACCGCCGCACGCTCTTCGTCGGCTCGATGAATTTCGATCCGCGTTCCGAAGTGCACAACACCGAGATCGGCCTGATCGTCTTCAGCCCCGAAATGGCCCAGCAGGTGCTCAAGCTCATCGATGTGCTCAAGCAGCAAGGCGCCTACCGGCTGCGACTGGCGTCGGATGGTTCAGGCATCGAGTGGATCGGCGGGGATGCCGATGCAGTGGCCGCGAGCGGTGCGGGCGCTCAACGCGTGCTGACCGAAGAACCCGACTCGACCTTCTGGAGCCGCATGCTGCTCGAACTGCTGGCGCCGCTGACGCCGGAGAGCATTCTTTGACCGACGTGACGCACGGCGTGTTGCCGCCTACTGCGGCAGATCGATCGCCTCCACCTGCACCAGCAGCCGCACCTTGTCCTCGAAGCCGAAGGTCAGGCCCCAGGTGATGCCCCACTGGCTGCGCTCGACGGTGGTCTCGAAATCGCCGCCGCAGACCTGGCGGTTGATCAGAGGGTTCTTGTAGCAGTTGAAGCGGTTGGCCTTGAGCGTGACGGGGCGCGACTGGCCGAGCAGGGTGAGGGTGCCGGCGACTTCGCTGACCTTGTCGCCATCGAAAATGAAGTTGTCGGCGACGAAGCGGCCGGTGGGGTATTCGGCGACGTTGAAGAAGTCCTTGCTCTGCACGTGGCGGTTGAGCAAATCGACGCCGGTGTTGATGGAGCTGATGTCCATCGTGATGTCGACCTTGCCGGTCTTGGCGATGCGGTCGAAGCTCACCGTGCCTTCCTTGGTGCTGAAACGCCCGCGGTTGGTCGTGGTGCCGTAGTGGCCGATCTCGTACATCACGAAGGTGTGTGTGGGGTCGATCACGTAGTGAGCGTTCTGGGCATGGGCCAGGGGTGCGAAGGCGGCTGCGGCCAGCAGTGCAGAAACGAAGGAAAGCGTCTTCATGCGGAGCTTCAAAGCGCGCCCAACCCGGTCAACGTGAGCTTGAAGCGCACCTGCACATCGTTGGCGATCATCGAGGTGTCTGCCCATTCGCCTTCGCCGATGTTGAATTCCAGGCGCTTGACGGCGAAGCTGCCGGTCGCCACAGACAGGCCGCTCGCCTGCGTGAGCGCCACCGGCACGACCAGCTCGCGCGCCACGCCCTTGATGGTCAACTTGCCCGCCACTTCGAAGCGCCCGCCGCCCAGGCCCTTGAGCGAGGTCGACTGAAAGCTCGCCGCCGGGAACTTGCCGACGCCCAGCCAGGTGGGCTTGGGCAACTCGGCATCGGTCTCGGGGATGCCGAGCGTGGCGCTGGTGGTGTCGATGGCGAAGGCGACGCTGCCGGTCTCGGGCTTCTTCGGGTCGAAGGCGATCAGCGCATCGAAGCGCTTGAACTTGCCTTCGACCGGCACGCCCATCTGCTTGGTGATGAAGACGATCTCGCTTTGAGCGGGCACCAGCTTGGCGGCGGGTTCGGCGGCTGCCGGCAGCGGGCAGAAGAGCAGGCTGGTGGCAATCGACAAACCCAAGAGGGAAGTACGTGGCAGAGGGCGGTTGGGCAGCAAGGGGAGCAAGGGGAGCAAGGGGAGCAAGGGGAGCAAGGGGAGCAAGGGGAGCATGGCGGTTCCGGTTGAGCGCAGGGTGCAGGTTGGTGGGACGGGCATCAGCGCCCCGGCCACATGCGCCGCAGCAGGCCGTCGTGGTCGATGAACTGGTGCTTGAGCGCGCCGGCCACATGCAGCAAGACCAGTGCCGCCAAGCTGAACGCGAGCGTCGCGTGCAGCGGCTTGAGCAAGGCTTCGGCCAGCGGCTTGTTCAGAGGCACAAAGTCGGGGAGCGGCAGCACGCCGAACCAGACGATCGAAAAACCCATGGCCGATGAATAGGCCCAGCCCGCCAGCGGCACCGCGAAGAAGAGGCCGTACATCGCCACGAGCGTGAGCCGATGCGCCCGCTGCTGCCAGCCCGGCATGGCGGCCAGCACATCGGCCGGCAGCGCAGGCGGCCGGTGCGAAAGCCGCCACAGCAAACGCGCGGCCGAGAGCGCCAGGATCGTTACGCCCGCCCATTTGTGCCAGTTGTAGAGCTTGAGCCGCGTCGGCGAAAACGCGAGGTCGCTCATGTAGACGCCGACGCAGAACGAGCCGGTGATCGCCAGCGCCAGCAGCCAGTGGAAGGCGATGGCGACGGTGCCGAAGCGCGCGGGCGTGGTCGGTGAGATGGCCACAAAAGATGACGATTCGAAGGCCCGGGCCCGCCGCTCAGCCGCCGTGCTTGTCGGCTTCGGAGGTGAACGAGTCGGCATAGAACTCGTCGTCCGGCAGGCCGCACCTGGCGATGAAATCACGCTGTGCCGATTCGACCATGATGGGCGCGCCGCAGGCATAGACCTGATGCTGCAGCAGGTTGGGGTGGTCGTGCATCACCGCGTGGTGGACGAGCCCGGTGCGGCCGGTCCAGGCGTCTTCGGGCTTGGGCTCGGAGAGCACCGGGATGTAGCTGAGGTGCGGCAGCGTTTTCGTGGCTTCCATGGCCCAATCGTGAAGGTAAAGATCGGTCTTGCTGCGGCAGCCCCAGTAGAGCACCGCCTTGCGCTGGCTGCCCTTGAACTGCAGCTGCTCGATGATGGCCTTGATGGGCGCCAGGCCCGTGCCCGAGGCGAGCAGGATCATTGGCTTCTCGGTGTCTTCACGCAGGAAGAAGCTGCCGAACGGGCCTTCCATGCGCAGGATTTCTTTCTCTTTCATTGCGCCGAACACATGGTCGGTGAACTTGCCGCCGGGCAGGTGGCGCACATGCAATTCGATGAAGGGCTTGTCGCCCTGCGTGTGCGGCGCGTTGGCCATGGAGTAGCTGCGGCGCGCGCCATCGCGCAGGATGAACTCGATGTACTGGCCGGCGTGGTAGCGCAGCGGGTCGTTGGCCGGGAGCTGCATGCTGAGGATCGCAACGTCAGGTGCGGGCTTGACGATGCTCGCCACGCGGCTCGGCATCTTGCGCACCGGGAACTCCCCGGCACCCGGCACGGTGCGCGCCTCCAGCACCACATCGGTTTGCGGCGCGGCCTGGCAGGTCAGCACCCAGCCGTTTTCTTCTTCCTCGGCACTCAGCGCCTTGCTCTGGTGTGCACCGTGGATCACCCGGCCTTCGAGCAGGCGGCACTTGCAGGAGCCGCAGGCGCCGTCCTTGCAGCCGTAGGGCAGGCCCACGCCCTGGCGGATGGCGGCCGCGAGGATGGGCTCGTCGCGGTCGGCGCTGAAAGTGCGGCCGCTGGGCTGCACGATGACGGTGAAGGTCATGGTCGGGGGAACCTCTTAAACTGACGCGCGATTTTGCCCTCAATGCCATGCCCCCCACCTTGCCCGCCCGATTCAGCCGGCCCACCCTGCTGATCGTGGGTTGCGGCGACATCGGCCTGCGCGTGGCGAAGCTCTTGGCGGGGCGCTGGCGGCTCTTCGGGCTCACCTCCAGCCTCGAGCGCGTGCCGCTGCTTCGAGAGGCCGGCGTGCAGCCGCTGATCGGCAACCTCGACGAGCCGGCGAGCCTGATGCGCGTCGCCTGCCTCGCCGATGCGGTGCTGCACCTTGCGCCGCCCGCGCCAACCGGCGCCACCGACACACGCACCGAGCACCTGCTGCGTGCGCTCGCGAAGGGCGGCCGGGTTCGCCGCATCGTCTACGGCAGCACCAGTGGCGTCTACGGCGACTGCTCCGGCGCGCGCTTCGACGAAACCCGCGCCGTCGCGCCGGCCACAGACCGCGCGCGCCGCCGCGTCGATGCCGAACAACGCCTGCGCGTCTACGGCCGCAACGTCGGTGCCCAAGTGACCCTGCTGCGCATCCCCGGCATCTACGCCAGTGGCCGCGAAGGTGGCGACCCGCGCGAGCGCCTGGCGCGCGGCACGCCCGTGCTGGCTGCGGCCGACGATGTCTACACCAATCACATTCACGCCGACGACCTGGCGCGTGCCTGCGTGGCCGCGCTCTGGCGCGGGCCGGCGCAGCGCGTGATCCATGTCTGCGACGACACCGAACTCAAGATGGCCGATTACTTCGACCTCGCGGCTGATTTGTGCCGTCTGCCTCGGCCCGAGCGCATCTCGCGCGCCGAAGCGGCCACGCGCTTGTCGCCCATGCAAATGAGCTTCATGGGCGAATCGCGCCGGCTCGACAACACACGGCTCAAGACCGAACTGCGCTTACACCTTCGCTACCCGACGGTGCGCGAAGGCTTGACGGCCTGACCCGCACACCGTGTCGCCCGTGTGCTTCGAACAAACCACCAACGCGGCGATGATCGACATCCCCACAGGAGACAAAAAGCCCCATGAAGACCCTGCTGCTCACCGCCCCCATGCCGCCCGGCTACTTCACCGCCGCGATACAGGCCCACGCGCCCGACCTGCCGCTGCTCGAATATGACCCTGCGATGAGCGACGCCGAACTGGCCGAAGTGGAAGTGGTGCTCGGCTGGCGCTTCCCGCCCAACGTGGCAGGGCGCTTGCCGAAGCTGCGCTGGGTGTGTTCCGTGGCGGCCGGCGTCGAAAAACTGCTGGTGCCCGAACTCGCGCCACATGTGAACGTCTCGCGCATCGTCGACACCGAACAGGCCGAAGGCATCGCGCAATTCGTCGTGCTGATGGCTTTGCGACACGCGCGCCAGTTGCCGCTGTACGAAGCACAGCAACGTGACCGCGCCTGGCGCCGCCAGCCCATGGGCGCGGTGCGCAGCCGCGTCGTGGTGCTCGGCATGGGCACCATGGGCAGCGCGGTGGCGCGGCTGCTGGGCACGGTAGGCTTCGACGTGCGGGGCTGGAGCCGCAGCACCGGCGAGCCACTCGATGCCATGCTGGCCACCGCCGACATCCTCGTCTGCGCATTGCCGCTCACACCCGAGACCGATGGTTTGCTCGACGCCCGCGCGCTCTCGCTGATGCCGGCCGGCAGCTACTTCATCAACATCGCCCGCGGCCAGCATGTGGTCGAGGCCGACCTGATCGAGGCGGTGCGCAGCGGCCATTTGTCGGGCGCGGCGCTCGATGTTCAGCGCAACGAACCGATGGCCGCCGACGACCCGCTCTGGAGCGTGCCCGGCATCACCATCACGCCGCACATCGCGGCGCAGTCGTCACCGCAGACCATCGCCGCGCAGTTCGTGGCGGGCTATCGCTCCGTGCAACGCGGCGAGGTGCCGCCGCAAACGGTGGACCGGGCGCGCGGGTACTAGGCCCGTTCGAAAACTCTCCGTTCGGGTTGAGCCTGTCGAAACCAAGGGCACCGCGACTGTTAAGCCAAATGCGCTTTCAAGGCCACGCCCGGATCACAAGCCACGCCAGGCTCAGGACTGATCCCCGCCTCCAGCAGCTTGCGCGCCGCCATGTGATCAACCGGCGCGTTCGCGCTTTCGACGCACACGAGCTGCGCCCCCACGTAATGCAGGATCGAAAAGCTCGCGGCTGACGCCCCGGCACGCCGGTGGCGCGTGCCTTCCGAGGGCATCAGCCCCGCCATCTGCAGCCGCATGCTGCCTTGTTCCGACCAGAACCAAGGCAGCGCGCGGTACGGCTCCTCGCGACCCAGCAGCGTGGCGAGTGCCGTGCGCGCCTGGTCGTTGGCGTTCTGCACCGATTCGAGCCGCACGCGCCGGGCGCCACGGTGTTCATGAAAATTCGTGCAATCGCCGATCGCGAGGATCGACGGGTCGGAACTGCGCATGTGCTCATCGACGACGATGCCGTTCTCGCATTCCAGCCCGGCCGCGCTCGCCAACGCGTGTTCCGGCACGGCACCGATGCCCAGCACCAGCGTTTCGACCACCTCGCGCACCCCTTCGACGGTGAGCGCCACCAGTCGGCCATCCTTCACCTCGAAATGGCCGACCGCCACGCCCAGCCGCACATCGATGCCATTCGCGCGATGCGTCTGCAGCACGTGCTCGGCGAGTTCGGGCGACACCGAACGCATCAGCAAACGCGGCGCCGATTCGAGCACCGTCACCGCCTTGCCGAGCGCCCGCGCCGTCGCGGCAATCTCGAGCCCGATGAAGCCGCCACCGAGCACGGTGAGCTGCTGCGTGGCATGCAACTGCGTGCGCAGCGCCAGCGCATCGGCCGCGTTGCGGAGCGATGCCACGTTGGCCAGATCATCGGCCAGATGTGGCAGCTTGCGCGCCCGCGTTCCGGTCGCCAGCACCAAAGTGGCATAGGCCAGTTCACGGCCTGAGGCGAGCCGCACGATGCGGCGCTCACGGTCGATCGCCACGGCCGCATCGGCGCGGTGCAGCGTGATGCCGGCCTCGGCATACCAGGCCTCGGGGCGATGCCATTGCAGCGCCTCTTCCGCGTTCTTCAGGTAGGCCTTGGAGAGCGGCGGACGGTGGTAGGGCAGCTCGGTCTCTTCGCACACCAGGTGCACCCGCGCGCCCAGCCCGGCCGTGGCCAGGCCGCCGCACAACTGCGCCGCGGCATGGCCGCCGCCGACGATGACGATTGCATCGCCGGGGTTCAAGGTTTCATTCATGAGGGGGAAGAATCAGTATTGCGATTCAGGAACGTGAACCACCAGGCCCTGCATCGCCGCCGTCAGCTGGATCTGGCACGAGAGACGGCTCGTCGGCTTGCGTTCGGCGGCCACGCACTCCAGTGTTTCGAGTTCGGTGGGCGAGGGCGGCGGCAACAAGTCGGCCCAGGGTGCATCGACGTACACGTGGCAGGTGCCGCAGATCGCCGAGCCGCCGCATTCGGCCACGATGCCGTCCACGTCGGCCCCGGTCGCCGCCTGCATGACGCTCACGCCCACAGGCGCCTCGAAGCCCTGCTCGCTGCCATCGGGGTGGATGAAGGTGATGTCCGGCATGGTGTCAGCGCCTCCCGAACGGCGCCTGGCCGCGCCAGTAGCGGATCGTCAGGAAGCCGCCCAGCATGCCGCCCAGGTGCGCAAAGTGCGCCACGCCGCCTTGCGAATCGGTCACGCCCTGGTACAGCTCGAAGGCGCCGTACAGCGCGACCAGAATCCGCGCCGGCACCGGGATCACGAAGAACAACAGGATCGTGCGGTGCGGGAACAGCATCCCGAACGCCAGCAGCAAGCCGAAGAGCCCGCCCGAGGCGCCAACGGTCGGGTAGACCGAGCCGGTCAGCGCCGTCACGATCAACTGCGCCAGCGCCGCCGCCAGCACACTCGCCGTGTAGAACTGGATGAAGCGCCGCGTACCCCACATGCGCTCCAGCTCCGAACCGAACATCCACAGCCCCAGCATGTTGAAGAACAGGTGGTTGAAGCTGCCGTGCAGGAACGCATAGGTGCCGACCTGCCACGGCAGGAAGCCGGCACCGATGGGCCACAGCGCAAAGAGCCGGACGAACATCGGCCCCATCAGTTGATCGATGAAGAACACCCCGACGTTGAGCAGCAGCAAGGCTTGGGTGATGGGAGGCATCGGAGGCATTCGCGGGGTCCCGGCAAAAGAGCACAAAAGCTTGGAGTCTAAAGGTGCCCGCAGTTCCCCTTAAACGTCGAATTGCGGTGTCTTCCAGAGCCTGGTCGGCCCACGCCCATTCGCAAGATTTGTGCAGCCCGCGAACAAGGCCGCCGGCTGTGGCAGAATCGCCCGCTTCATGCACCGGCCTCGGTGGCGAAATTGGTAGACGCGCGGGACTCAAAATCCCGTTCCGCAAGGAGTGTCGGTTCGATTCCGACCCGAGGCACCAGGACTGTTCTGCTTGCTCCACGTGCTCCCGCACGCGCCTCCGCAAGCCCTGCGACAATCTCGCCAGGAGCAGTCATGAGTGAAACAAAGCCTATTTATCCCACGCTGGAAGACGTGATCGGCAACACGCCGATGGTGCGCCTGGTGCGCATTCCCGGGCTCGAGAACGAGCAGCGTGGCAACGTCATTCTCGGCAAACTCGAAGGCAACAACCCAGCGGGTTCGGTCAAGGACCGACCGGCGATCAGCATGATCCGGCGGGCGGAGGAGCGCGGCGACATCAAGCCGGGTGACACGCTGATCGAGGCGACTTCGGGCAACACCGGCATTGCGCTGGCGATGGCGGCGGCGATCCGCGGTTACCGCATGCTGTTGATCATGCCGGAGGATCTTTCCATCGAGCGCGCGCAGACGATGAAGGCCTTCGGTGCCGAGCTGATCCTCACGCCGCGTTCGGGCGGCATGGAATACGCGCGCGATCTGGCGGAGCAGATGCAGAAGGACGGCAAGGGCCGCGTGCTCGACCAGTTCGCCAATGCCGACAACCCGCGCGTGCACTACGAGACCACCGGCCCCGAGATCTGGCGCGATACCGCCGGGCGCATCACGCACTTCGTGAGCGCGATGGGCACCACGGGCACGATCACCGGCACCTCGCGCTTCCTGAAGGAGCAGAGCAAGGCGGTGCGCGTGGTCGGTGCGCAGCCGAGCGAAGGCTCGCGCATCCCCGGCATCCGCAAGTGGCCCGAGGCCTATCTGCCCAAGATCTACGACCCGACCTGGGTCGATGAGATGGTCTATGTGAGCCAGGCCGATGCCGAAGAAATGGCGCGGCGCATGGCGCGCGAAGAAGGGCTCTTTGCGGGTATCTCGGCGGCCGGCGCCTGCTGGGTGGCACTCGAGATCGCGAAGACGGTGGAGAACGCGACCATCGTGTTCATCGTGTGTGACCGCGGCGATCGATATTTGTCCACCGGCGTGTTTCCGGCCTGAGCCTTCGCGACTGAAACATGCGCCACGAATACAACTTCTGCCCCAACTGCGCCACATCGCTCGAATCGCTGCCCGTTCGGGACGACGGCGGCTTCAAGATGCGGCTGCGCTGCCCGGCTTGCGCCTGGACGCACTGGAACAATCCGCTGCCTGTGCTCGCCGCCGTGATCGAGATGGCCGACCGCGACGGGCAGGTGCTGCTGGCGCGCAATGCCGCGTGGCCGGGCCGCATGTTCGCGTACACCACCGAAGAACTCCAGGACTGGCATCAAAACGGCACGGCAGTAAGCCAATAAAACGACAGCCCCCCCGCCCCCACCCCACTGGCGGACCCAATAGCCTGCCG
>JAMFRW010000493.1 GCA_026224975.1 Rhodoferax sp. | reverse complement strand
GTGGAGCCGGTCGCGGCGAAGTTGGCGAGGCTCTCGCCGGTTGGCATGGGCGAGGCGCGCCCGCTGGTGCGCGTGAGCACCACCGATTGCGCCAGGCCGGGCAGCGTGAGTTCGGCACCGAGGGCCGCCGCCGCGGCGGCGAACGACGGCACGCCGGGCGTCACGGTGTAGGGGATGCCGGCCGCGCGCAGGCGGCGCAGTTGTTCGCCCATCGCCGACCACACGGAGAGGTCGCCCGAATGCAGCCGGGCCACGTCCTGCCCGGCCTCATGCGCGTCCACCATGGTCGCGATGATCGTGTCGAGATCGAGTGGCGCGGTGTTCACAATGCGCGCCCCGGGCGGGCAGTGGGCGAGGATGGCTTGGGGCACCAGCGAGCCTGCGTACAGGCACACCGGGCTGCTGGCGATGAGGTCCCGGCCGCGCAAGGTCAGCAGGTCGGGCGCGCCGGGGCCGGCGCCAATGAAGTGGATGGTCATGGGCGGGTCTTGGGTTCGAATTCGGAACGGGGCGCCGTCATGCCGAAACGCTCCACTGCACGATGGGATAAGCGGCGCGCCAGCCGCGGCGCGTGCCGAGCGGCACGGCTTCGGCGAGTTCGATGCGCAGCAGGCTGCCGCCGGCGCGTGCGTGCCAGGTGGCCAGCAAGGCTTCCGATTCCAGCGTCACCGCATGGGCTACGACGCGGCAACCGGCAGGAAGGATTCGCCACAGATGCGTCAGCAGGCCGTCGCTGAGGCCGCCGCCGACGAAGACGGCTTGCGGCGCTGCCAGGTTGCTCAAGGCTTCGGGCGCGCTGCCGGTGACGAGCACCAGTCGGTCCACGCCCAGGCGGTCGGCGTTGTCGCGCAAGCGTTCTGCACGGGCTGGGTCAGCCTCGATGGCCACGGCCTCGCACCGCGGGTGGGCCAGAAGCCATTCGATGCCGATCGAGCCCGAGCCGGCACCGATGTCCCACAGCCTTTCTCCCGGCCGTGGGGCGAGGGCGCAAAGGGCCAAGGCTCTTATTCGCTGTTTGGTGATCTGGCCGTCGTGGTCGAAGAGTGCATCGGGCAGCCCGGCGCTGCGTGGCAAGGCGAAGCCCGGGCCGGCCACCTGCAAGGCCACGGCGACGGGATGGCGCACGTCGCTCAGGTCGAAGGTGGCGGCCACCGCATCACGCTGCCGCTCGCGTGGGCCGCCGAGCGCTTCGAGCACAGTCATCGACGTGGCGCCGAAATCGGTGTCCCGCAGGTAGCCGGCCATCGCAGTCACCGCCGCGCCGTCACGCAGCAACACGATCACCTTGGCGCCGATATGCAGGTGCGGTCGCAGGCACGTCAACGGCGCTGCGTGCAAACCCAGGCATGCGACGTGTTCCAGCGGCCAGCCCAGCCGTGACGCAGCCAGTCCGAAGGTCGATACCGCCGGCAGGGCTTGCCACGCGTGAGCGGCGAGATGGCGTGTCACCGAGCTGCCGGCGCCGAACCAGAATGGGTCGCCCGAGGCCAGCATCACGACGCGGCGTCCGCGCTGTGCCAGTAGCATCGGGATGCCGACGGCGAACGGCACGGGCCATTCGAGTGTCTCGGCACGAAGGTCCGGCAAGAGCGACAAATGCCGAGCGCTCCCTGCCACCACTTCGGCGGCATCGAGTGCGGCGCGGCTGGCGGGCGAGAGGCCTTCGAGGCCGTCTTCACCGAGGCCGACGATCGTCAACCACGCGGCCTCTTGATCCACCACATCGAACTCAGCCATGCGCAACATCCTGGTACTTGGCGGCACGCTGGAAGCCAGCGCACTCGCGCGGGCTCTGGCCGAACGCGCCGCGCTGGGCGACCGCGCAGTGTTCTCGTATGCCGGCCGCGTGGCCGACCCGAACGCGCAGCCCATCCCCCTGCGCGTGGGCGGCTTCGGCGGCGTGCCGGGGCTGCTGCGCCATCTGCGTGATGAAGGCGTGACGCACGTGGTCGATGCGACGCATCCGTTCGCCACGCAGATCAGCGGCAACGCCATCGCGGCCTGCGCACAAGCCGGCGTGCCGCTGGTGGCCCTGACGCGCCCGCCGTGGCAGCCCGGGTCGGGGGATCGTTGGCAGATGGTCGCCGACCTGCCCGCTGCTGCCGCTGCGCTGAGCGGGCCGCCGCGGCGCGTGTTCTTGGCCGTGGGCCGCACGCATCTGGCGGCCTTTGCCGTGCAGCCGCAGCATCACTATGTGCTTCGGCTGGTCGATGCGCCCCAGAGCCCGCCGCCGCTGCCGCAGCACACCGTCATCGTCTCGCGTGGGCCTTTCGACGTGGCGGGCGACACGGCCTTGATGCGCGAGCACCGGGTCGATGTGATCGTCTGCAAGAACGCTGGTGGCATCGGTGCGCAGGCCAAGCTGCACGCAGCACGATCGCTCGGTTTGCCGATCGTGATGGTGACGCGCGCCGTCGTGCCCACGCGGCATGAAGTGACGAGCGTGGCCGCGGTGTTGCAGTGGCTGGACGGGGTGCAAGAACAAGAGATACGAGATCAAGAAAGCACTCCCTCGACCAGCACCGAGCGCGGCGTGTAGACCCAAGGTGCACCGTCTCGCGGGATCACCCGCGTGAGGCTCGACCCGACGATCACGACCGTGCGCATGTCGGCCATCTCGGGCTGTGCTTCGCTCAGCGCGACGACACGCAGCGTCTCCTCCGGGGAAGAGACAGCCCGCGCAAAGATCACAGGCCGGTCGAGGCCGCCTGCGGAGACACAAGCCTCCCGCAACACCGCGAGCGCGCGGGTGAACCCTTCGGGCCGCGCCACAGAGCGCGGGTTGTAGAACGCCATCGCGAAGTCGGCCTCCACCGCGAGCCGCAGCCGGCGTTCCACCAGCGACCAGGGCTTCAGGTTGTCCGACAGGTTGATCGCGCAGAAGTCATGTCCCAGCGGCGCCCCGGCGCGCGCTGCGGCCGCCAGCATCGCGGTGATGCCGGGCAGCACGCGCACGTCGAGTGCGCGCCAGGCGGCGGGGCCGGCCTCTACCGCTTCGAACACCGCCGAAGCCATCGCGAACACACCCGGGTCACCTGACGACACCACCACCACCCGCCGGCCTTCGGCCGCCATTCGGAGCGCATGGCCTGCGCGGTCCAGTTCGACGCCGTTGTCGCTCGCGTGCAGCGTGAGCCCGGAGCGTGGCGCCACGCGGGCCACATAAGGCGCGTAGCCCACCACGTCGGTGGCGGCGGCGAGCGCGGCCGTCACCTCGGGCGTGACCCAGTCCGCGCCGCCCGGGCCGAGGCCGGCGACGGCAAGCCAACCGTGGGCGCTTGTCGCTGCGACGGGCATTCCCGGATCATGCTCTTTCGTCATGGACGCCGCCCCTGGCCATGCACGACGACGATGGAGAAATACGGCGTCACGCGGCCTTCGTGCTGCGCAAGCTTCACCACCGTTTGCCCCGGCATGGTGGCGAACTCGATCAGCCAGGCTTCGTCCAGCCGGCCGGCGGTGGCGAGCGCGCGCCGCACCTTGTCGAGGTGGCGGCCGATCTTCATCACCACCAATGCATCGCTGTCGGCCATGTGGCGCGCGAGCCTGGCTTCGGGCAGCGTGCCCATGAGCACCGTCAACACATCGTCGCCCCAGGTGATGGGCTGGCCGGTGACGGTCCAGGCGCCCGACATGCCGGTGATCGCCGGCACCACCTGCACCGGGTGCGTGGCGACCAGCCGCGTGTAGAGGTGCATGAACGAGCCGTAGAAAAACGGGTCGCCTTCGCACAGCACCACCACATCGTGGCCGTCGTTCGACAAGGCCCGCAGGTGCGCGGCGCACTCGGCGTAGAAGGCCGAAAGCGTCTCGTTATAGGCCGGGTCATCGACTGCGATTTCGGTGGTGACGGGGTACTCCATCGCGTGCTCGACCGCGCTCGCAGGCAGCAGCCCCTCGACGATGCGCCGCGCCTGGCCGGGCCGCCCGGCCTTGCGAAAGAAGGCCACATGCGTGGCGCTGCGCAGCAGGCGATCGGCGCGCACGCTCATCAGATCCGGATCGCCCGGCCCCAGGCCCAGGCCGTAGAGGGTGCCGAGCGAGGTCATTCCGATCGGCTCCCGAGCGCATTGGCCGCCGCCACGGCAATGGCGCTGCCGCCCAGCCGCCCGGCCACGGTGCAGCAGGGCACAGGTTGCTCGGCCCACAGCGCTTCCTTCGATTCCGCCGCGCCCACAAAGCCGACCGGGCAGCCGACGATCGCGGCAGGCCGTGGGCAAGCCGGGTCTTGCAACATGTTGAGCAGATGGAACAAGGCCGTCGGCGCATTGCCGATGACCACCACCGCGCCCTTCAAATGCGGCCGCCAGAGTTCGAGCGCGGCGGCGGAGCGGGTGTTGGCCATGGCCGCGGCCAACTCAGGAACGGCAGCGTCGTGCAGCGTGCAGATCACCTCGTTGCTGCGCGGCAGCCGCGAACGCGTCACGCCCTGACTGACCATGCGCGCATCGCAAAGGATGGGCGCACCGGCTTCCAGCGCTGCACGCGCCGCGCGCACGAAGCCGGTCGAGAAACGCAGATGCGCTTCCAGCCCGATCATCCCGGCCGCGTGGATCATGCGCACCGCCAACGGCTCGTCGTCGGCATCGAAGCGCGCCAGGTCGGCCTCGGCGCGGATCATGGCGAAGGAACGGCGGTAGATCGCGGCGCCATCGGTTTCGTAGACATGCATCACAGGGCTCCGATGAGTGAGCGCAGCGCGTGCGGGGAGAGGCTGGTGTGCGAGGGGGTGTCGCTTGCGTTGCCGTTACGAACGACGTCGAAGCGGCCGTAGCGACCTACGAGCGTGATGTCGGCAGGTTGCGCGCGGGCGCAGCCTTTGGGGCAGCCGGAGATGTGTAGGGTGCGGGGGGTGTCGGTGGCCTTTCTTGCGATCCCCTGCGTGATATCTCGTGCGATATCGCGGGCCACATCGCGGGTCGTGACCGTGGCCGAGGCGCACGACGGCGCACCGGGGCAGGCGTCGATGTGCAGCAAGGGATCGTCGGCCTGCGTGAGGAAGTCGCTCGACTCGCGACATGCGCCGCCTTCGAGGATGAGCGCGCGGTTCGGGGTCAGGCGCATTGCGGTGGCGCCGGTGTCTTGCAGAAGTCGAACGAGTGCGGTCGCTTCGATCTGGCCGAAGGCGATGCCGTAGACGCGTCCGAGCTTCGACATGCCGGGCGTGGGCAACACGGCCGATGCTGCTGGCTGTTCTAACGGTCTCAGGTGATGCGGCGGCGTGTGAGTGGCGAGGTGCTGCTTCATGCGCGTCGATGCCGACTCCGCCGATCCACCTGTCGCAGCGAACCACGTGGCCATGGCGAGCGCGGCATTCACCGCATCGGCTCGCGTGACGGGGCGACCTGCCAAGGCACCGTCGGCACGAACGATCAGGCCGCCCGAGATGCCGCGTTCGATCCGAACATCGGCCGAAGCCGCGCCCAGCACCGGCGCTGGTCCTGCGTCCACCGCGAAGCCGAACTTGGGTGGCAAAACGGGTAGTTCGCCGAGGCGCGCGGCCAGCTCAGTGGCGATGCGCTCGATGTCGTCGCCCGCCTGCCAGCACGGCGCGACGAGGATGGCCGGCCAGCGTTCACGCGTGGCATCGGGGTCGAGCAGGCCGAGGCGGCACAGGGCGTCGATGACCGCTTCGTGGTCGCAGGCCCGCACGCCGCGGAGTTGCAGGTTGGCGCGGTTGGTGAGGTCGATGAGGCCCGAGCCCATGCGTTGCGCCAGCTCGCACAACCCCGTGGCTTGTTCGCTCGTCAAGCGCGCGAGTTGCGGCCGGATGCGCATCAGCAGGCCGTCGCCGGAAGCCATCGGGCGATGCGCGCCGGGGCACCAGCCTTTGGCGGGCATGCGGGCGACCAGCGGCCGAGCTTCGGGGAAGGCGATGTGCGTCATGCAAAGCGCTCCAACTTGACCGACTCCGCCGCCGGCTCTGATGCCGCCGATGCCGATGCCGGGAACCGGAGGGCATCTGCCATCAGGTCTTTCAAGGCGAGCAGCAACGCATCGAGCGCTTCGGGTGGCTGCGCCGACACACGCATCCAGCCAGGGAGGCCGAACGAAGCGGTATCGCGCACGGCCAGGCCTCGCCGGCACAGCGCCGCAGCGTCAGGCAAGCGCGCGCAAAGAAACGGCGTCACGCTGGGTGCGGGTTGCAGCCCCAGGTCGGCCAGCCCGTCGCGCAACGAGGCGGTCCAGGTGCGCAGCTTGATGCGCGCGGCGGCGAGCCAGGCCTGCGTGGCCGGCTCCGTCCAGGATTCGAGCATCGCGACAGCGTGAACGCCCAGCGGCCACGACGGTTCGGCCGCGTTCAGCGCATCGCACCATGCTTGCAGCGGCCATGCGGCGCGCGCCGGTGCGATGACATAAGCACCGCGGATGCCCGGCAGGCCCAATGCCTTGTTTGGGCTGTGGAGCTGGAACACGGCATCACAAGCATCGGCCCACCAAGGCGACTCGCCGCTCAGCCGCAGGGGTGCGTAGACGGCATCGAGCACGGTGACCGTGGCGGCGGGGTCGCGTGGCGGCGCGCCGTCCTGGCCCAGCGGGCTGCCGGGGTCGGCGCACCAGTGCAGCGTGGCGCGGTCGGTACTGCCGCTGGTGTTGGCACGGGAACTGGCGTCCGCGTCTGCGTTTGAGCTGTCGCGGTTGGGATAGGCGCCGTCGGCCGCGGTGTAGACCAGCGCACGGCCGCAGGCCCGCGCGGCCACGGCGTAGTCGCCATAAGCCAGCGTCGGCACGGCCACGGCACCGGGCGCCAGCCGCTGGCCCACCGCCGTGATGCGCTGGATGAACTCGCTCGCACTGGCCGCCAGCAGGATGCGCTGCGCGTCGACGCCGTGCCATGCCGCCAGGCGCTCGCGCAGCGCGTGGTAGCCGGGGTCGGGGTAGCGCGTGGCATCGGTGCGCGCCAGCGCCTGCACGGTGTGCGGGCAGGGGCCTGCGGCGTTGGCGTTGGTGGAGAAGTCCCAGCGCACCGCGCCTTCGGCTCCGGGCCCGCCGTGCGTGCGTGCGATCGGCCTCGTCATCACAGCACGCCAAGCGCCGGCAGCTTGGCGAGGATGCCGCTGCGCAGGCGTTCAGGGCGCTCGTTGCGGGGCAGTGCGCCGTCGGTGCTCTGTGCGTGCAGTCGCGCGCAAGCGATAACCTGCGAGGCTGTTTCTGCATCGGCGATCAGGTCGCCGAAGTAGTAGGTCGGCTTGCCCGAGGCCTGTAGCGCCACGGTGCACGAACGGGCGCAGCCGCTCATGCAGGCGATGCCGCGCACTTGCAAACCGGCGGCCCGTTCTTCGGTGTGCAAGGCCATCACCGCAGCTAGCAAGGCCTCGCCGGCGGGTGGCAACTCGCGTGAAGAGCCCGCGGGCCGGCAGGTGGTGCAGACGAGGATTTCGGTGACGGGGGCGACGGGCATGGGGTGCGGTGTGTCAGGGCTCACGAGGGCTGTTCGATGGTCGATCGGCGATGGTCAAGCAGCAAGGTCAATCGGGCCGGCTGGCCATGCGGTGTTCGGCACCCCAGCGCATCGCCCAGGCTGCGCAGCGGCCGATGGCGCGTGATGGGTTGTCGAAGTCGACGATGACGATGCGTTGCGCGGCCTGCGGTGCGGCAGGCTGTTCGAGCGTGCGGCCATCGGTGAGCAGCCACAGCCACGATTCGGCCGGGCCGTGGCGGCTCGCGGTGCGCTGCAGCACCTGATCGGCCTGTGCCAGCGCATGCGTCAGCGGCGTGCCGCCACCGCCGCCCAAGGGCCGCACCTGCGCCGTTCGCGCGGCGCGGGCCCGGCCGGGTGGCAACAGCAGCTCGACACCCTGGCCGCCGAAGCACAGCAGCGCCACATCGTCGCCCGCCCGCGCCGCCTGTTCGATCAGCCAGGCCGCATGTCCCTTGGCCAGCGCCAACCGGCCGCGCTGGTGCATCGAGCCCGAGGTGTCGAGGACGATGAGGTGCAGGCGCGCCGGTTGCGCGAGCCGCAGCGTGTGGCGCAGATGAGCGCGTTGCAGTGGCTGCCAGCCTTTTGCCACCAGGGTGGGCAGCCAGGCGATGGTGGCGGTGCTTCGGTCGTTGAGCTTGCCCGTTGAGGCTGCCGGTTGCAGGTGATGAAGTGGCATAGACCACCGCAGGCCACCTGGCCTTTGGCGCGAGTGGCGGCTGCGGTGGTTCAGGCTTTTTTTTCATGCCAGCCCTCCACCGATAGAACGCGTGTGATGGATTCGGGTCGTGGAGGCAAGGCGCCCCAATCGCCTACGACTGACGGGTTGGCAGATGGCTCGGCCGAGGCGTCGTGATGCGGTCTGTCGGCACGCGCATGCAAGGCGGTCAGCGGCTCTTGGCGCCCGTTCGATGGAGGCTGCGGTTGCGGTTGCGGCATCGCTGAGGCCGCGCTCGCATTTGCCCCCACCACCCGCCGATGCGCCAGCGCCAGTTCCGCCACCGCCTCCACATCGCTCTCCGTCACCTCGCCACGGCCCTCCAGCGCCGCCAGCGCACGCGCCGCGCGCAGTATCACCAGATCGGCCCGCATGCCATCGACGCCAGCATCCATCGCACGAGTGGCCGCGCGATGCAGCACCGCATCGCTCCACACCAAGCGCGGCAGCGCCGCGCGCGCCGCTACCACCGCATCGGCCAAGCGCGTTTGCTCGCCAGCATGCTGTTCACCGAACGCCAACGGCTGCTCGTCGAAAGCCAACCGCGCCCGCATGATCGTCATGCGCTGCGCCGCATCGGCCGGGTTGGCCATCGTGACCGAGAGTCCGAAGCGGTCGAGCAACTGCGGCCGCAGTTCGCCTTCTTCGGGGTTCATGGTGCCGACGAGCACGAAGCGCGCGGCGTGCTGTTGCGAGATGCCGTCGCGCTCCACGGTGTTGATGCCGCTCGCGGCCACGTCGAGCAGCGCATCGACCAGCTCATCGGGCAGCAGGTTGACTTCATCGACATACAACACGCCCTGATGCGCGCGCGCCAGCAGGCCCGGCTGCAAGCGCACACGCCCCAAACTGAGTACATCTTCCAGGTTCAGCGTGCCCACCAGTTGCTCCACGCTCGCGGCCAATGGCAGCGTGACGAAAGGCGCTGGCGATGCATTCACCGAAGGCGGCAACAGCGCAGCCAACGCCCGTGCCGCCGTCGATTTGGCCGTGCCACGCGGTCCGCTGATCAACACGCCGCCGATGGCCGGGTCGATCGCCGCGAGCAGCAGTGCGCGTTGCAACTCGGGCTGGCCAACGATTGCGGCGAACGGGAAAGCCACGCGAGTTGCGGCTTCGACCATCAAGCCAGACGAGCCCGCAAGAGCCGATGAAGGTGGAGCTTCGGTTGTCATCAAATCGGCCCTTCGCCGTGTTCTTCCAACCGACGCTCCAGCGCCAGCAGATGGTCCTCGATGCGCTCGCGGTGGTCACCGGGCGCTTGCCACATGCCGCGCTGCATCGCGTCGAGCAGCTTCTCGCCGATCGCGCGCAGGGCCAGCGGGTTGTGCTGTTGCAGGAAGTCGCGCGTGCTCTCGTCGTGCAGGTAGGCATCGGCGACGAGTGCGTACTGGTGGTCGCCGACCACGCCGGTGGTGGCGCTGTAGGCGAAGAGGTTGTCCACGGTATTCGCAATCTCGGAGGCCCCGCGGTAGCCGTGCCGGCGCACGCCTTCCAGCCACTTGGGGTTGACGGCACGCGAGCGCAGCACGCGTGCCACTTCCTCGCGCAGCGTGCGGATGCGCGGCGCGCCGGGCACGCTGAAATCACCGTGGTACAGGGCAGCCGGCGCGCCCGCGAGATGCTGCACGGCCATTGCCATGCCGCCTTGAAACTGCGCATGGTCGGCGGCATCGAGCACATCATTCTCGCGGTTGTCCTGGTTGTGCAGGATGGCATCGAGTTGGGCCAGTCGTTGCTCGAAGGGCTGGCGGGCCGGCGCGCCATGCTCGCCCTGGCCGTAGGCGAAGGCACCGGCCTGCACATAGACCTCGGCGACGTCGGCACCGGTCTGCCATCGGCCGCTGTCGAGCACCGCGTCCACGCCCGCGCCGTAGCCGCCGGGGCGTGGGCCGAAGACTCGCCAGGTGGCCTGGCGTTGAGCTTCTTCGGCCGCTTGGCCCGTTGCGAGTGCGGCCGCTGCCTCGCGCTGCACGCGGCCACGGATGGGGTTCACGTCGTCGGGTTCGTCGGCCTCATCAATGGCGGCGACGGCGCGCACGGCGGTGTCGAACAGGTCGATGACGTTGGGGAAGGCATCTCGGAAGAAGCCGGAGACGCGCAGGGTCACATCCACCCGCGGCCGGTTGCGGATGGCCATGGGCAGGACTTCGATATCGATCACGCGGCCGCTGCCATCGGCCCACTTCGGCCGCACGCCGAGCAGCGCGAAAGCCTGCGCCACGTCTTCGCCGCCGGTGCGCATGGTGCTGGTGCCCCACACCGACAAGCCCACCGCGCCGGGCATGCTGCCGTGGTCTTGCAGATGTCGCTCGATCACGCGTTCGGCCGCAGCCGCGCCCATGGCGTAGGCCGTGGGCGTGGGCACGGCGCGTGTGTCGACGGAGTAGAAGTTGCGGCCGGTCGGCAGCACATCGGGCCGGCCACGTGATGGCGCGCCGCTGGGGCCGGGTGGGACGAAGCGGCCACCGAGACCGCGCAACAGTTGGGTCATTTCCTGCGGGCCGCAGGCGTCCAGGCGGGGGCACAGGATCTCGCGCATGTGTTGCAGGACGGGGGTGGTGTGGGGCCAGAGCGTCGCGTCGAATGCATGGCGTGCAACGTCGGCGCTGGCTTGATCCATCGACAACTGATCGCCCACCACATGCTGTGCCACCATCGCCGCAGCAAGCAATTCCAGGCGCTCGCGCGTGTGCCCCGCATGCCGCCATGACTCGGCACTGAGCGCTGCCAGCACTTGCGGACGCGGCCCATTCCACGCCGCAGCCCAATCAGGGTTGAGCGCGCTGAAGCCATCCACACCTTCCAACCCAAGGTCTTTCGACAACGCCAACAACAAGCTCTGCTGCCCCGCCGCCTTGCCTCCGGAAAACCGCGCCAGCGCGATCAGCGTGGCTATGCGTTGCCGCCCCTGCGGCGATGTGCCGAGCGTGTGCAGGCCGTCGCGGATCTGCGATTCCTTGATCTCGCACAGATAGGCGTCCAGCCGCGTCAGCAGGCCGTCGCCCGATGCGTCATCGGCAGGCTCGGCGATGCCCAACTCGTTGTGCAGCCCTTCGCGCACCACCCGCTCCAGCATGTCTTCGCGCAGCCGCCTGGCGCGCCGCGGGTCCAATGACAAGGCCTCGTAGTACTCGTCCATCTGCCGCTCGATCTGCTGCAGCGGGCCGTAGGTTTCGGCGCGTGTCATCGCCGGCATCAGGTGGTCGATGATCACGGCCTGCGTGCGGCGCTTGGCTTGAGCGCCTTCACCGGGATCGTTGACGATGAAGGGGTAGAGGTGCGGCAGCGGGCCCAGGATGGCATCGGGCCAGCAGGCCGCGCTCAACGCCACGCTCTTGCCCGGGAGCCATTCGAGGTTGCCGTGCGTGCCGACGTGCACGACTGCATCAACAGCAAATGCCCGGCGCAGCCAGAAGTAGAAGGCCAGGTAGTGGTGCGGCGGCACCAGGTCGGCATCGTGATAGGTCGCTGTCAGATTGACATCGCGCCCGCGCGCAGGCTGGATACCGACGAAGACATGGCCGAAACGCAGGCCGGCGATCATGAAACGGCCGCTTCGCAGCGTGGCGTCGTTGTGTGGCTTGCCCCAGCGTGCGTTGACGGCGGCGCGGCTGTCTTCGGGCAAGCGCTCGAAGTCTTCGAGGTAGTCGGCGAATGCGAAGCTCTGCAAGGCCGGACGCGCATCGTTGGCGCTGTGGTCGTTGGTGATGCCACGCAGCAGTTCGGCGATCAACGCATCGCCGCTCGCGGGCAGCTCGCCGGTCGTGTAGCCGGCATCGTGCAAGGCGCGAAGCACGGCCACGGTGGAAGCCGGCGTGTCCAGCCCCACACCGTTGGCGATGCGCGAATCGTCGATGGGGTAATTGGCCAGGATCAGCGCGATGCGCTTGTTCGCATTGGGTTTGTCGCGCAGCACGCACCAGCGCCGCGCGAGCTGCGCCACAAAGGCCATGCGTTCGGCATCGGCCTCGTAGCGGATCACATCGAGCTGCGTGTGTTCGCAGCGCCAGGCCAGGCCCTTGAAGCTGATGGCACGGGCGAGGATGCGGCCATCGACTTCGGGCAGCACCACCTGCATCGCCAGGTCGCGCGGCGCCAGGCCGTGCGCGTCGGCCAGCCATTGCTCGCGGGAGCCACCGGTGGTGATGAGTTGGAGCACGGGGGCGTCGCCAGCCAACGCGACGGAGGCATCGTCGCTTTCACCATCGATGGCCGCCACCGAGAAGTTGGTCGCGTTCAGCAGGATGGCCACGCGGCGCTCGGCCACGATGGTTTGCACGGCCGCGTGGCTCTCGGGGTTCTTGAGCGAGTCGACGGCGAGCGCCAATGCGTTCAGGCCGGCATCGGCGAGTGCGTGCAGCATCGCATCGAAGGCCGCCGTGTTGCCGGCTTGCAAGTGGGCGCGATAGAACAGCAGCAAGGCCACCGGCGCGCCCGCGATCCACGGCGTGCGGCTCGCAGCATCCTGCGGCAAGTAGCGCACGGCCGATGCCAATGGCACCGGCAACGGCGGCCGCGCACCCAGGCCGAAAGCAGCATGGCCGATCAGCGAGAAGAAGGCTTGCGCGTTGTCGCGCCCGCCTTCGCGCAGGCAGCGCCAGAGGTGCCTGCAATCGTCTTGTGGCGCGGAGCTGCGCAGCAGCAGTTGCGTGTCTTCGAACGCATCGCCCGAGAACATCGCCAGCCACAGGCCACGCTCGCGGGCCAGCGAGGTTGCGCGTTCGACCACATAGCCCCAGTCGCTGGCGCTGCCCAGATGGTCGATCACCAGCACGCGCGCATGGCGCAGCACGTCGTCCACGTACATGTCCACCGAGGCCGGCTGGCGCAGCCACATCAGGTTGGCCAGGCGCACGCTGGGGTAATCGGGGCCGAGTTGCGCGGCCACATCGGCCAGCAGAGAAAGCGTGGTGTCGGCCGCGCTCAGCACGACCACCGAGCCCGGTGTTTGCGCCACGCGCACCACGCCCTGGCCACCGTCTTCGACGTGACCGCCGGGGCGGGTGGAGAGCAGGTGCATGCGGTGTCTTCGGTGATGTCGAGTCAGGCGGGAACGGCGGCGTTCAACGCGTGGTTCAACTCGGCTTGCAAGGCCGCTGCGTCCAAACCAGCGCCGATCAGCACCAGCCGCGATTGCCGTGTTTCGTCGGCGCGCCAGGCCCGGTCGAAGTAGCTGTCGAAGCGCGTGCCCACGCCTTGCACCACCAGCCGCATGGCCGCACCGGGCAGCGCGACGAAGCCCTTGACGCGGTAGATCTCGTGGCGCCCGACAAGGCTGCGCAAGGCCGCCAACAAGCCTTCGCGGTCCGAGCCTTGCAGGCTCACCGAGACCGAATCGAACGCATCGTGGTCGTGGTCTTCCTCGTCGTCGTGATGAGTCTTGCGCTGGTCGATGGCATCTTCCACCGCGCGCTCCAGGCCGAGCAAAACGCCGAGGTCGATGCGGCCGTGTTGCGCATGCACCAGCTTCACGCCGGGGGCAGTCTCGCGGCGGATCGCAGCTTCCACTTCAACGAGCGCCGCGGCGTCCAGCCCATCCGTCTTGTGCACCACCACCAGGTCGGCGGTGGCGAGCTGGTCTTCGAACAACTCGGCGAGTGGCGAATCGTGGTCGAGGTTCTCATCGGCGCGGCGCTGGGCATCCACTGCCACCGGGTCATCGGCGAAGCGGCCGGCTGCCACGGCGGGCGCATCCACGACGGTGATCACCGCATCGACCGTGAACGCGTTGCGCAGCGCCGGCCACTGGAAGGCCTGCACCAGTGGCTTGGGCAGCGCCAGGCCCGAGGTCTCGATGACCAGGTGATCGATCTGGTCGCGGCGTGCGGCCAGCAGCTCCATCACCGGCGCGAACTCTTCCTGCACGGTGCAGCAGAGGCAGCCGTTGGCCAGCTCGAACAACTGGCCGTTGGGCGCGCCGCTCTCGTCGCAGCCGATGCCGCAACCCAGCAGCAGTTCACCATCGATGCCCAGTTCACCGAACTCGTTGACGATGACTGCGATGCGCTTGCCCTGCGCGTTTTGCAGCAGGTGGCGCAGCAGCGTGGTCTTGCCGCTGCCGAGAAAGCCGGTGACGATGGTGGCGGGGATCTTGCGGGTTTGCATGGTGGTTCCTGGTGTGTTGTCAGTCGAAGCGCACGGCGCACCCGCTCGGCGGGTGGCGGCGGTATTCCGGCGCCGGGTGCTCCATCTCTAGTCTTCGATGCCGCGCTGCGCCGGCACGCCGGCCTTGAAGTGATGCTTCACCAGCGTCATCTCGGTGACGGTGTCGGCCACCTCGATCAGCTCGGCCGGCGCGTTGCGGCCGGTGAGGACCACATGCACCTGCGGCGGACGCTCGCGCAGGCAGGCCAGCACGGGCTCCAACGGCAGCCAGCCGTAGCGCAGCGGGTACATGATCTCGTCGAGCACGACCATGAAGTGCTCGCCGGCACGCACCGTAGCCTCGGCCCTGGCCCAGCCGGCGCGGGCCAGTTCGGCCGAATGGTCGATGTCGCGGCTCTTCCAGCTGAAGCCGTCGCCCAGGCCAACGATCGGCATGCCCAGCTGCTCGAACAGGCGGTGCTCGCCGAAGCGCGCCGAAGGCACCTTCATGAACTGGTAGACCTTCACTGTCTTGCCACGGCCATGGGCGCGCAGGGCGAGGCCGAACGCGGCCGTGCTCTTGCCCTTGCCGTGGCCGGTGTGCACGATGACGAGGCCGCGCCGCTCGCCTTGCGGCTTGGGCGTGTCTCGCAACAGGGGCGGGGCTTCGATGTCCATGGCGGGTTGGCGTTCGTTGCGGATTCAAGGACGAAAGAGCGATGCAACAGCTCCCGGACCGCTCGGGAAGTACATGTGCATGAACGAGGCGAACAGTCGCCCGTGGCGGAACACCGCTTCGGGCTGGCCGTGGTGGCGCTGGGCGCGCGTGTGCAGCGCGATCGGCGCGGAGGTCTCGATGCGCGCGTGGTGGAAGGTGTGCCCGCGCACCTCGCCTTCGGGCAGCGCCAGGCTGTGCATGCCGAGGTTCACGAGCCGGTCGGCCATGACACCTTGGCCGGGCAGCAAGCCCAGCATCGATGCGCTGTGGCCGGAGGCATCGGTGAGCGATTCCAGCAGCGCCAGCATGCCGCCGCACTCGGCCACGACTGGTCGGCCAGCCGCGTGATGGGCACGGATGGAATCGCGCGATCTGGTGTTGCCCGCGAGCGCCGCCAGATGCAGCTCGGGGTAGCCGCCGGGCAGGTAGAGCGCGTGGGCCGCGGCGGGCACCGGCTCATCGGCCAGCGGGGAGAAGAAGCACAGCTCGGCACCGAGCGCGCGCAGCGTGTCGAGGTTGGCGCGGTAGAGAAAGGAGAAGGCAGCGTCGCGCGCGATGGCGATGGTGACGCCTTCCAGCAGCGTCGGCGGATCTGTTGCGCTCGAAACATCAGGCGCTTCGAAGTCCACAGCCGGCGGCATCGGTAGGTCGCCGTTCTGGCCAAGCGCATCGCTCGCCGCTGCGATGCGAGCAGCGATGTCATCCACCTCCGCAGCCTGCACCAAACCCAAATGGCGCGAGGGCAGCGCATAGTCCGCTCCTCGAGGCAACGCGCCGTACCACGCCATGCCGGCCGGCAGACTCTCTTGCAGCATCTGCGCGTGGCCAACGCTGCCGACGCGGTTGGCCAAGACGCCGGCAAGACGCAAGCCGGGCCGATAAGTGGCCAGCCCGTGCGCCACCGCGCCAAAGGTCTGCGCCATGGCCGAGGCGTCGATCACCGCCAGCACCGGCAAGCCGAAATGCAATGCCAGATCGGCACTCGACGGCGTGCCATCGTGCAAGCCCATCACGCCTTCGACCAGGATGAGGTCGGCTTCAGTGGCCGCGCGATACAGAAGCTCCGCGCAGTGCGCAGCCCCACCCATCCACAAGTCGAGCTGCTGCACCGGCCCGCTGCTGGCGCGCTCCAGCACCATCGGGTCCAGAAAGTCGGGGCCTGTCTTGAACACGCGCACACGCCGGCCCTGGGCACGGTGCCAATGCGCCAATGCAGCAGTGACCGTCGTCTTGCCCTGCCCCGAAGCCGGCGCGGAAATCATCAGCGCCGAGCAACGTGAGACAAGAGCCTGGGCCACAAAAGCCGCACTCATGCAGTCGCCATCGATCGATGCCACACGGCACCCGACAAAGCCACTCGGCCTGAGCATTCACGAACCATGATGAGAAACCGCCGCGCCAACCGTGCTCGCCCGCTTCCCCGCGGGCACACACCTCAAGGCGCACCGTTTGCGCGATGCACCGCCTCGTTGGCCGGTATCCGGGCTGGCGGAGACGACCCGTGTTCCCTTCCCAGGCGTCACCGATGTGGTGGCGTGATCCCAGTGGTTTAGACACGAGCTGTGAGCAAAGCGCTCACGTCCACTTACCGTTGCGGGGGCAGCTCAGGTTAGGGCGTTGCGGCCCCTCCTGATTCCCGTTGAACTGCTTCGTCCGAGAGACAAAGCGAGCACCAACGCAATCATCATAGCGGAAGCCCTTGAGGGAAACCCCGGGGCTGGCGTCGGGAGTTTTTCCGCAGACGACGCGAATGCAAAGCCATACCGTGTGATTCCTGAGACCGAAGCATTGAATCTCGTCCAGGAGTTGCCGTTGTATTGCCCAGCCATCGCCATCCATGCCCCTCGTGCCACGCCGTCGCGGTTCGTGTTCAGCCTGCTGGCCAGCGCGATGGGTGTTTGCGGGCTCGATTCGGTCTGGGCGCAGCAGGCGCCAGCCGCCGCCGAACCCGCAGCGGCGCAGCCTGCCGGCTCGGGTCTGGTCATCACGCTGGACCCGGTGACGATCCGCGCCAGGCGCCTGATCGAGATCGGCCCGATGCCCGGGCTCAACCTCACCATCGACCAGATTCCCGCCAATGTGCAAAGCGCAACGAAGAAGGATCTGCGCGATTCGCATTCATTGAACATTGGCGATTACATGAATTCGCGCATGCAGGGCGTGAGTGTCAATGACTATTCCGGTAATCCCTTCCAGATGGATGTGAATTACCGCGGATTCACCGCCAGCCCGCAAGTCGGCACACCACAAGGCCTCTCGGTGTTCTTCGACGGCGTGAGGGTCAACG
>JAMFRW010000492.1 GCA_026224975.1 Rhodoferax sp. | reverse complement strand
TGCCACAGCAGGAAGTTGCTGATGCGCACCTCGCCGCCGGTGCGGATGAACAGATCGGGATCGGGCGCGTGGCTCAGCGCCATGTAGCGGTTGAGCACGGCTTCGTCGAGGTCTTCCGGCGCGACGCCGGCCACCATCGCCTGCCGGCAGGCCTGGACGATGTCCCACCGGCCGCCGTAGTTGAAGGCCACCGACAAGGTGATGCGCGTGTTGTGCGCCGTGCTCGCCTCGGCCTGCTGCCAAGCCTGGCGCAGCTTGTCGGAGACCTGGTTGCGGTCGCCGATGATCTTGATGCGCACCCCGTGGCCGCTGAGCTTGGCGAGGTACTTGGCGACGGCCACCAGCACCAGCCCCATCAGGCCCGAGACTTCTTCGGTCGGCCGCTTCCAGTTCTCGGACGAGAACGCAAACACCGTCAGGTATTCAACGCCGCGATCGGCACAGCTCAGCACCGTGCGCACCAGCGCATCGACGCCCTGCTTGTGCCCGAAAAACCGCGGCATGAACCGCTTCTTCGCCCAGCGCCCGTTGCCATCCATGACGATGGCGACGTGGCGCGGAATGGCCGGGCCGGCAGCGGCGGGATCACTCACGCTGTTGTGAAAACCGAGGTGTTCTGTGTGCGCATCGGCAAGTGTGTGGACCGGCCTCAAACGGCCATGATCTCCGCTTCTTTGGCCGTGGTCAGGCGGTCGATCTCGGCGATGGTGCGGTCGGTGAGTTTTTGCACTTCGTCGAGCGAACGGCGCTCGTCGTCTTCCGAGATTTCCTTGTCCTTGAGCAGCTTCTTGGCCTGATCGTTGGCGTCACGACGCAGGTTGCGCACGGCCACCTTGGCGTCTTCACCTTCGTTGCGAACGACCTTGCTCAGCTCGCGGCGCCGCTCTTCGGTCAAAGCCGGCATCGGCACGCGCAGCAGGTCGCCTTGCGCGGCAGGGTTCAGGCCCAGGTCGGATTCGCGGATCGCTCTTTCGATCTTCGCGCCCATGCCTTTTTCCCAGGGCTGGACACTGATCGTGCGCGCATCCATCAGGGTCACGTTCGCGACCTGGCTGATGGGCACCATCGAACCGTAGTAGTCCACCTGCACCTGGTCGAGGATGCCCGGGTGGGCCCGGCCGGTGCGGATCTTGTGCAGTTCGCCCTTGAACGATTCGACCGAGCGGGCCATTTTTTGCTCGGCGTTTTTCTTGATGTCGGCGATGCTCATGGATGCACTCTCACTCTCTTGCTCAGACGTGGACCAAAGTGCCTTCGTCTTCGCCCAGCACCACGCGTTTCAGCGCGCCGGGCTTGAAGATGCTGAACACCTTGATCGGCAGCTTCTGGTCGCGGCACAGCGCAAAGGCGGTCGCGTCCAGAACCTGCAGATTCTTGATGATGGCTTCGTCGAAGGTGATGTTCGAATAGCGCGTGGCGGTCGGGTCTTTCTTGGGGTCGGCGCTGTAGACGCCATCGACCTTGGTCGCCTTCAACACGATCTCGGCGCCGATTTCGGCACCGCGCAGCGCGGCGGCCGTGTCGGTCGTGAAGAACGGGTTCCCGGTGCCGGCGGCGAAGATCACGACCTTGCCTTCTTCGAGGTACTGCAGCGCCTTGGGCCGCACATAGGGCTCGACGACCTGCTCGATCGCGATGGCCGACATCACGCGGGCGGTCATGCCTTCCTGGCGCATGGTGTCTGCGAGCGCGAGGGAATTCATCACCGTCGCGAGCATGCCCATGTAGTCGGCGGTGGCGCGGTCCATGCCGACCGAACCACCTGCCACGCCGCGGAAGATGTTGCCGCCGCCGATCACGACCGCCACCTCGACGCCGAGCTTCGTCACTTCCTGGATCTCGCGCACCATGCGCACGATGGTCGCGCGGTTGATGCCGTAGGCGTCATCGCCCATCAGTGCTTCGCCTGACAGCTTGAGCAGGATGCGCTTGTACGCGGCCATGTGGTGAACTCCCGAGCGATGTTGTTGTGGTGGATTCAGGTGCTGCTGCGAAGTCTAAGTCGGAACGCACCGACCGGCGGCCCTGGCCGCATGCCGATGCGCTCGCTCGCGCGTCAACCGGCCTTGGCGGCCGCCACCTGGGCAGCGACTTCTGCGGCGAAGTCGTCGACCTTCTTTTCGATGCCTTCACCGACCACATACAAGGTAAAGCCCTTGACCGTGGTGGCGCGCTCTTTCAGCATCTGCTCGACCGTCTGCTTGTCGTTCTTGACGAAAGCCTGGTTGAAGAGGCTGACTTCCTTCAGGTACTTCTGCACCGAGCCTTCGACGCGCTTGGCGACGATCTCGGGCGACTGCACGTTCTTGCCTTCGGCCTTGGCCTTCTCGGCATCTTCGGCAGCCTTTTCGGCCGCGATCTTGCGCTCGGTCTCGATCAGCTTGGCGGGCACGTCACTCGATTGCAGCGCCACCGGCTTCATCGCGGCCACGTGCATCGCCACGTCCTTGGCGGCGACTTCGTCACCTTCGTACTCGACCAGCACACCGATGCGCGTGCCGTGCAGGTAGCTCGCGAGCTTGCTGCCTTCGTAGCGCTTGAAGCGGCGGATCGACATGTTTTCGCCGATGGTGCCGATCAGGCCCTTGCGCACGTCTTCCAGCGTCGGGCCGTAGCCGTCTTGCGTGTACGGCAGGGCCGACAGCGCGGCCACGTCGGCCGGGTTGTTTTCGGCAACCAGCTTGGCGCAGGCGTTGGCGAGCGCGAGGAACATGTCGTTCTTGGAGGTGAAGTCGGTTTCGCAGTTGACTTCGACCAGCGCGCCGGCGTTGCCAGCCACAGCCGAGGTCACGACGCCTTCGGCGGTGACGCGCGAGGCGGCCTTGCCGGCCTTGCTGCCGAGCTTGACGCGCAGCAACTCTTCCGCGCGCTCCATGTCGCCTTCGGCCTCGGTCAAGGCCTTCTTGCATTCCATCATCGGGGCGTCGGTCTTGGCGCGAAGCTCACCGACCATGCTTGCGGTAATTGCGGGCATTTGGATTCTCCGTTTCATGGGCGGCCGAACGGTGCCGGCGGCCACAACAAACTAATTTTGCGTCGAAAGTGGGTGTCGAAAAAAAGGGGCTTCTCAGCCCCTTTCTGTGCTCACCGGGCGGTGAGCCGGGGCCACGAGGCTCAGGCGCCTTCGCTGACTTCCACGAATTCGTCACCTTCGGCGGCGACGGCTTGCACGACGTCGTTCGACGCGTTGGCCTTGCCTTCGAGGACTGCGTCGGCCACGGCCTTCGCGTACAGCGCCACGGCCTTGGACGAGTCGTCGTTGCCGGGGATCACGTAGTCGATGCCTTCGGGCGAGTGGTTCGAGTCGACGATGCCGATGATGGGAATGCCCAGCTTCTTGGCTTCGAGGATGGCGATCTTGTGGTAGCCGACGTCGATCACGAACATGGCATCGGGTAGCGCGCTCATGTCTTGAATGCCGCCGATGTCTTTCTCGAGCTTCACGAGGTCACGCTGGAACATCAGCGCTTCCTTCTTGATGCGGATTTCGGTGCCGGCCTCGACCTGCGCCTTCATATCCTTGAGCTTCTTCAGCGAACCCTTGACGGTCTTGAAGTTGGTCATCATGCCGCCCAGCCAGCGCTGGTCGACATAAGGCATGCCGGCACGCTTTGCTTCGGATGCGATCACTTCGCGCGCCTGGCGCTTGGTGCCGATCATCAGGATGGTGCCGCGCTTGGCGGCCAGCGTGCGGATGAACTTCATCGCGTCGTTGAAGAGCGGCTGCGTCTTCTCGAGGTTGATGATGTGGATCTTGTTGCGATGGCCGTAGATGTACGGGGCCATTTTCGGGTTCCAGAAGCGGGTTTGGAGGCCGAAGTGGACACCGGCTTCCAGCATTTCACGCATGGTGACAGTCATGAGGACTCCAAAGGTTGGTTCTAGAATCCGGCTCGAATCGCGACATCTTTGTCGGAACACCCGCGACACACTTGTCGCAAGCCTTCCCACATGCTTGTCGCAACACCTTTCAACAGCCGGTTCGCGATTTTGCTTGTGAGTGCAGCACAACGCTGTACTCAGCCAAGCCGATCGATTATAGCATCCCGATGACCCCAGACCTGACCGGCTCGCGCGAGCGCGCCACT
>JAMFRW010000065.1 GCA_026224975.1 Rhodoferax sp. | reverse complement strand
TGCGCCCGCTCGCGAGCGTGTACAGCGGCCACCAGTTCGGCGAGAGGGCCGGGCAACTGGGTGATGGACGAGCGCTGTGGCTGGGCGAGGCCGACACGCCGGCCGGACCGATGGAGATCCAGCTCAAGGGCGCCGGCCACACGCCCTACTCGCGCATGGGTGATGGCCGGGCGGTGTTGCGCTCCTCGATCCGGGAGTTTCTGTGCTCCGAGGCCATGCACGGGCTCGGCATCCCGACGACGCGTGCGCTCTGCATCACCGGCTCGGCCCTGCCGGTGCGGCGTGAAACCATCGAGACGGCGGCGGTGGTGACGCGAGTGGCGACCAGCTTCATCCGATTCGGTCATTTCGAGCACTTTTCCCACCATGACAAGCCGGCTGCGTTGAAGGCGCTGGCCGACTTCGTGATCGCGCATCACTACCCTGACTGTGCCGAGGCCGAGCATCCCTATGTGGCGCTGCTCGAAGCCGTGACGGTGCGCACCGCCGCGCTGATGGCCGATTGGCAGGCCGTCGGCTTTTGCCACGGGGTGATGAACACCGACAACATGTCGATCCTGGGCCTCACCATCGACTACGGCCCGTTCGGCTTTCTCGATGCCTTCGACCCCGGCCACGTCTGCAACCACTCCGACCACCAAGGCCGCTACGCCTGGGCGCGCCAACCGAACGTGGGCTTCTGGAACCTTCATGCGCTCGCGCAAGCGTTGATGCCGCTGATCGGCGAGCCGGAGTTGGCGCAGGACGCGCTCGACCGCTACAAGACCGCATTTCCGCAAGCGTTGATCGCACGCATGGGCGCCAAGCTCGGCCTCACCGATGTGCAGGAGGCCGACCGCGAGCTGATCGACGACCTGCTGCGGCGCATGGCGGCCGACAAGAGCGACTTCACCATCACCTTTCGCCGCCTGGCGCTGTTCAACACCGAGCCGGGTGCCGCCAACCACGTGGTGCGCGATCTCTTCATGGACCGTGAAGCCTTCGATGCCTGGGGCGAGCGCTATGCCGCGCGGCTGCGGCGCGAAGGCAGCGTGGACGCGGAGCGGGCCTTGCGAATGAACCGCGTCAACCCCAAGTTCGTGCTACGAAACCATCTGGCCGAAGTGGCGATCAGAGATGCCGCGGCGGGTGATTTCACCGAAGTGAACCGCTTGTTGAAAGTTCTGCAGCGGCCATTCGACGAAGACCCGTTGGACTCCGCATTGCCCGGCATCGAAACCTATGCCGGCTTCCCGCCCGAGTGGGCACAAACCATCGAGGTGTCCTGTTCATCATGACGACGCAAGACGATCCCAAAGACGGCTACAAGGTACAGAAGACGGAAGCCGAGTGGCGGGCGCAGCTCGACCCCATGCAGTTCGAAGTGGCGCGCCATGCGGCCACGGAACGCCCCTTCACCGGCAAGTACTGGGACCACTGGTCCGACGGCAAGTACAACTGCGTCGGCTGCGGCACGCCGCTCTTCGAATCTGCCACCAAGTTCGATGCGGGCTGCGGCTGGCCCAGCTACTTCGAGCCGATCAACAGCGAGGTGGTGGAGCGCATCGTCGACGAGACCCACGGCATGGTTCGCGTCGAAGTGCGCTGCAACAACTGCGGTTCGCACCTGGGCCATGTGTTCGAGGATGGGCCTGAGCCGACCGGCGAGCGCTTCTGCATCAACTCCGCCGCGATACACTTCGCGCCCAAATAGCCGACCGGTTGCAAATTGTTGCCGGCTGGCATCTCGGCGCCCTGACCATGTGCGCGGCTTTCGGGGCGGTCCCGGCGGCCTTCGAGGCTACGCGACCCCCTGATGAAAATTCTCCTCGACTTCCTGCCGCTGATCCTCTTCTTCGGCACCTTCAAGTACGCCGAAGGCCACGCCGATTGGGCCGCGCGATTCGCCACAGAGCATTTCAGCTTCATCGTCTCCGGCGGTGTCGTGGGCACCGAAGAGGCGCCGGTGCTGTTGGCCACGGTGGTGGTGATCATCGCCACCTCCGCGCAGATCGCGATCCTGATGGCGCGCGGCAAGAAGATCGACCTGATGCTCTGGATTACCTTCGTGCTGGTCGTGGTGCTGGGCGGCGCGACCATCTGGTTCCACAACGCGACCTTCATCAAGTGGAAGCCCAGCGTGTTGTACTGGGCCATGGGCGCGGCCTTCTGGATCAGCCAGACCTTCTTTCGCAAGAATTTGTTGCAGACGCTGATCGGCGAACAGCTCGAATTGCCAGCACCGGTGTGGCAACGGCTCAACGTGGCCTGGATCGCCTTCTTCGCGATGATGGGCTTGTTGAATCTTTACGTGGCCTACAACTTCTCGACCTCGGCCTGGGCCAGCTTCAAGGCCTTTGGCGCGACCGCGCTGATGCTGATCTTCACCGTGGGCCAGGGGCTCTACCTGAGCCGGCATGTGAAGGAAGAAGACGAGCCCGGCGTCGCTCCCAATGCCGTCGCCAAGGCGCAGGCCGAGCGCCTGCCATGAAGGCAGCGATATGAGCGTTTCGGCAGCCGACATCCAGGCCGAACTGACCGCCGCGCTGCAACCGCTCGCGCTCGAAGTTCAGGACGACAGCCACCTGCATGCCGGCCACGCCGGCGCGCGCGAAGGCCGGCATTTCAGCGTGCGCATCGTGGCGCTGCCCTTCGCCGGCCTCACGCGTGTGGCCCGGCATCGCCTCGTTTATCATGCGCTGCGAACGCTGATCCCGCTCGGCATTCACGCCCTGGCCATAGATGCCAAGGCCCCTGGCGAAACCGATGTTCCCGCCGCGACTGCCAGCCCGCGCAACCCCTGATTCCTGACACCCTCGCCATATCCTTCGACCGCCGCCCGGCGCCACCAGCCCGGGCTCGCGGTTGTTACCCCCACACGTCACCCCACACACCATCAGAGCTGAAAGACCGAGCCCATGAAGAAGAGTACCTTTGCCGTCCGAGTTTCCCTGCTGGCCCTGTCGGCCGCGCTGGCCGTGCCGCTCGCCGCGCAGGCGCAGAACATCGCCATCGTCAACGGCAAGGCCGTGCCCAAGGCGCGCTCCGATTTCCTGATCAAGCAAGTGACGGCACAAGCCGCACAGCAAGGCCAGCAACTGCCGCCTGATCTGGACCAGCGCGCGAAAGAGAAGGTCGTGCTCGACGAGATCTTCTATCAAGAAGCGCAAAAGCGCGGGCTCGCCGCCAACGCCGACTACCGCCAGCAGCTCGAACTCGCCCAACAAGGCCTGCTGGTGCAGGCGCTCTTCGCCGACTTCACCAAGAAGAACCCGGTGACCGATGCCGAAGTGCAAGCCGAGTACGACAAGTTCAAGGCGCAATCGAGCGGCACCGAATACCGCGCCAGCCACATCCTGGTCGAGAAGGAAGACGACGCCAAGGCGCTGATCGCGCAGATCAAGGGCGGTGCCGACTTTGCCGAACTCGCCAAGAAGAATTCGAAGGACCCGGGATCGGGCGAAAACGGCGGCGACCTCGACTTCGCCAACCCCAGCTCCTACGTGCCCGAGTTCTCGGCCGCGCTCGCCAAGCTCAAGAAGGGCGAGATGACCGACACGCCAGTCAAGACGCAGTTCGGCTACCACATCATCAAGCTGGTCGACACCCGCGAAGCCAAGTTCCCGCCGCTCGCCGAAGTCAAGCCGCAGATCGAGCAGCGCCTGGGCCAGCAAAAGCAGGCGGCCTTCCGCGACGAGTTGCGCGCCAAGGCCAAGACCGACTTCAAGTTCGCGAACTGAGGTCTAGACCAACCGCCCGGCCTCTATCGTCAACTGCCGATCACACCGCGCCGCGATGGCGCGGTCGTGGGTGACCAGCACCAGCGTCGTGCCGGCTTCGCGGTTGAGTTCGAACATCAGCGACATCACCGTCTCGCCGGTCGCGAAGTCCAGGCTGCCGGTCGGCTCATCGGCCAGCAGCACCGCCGGCTGAACCACGAAGGCACGGGCCAGCGCCACGCGCTGCTGCTCGCCCCCCGAGAGCACCTTGGGGTAGTGCGACAAGCGCTCGCCCAGGCCCACTCGGCCCAGCATCTCCCTCGCCAGCACACGCGCATCGCTGCGGCCCTGCAGTTCGAGCGGCAGCATCACGTTCTCGAGCGCGGTCAGGTTGCCGAGCAGCTGGAAACTCTGGAACACGAACCCAACCTTAGCAGCACGCACGGCGGCGCGCGCGTCTTCGTCGATGGTGAAGAGGTCGGTGCCGGCCAGCTTGACGGTGCCGGTGCTCGGCGTGTCGAGCCCGGCGATGATCGACAGCAAGGTGCTCTTGCCCGAGCCCGACGCGCCGACGATGGCGGCCGACTGACGCGGCGCCAGGGTGAAATCGATCTCGTGGAGAATGGTCAGCGTACCGGTGGAATCTTGCACCTGCTTGGTGATGCGCTCGACGGCAATGATGGGTTCGGACATGAATGACAGAGGTGGGATTCCGGTTGATGTGGCGCATGTGTCGCCGCGCAAGACGACGCGCCGACGATGGCTGGCGCACTGTACAGCGCTGCTGCTCGCAGCCGCGATGCCGGTGGCCTCTTGGGCCCAAGGGACAAGCAAGGCGCAGGCACCGACAGGGGCCGCTGCGAAGCCTTCGGCGCAGACCATCGTGGTCGTCGGCGACAGCCTCTCGGCCGAATACGGCCTGCAGCGCGGCACCGGCTGGGTCGCGTTGCTGGAGAAGCGGCTGGCGCAGCAGAAGATCGATGCGAAGGTGATCAACGCCAGCATCAGCGGCGACACCACCTCGGGCGGCAAGACGCGCCTGCCCTCGCTGCTCGCACAGCATCGCCCGTCCATCGTCATACTCGAACTCGGCGGCAACGACGCGCTGCGCGGATTGCCGCTGGCGATGACCCAGAGCAACCTCGACGACATGGCGCGCGCCGCCAAGGCAGCCGGCGCCAAGGTCATGGTCGTCGGCATGCAGGTGCCGCCGAACTACGGCCGCAAATACGGCGACGACTTCGCCGCGCTGTTCGCGACTGTGGCCAAGGCAGAAGGCGCGGCGCTCGTGCCCTTCCTGCTCAAGGGCGTGGCCGATGGCCCGCAGGCCGACACCATCTTCCAGGCAGATCGCATCCACCCGAAGGAGGCGGCGCATCCGGTGATGCTGGAGAACGTCTGGGCGGTGTTGAGGCCGTTGCTGAAGTAGAAAGCAAGGCCGAGGTGATTCGACCTGCCTCACCTACCTCGACTGATCCCGCACTTCTGCCGGCACATTGAGCCGGCGTGGCGCTTCCTGCTGCACGGCACGCTGCGGCGCTTGGCGTGGCGCTTCTGGTTGAGCTTGCGGCTGAGGCGCACGAGGCGCTTGCGGAGCCGCCTGCTGTGGCGGTGAACCTGGGCGCTGAAACTCGGCGCGCGGCGCTGGCTGGGCTTGAGGTTGCACGGGCGCTTGCGCCTGCGGCTGCGCGGCTGGCTGCGGCCGGGCGACCGCGGCCGGGCTTTCGGCGCGCTGCATGCTACGGCGATCCTCCGGCTGACCAGGCAAGGTGCGGTGATCGTTGCCGGCCGGGTTGGCGCGCTGCTCCTGCGGCTGCGAGCCGGGCCGGGTGAACACGTTGTTGTTGCTCGTGCCCGGCAAGGCGCGGCGCTCTTCGACTTGAGGCGCTTGGGGCGATACAGCGCGCTCGTTCGACGTGCCCGGCAGCGCACGGCGCTCTTCCGCCTGCGGCGGGCGCTGGCGACCTTCGTTGTTGGGGTTGAAGCCCGGGCGCCGGTCATCGGTGGAGCCCGGCATGCCGCGCCTGTCCTGCCCCGGTGCGCGCTGCGGCGCTTGTTGCTGCGTCTGCTGCGGGGTTTGCTGTGGCTGCGCTTGCTGCGGCTGCCCCGCCTGTCCGTTCGCCCCCGGCTGCTGCCGGTTCGCACCCGGCAAGCGAATGCTGCCCTGCGGCCCGGGATCAGACGGGCTCGCGCCGGCCGGTGCCGCCGGCTGCTCAGAATTTGGCGGACGCTGCCCGAACCCCGGCCGGCCAGTGTTCACGCCCGCGCCACCCGGCACGCCATCACGCCCCGGCGGACGCTGCCCTGCGAACTCCGGACGTCCCGCGCCTTGCGGCGGGCGAATGCCGCGCCCATCGTTGGGCCGCGGGGTGAAGATCGGCGCGGCCACCGGCGGCGCGATCAGCGCGGTGGTGCGGCCGGGCCGGCCGGCGAAGTCGCGCACCCACGGCGTGTCGCGGTACTGTGCCGCTGCCGGGCCGACCGGCTGGCGGCCCGAGAACACGCCTTGCGGCACGACGGTGATCGCATGAGGATACTGGCGATTGCGGAAGTCACGCGGCGCCTGCGGGTTGCCGATGAAGGCATCGATGCTGCCTCGGTTGGTCACATAGGCCACATTGATGTTGCGCACATAGCGCGGGCTGGTGCGGTAGCCCGGCATGTAGACCTCGCGCGGCCCGAGCGGAAACCAGCCGACCGCCGGTTGCCCGCCGCGGACCGAGATCGACCCGCCACCCGGCGAGCCCACCCACGCGACGAGGGCTGGCGCATACACCGGCCGCGCGACGCGGTTGCCCGGCGACCAGCACCAGTTGTTGCGCGCATAGACCCAGCGGCCGTAGTGGAAGGGCGCGAAGCCCCAGGGCGCATCGTCGATCCAGGTCCAGCCCCACGGGCGCACCCAGGCCCAATGGCCGGCGCTGTAGGGCGCCCAGTTCGTGGCCACGCCACGCGGGATCCACACCGCCCCGTAGTCGGGCGTCTGCTCCCAGTCGCCGTAGCGGTCCAGGTCCTGCACGCCGGTCATCTCGGGCGAGACGTATTGCTGCGCGATGGCCGGACGCTCGGCAAATACATCGCGCTCGTTCACCCAGGCCGAGAACTGATCGTTCACCGGCGGGCTCTGCGTGTACTGGGCGACGTTGTTCGCGTCGATCCAGAACTCCGCATGCTGGCCTGCCGCGATCGGCAGCGCGCTGCGCTCGCCTTCGTACAGTCCCTGGCCGGCGTAGACGGTGATCTGGCTGGTGGCGTCGATGCGGTCGAAGCGGTAGCGGCCGACCGACTTGACGCTGAAGCGCCCTTCGTCGGTCGTCACGCTGAATTCGGGCGCCGCTTCCGGGTATCGGATGCGCGCGGCGGCGCTGCCGCTCTGCAGGCGCAGCGCGACATGGTCGTCGTCCAACTGCATGACTTCGAGTTCGCTGCTGGCATCGAGCCGGACGGTCGTCGAGCCGACCTGGAATTCGGCGCGCCCGCCCGCATCGGTGGCCAGGCGGTCGCCGCTGGTCAGCGGCCGGTTGAGGCCTGCGCTGACCCATTCACCCGCATCGGGCGAGTACATCCAGACCTGGCCGGCCAGATCGGACACACGCGCAACGCGGCCGGGCGGGTCGACATCGGCTGTTTGCGCCATGGCGGCGCCGACGGCGAACAGTGCTGCCAACGAAGCTGCCACAAAGGTCGCCAACACTCGCGCCAAACCATTGGGATTGATCGAGAGTGGCTGGCGATGTCGATAAAACTGATCGAAGTTCTTCATGAGACCTGTCTCCGGCTTCGCACTCTTGTCGCGCGACTTGTCTTCAACGTTCGACACCACCGTCTCGCCGACCCGGGACGGCCTGCCGTCACGCATGGTCACGACTCTCCGCCTGTCGCAAAATCAATCGTCCTCGGCCGGATCCATCTCCGGGAACAGCACGCTCGTGAACCCAAACCGGCTGAAATCCCGCACCCGCATCGGGTACAGCATGCCAGCCAAATGGTCGCACTCATGCTGCACCACACGCGCATGAAAGCCCTCGGCCTCCCGGTCGATGCGGTCGCCCCTGGCATCGAAGCCGGTGTAGCGGATGCGCGCATAGCGTGGCACCACGCCGCGCAGGCCGGGCACGGAGAGGCAACCTTCCCAGCCCTCTTCTTCGATGTCGTCCAGCGGGGTGATCGTCGGGTTGATCAGCACGGTCTCGGGCACGGGCGGCGCGTCGGGATAACGCTGGTTCTTGCCGAAGCCGAAGATCACCAGTTGCAGGTCGACGCCGATCTGCGGCGCGGCCAGGCCCGCACCGTTGGCGTGGTGCATGGTCTCGAACATGTCTTCGATCAACGCGTGCAACTCAGTCGTGTCGAAGGCTTGCACGGGTTGGGCGACGCGCAGCAGGCGCGGGTCGCCCATCTTCAGGATTTCGCGAACGGTCATGGCGGTCTGTGGGGTGGAAGTCCGGCAGACTTTACCCCGCGCCGCCTATCGAGGTGAGAGTGCGGACATGGGTACGGCCAACGCGGCAATCACCTCCGGCGGTGCCTGCACCAGCTCGATCAGCACGCCCTCGCCGCCCACCGGAAACTCGTCGTTGCTCTTGGGGTGGACGAAGCAGATGTCGAAGCCCGCCGCGCCCTTGCGGATGCCCCCCGGCGCAAAGCGCACCCCGTTCGCGCTCAGCCAGTTCACCGCCTTGGGCAGGTCGTCGATCCACAGGCCGATGTGGTTGAGCGGCGTGGTGTGAACGGCCGGTTTGCCGTTCGGGTCGATGGGCTCCATCAGGTCGACCTCGACCTTGAACGGCCCGCTGCCCATGGCGCAAATGTCCTCGTCTACGTTCTCGCGTTCGGAGCGGAAGTTGCCTGTGACTTCGAGCCCGAACTTCTCGACCCACAGCGTGCGCAAGCGCTCCTTGCTAGTGCCCCCGATCGCCACCTGCTGGATGCCCAGGACCTTGAAAGGCCGTGTCGTCGTCATCGCATCACCTCACGCAAATTCCATGATGATCTGATCGACCGCCAGGCTCTCGCCCTTGGCCGCCTTGACCGCCGAGACCACGCCGTCCTGCGTGGCCACGAGGATGTTCTCCATCTTCATCGCCTCGATGACCGCAAGCTTCTCGCCGGCGCGCACCGTCTGCCCCGGCTGCACCGCCACATCGACCAGCAGGCCCGGCATCGGCGAGAGCAGAAACTTCGACAAGTCCGGCGGCGCCTTGAAAGGCATCAGCGCATTCAACTCGGCCGCGCGCGGCGAGAACACCCGCACCTCGCTTTGCGCGCCATGGTGCGTGATGCGGTAGGCCAGCATCATCCGCTCGACCTGCGCACAGAACGGCACATTGCCGACGAAGCCGTGCATCGCTATGTCGCGCAGCGGCCGGGTGAAGCGGATCGGGTAGTGACGCCCGGCCACATCCACCTCGAACACCTCGCCGTTCATCACCACCTTGGCATCGGACTGCGTGCGGTGACCTTCCGCATCGGTCTGCACGATGATGAAGTGCTCGCCCACCTGCAACTCGTGCCCCGGCAATTGCCCGCTGATGCCCGCCGAGCGCGAGAGCACGCGGCGGTTCGTGGCGACGGCCAAGGCGAGCAGAAAGTCCGGATCATCGTGCACGACCGAAGCGCGCGTGAAGCCCTTGGGATATTCCTCGGCGATGAAGCCGGTGTTGAAGTTGCCCGAGACAAAACGCGGATGCGCCAGCAGTGCCGCCTGGAACGGAATGTTGCTCGAGATGCCGCGGATCACGAAGGCATCGAGCGCATCGCGCATCTTGGTGATGGCCTCATTGCGGTCCTTCCCGCAGGCGATGAGCTTGCAGATCATCGAGTCGTAGAACATCGGGATCTCGCCGCCTTCGTAGACGCCGGTGTCGACCCGCACGCCACCTTCCGAAGGTACGGGCAATGACGCCGTCATCGTCTGCACCGGCGGCTCGAACTCCACCAGCCGGCCGGTGCTCGGCAAGAAGCCGCGCAGCGGGTCTTCGGCATTGATGCGGCATTCGATCGCCCAGCCCTTGCGCGGGATCTGCTCTTGCGTGAAGGCCAGCGGCTCGCCGGCCGCGACGCGGATCATCTGCTCCACCAGGTCGAGCCCGGTGATGCATTCGGTGACCGGGTGCTCCACCTGCAGCCGCGTGTTCATCTCCAGAAAGAAGAAGCTCTTGTCCTTGCCGACGACGAACTCGACCGTGCCGGCCGACTGGTAGTTGACCGCCTTGGCCAACTGCACCGCCTGCTCTCCCATCGCCTGACGCGTGGCGTCGTCGAGGAAGGGGCTGGGCGCTTCTTCGATCACCTTCTGGTGCCGGCGCTGGATGGAGCATTCGCGCTCCCAGAGGTAGACGCAGTGGCCGTGTGCATCGCCCAAAACCTGGATCTCGATGTGGCGCGGCTCCTCCACGAACTTCTCGATGAACACCCGGTCGTCGCCGAAGCTGTTGCGGGCTTCGTTGCGGCAGGAGGTGTAGCCCTCGAAGGCGTCCTTGTCGTTGAAGGCCACGCGCAGGCCCTTGCCGCCACCACCGGCCGAGGCCTTGATCATCACCGGGTAGCCGATGCCCTTGGCAATCTCGACGGCATGCTCGGCGGTATCGATGGCTTCGTTGTGGCCGGGAATGGTGTTGACCCTGGCTGCGCCGGCGAGCTTCTTCGATTCGATCTTGTCGCCCATCGCCGAGATGGACTTGTGCTTCGGCCCGATGAAGACGATGCCTTCTTCTTCGACGCGGCGCGCGAACACCGCGTTCTCCGAGAGGAAGCCGTAGCCCGGGTGCACAGCCTGCGCGCCCGTCTGCTTGCAAGCCTCGATGATCTTGTCCATCACCAGATAAGACTCGCGGCTTGCGGCCGGGCCGATGAACACAGCCTCGTCGGCAAGCTCCACATGCAAGGCATCACGGTCGGCTTCGGAATAAACCGCCACCGTCTTGATCCCCATCTTCTTCGCGGTCTTGATGACCCGGCAGGCGATTTCGCCGCGATTGGCAATCAATATCTTGGTAAACATGTTCTTGTTCTCCGAAAGATTCACAGGGGCATGTTGCCGTGCTTGCGCCAAGGGTCTTCGACTTTTTTATCTCGCAGCATCACCAATGATCGGCAGATGCGTTTGCGCGTCTCATGCGGCTGAATCACATCATCGATATACCCCCGCGCACTCGCCACGAACGGGTTCGCGAACTTCGCCTTGTATTCCGCCTCACGCGCGGCCAGCTTCAACGGGTCGTTCTTCTCCTCGCGGAAGATGATCTCGACCGCGCCCTTGGCGCCCATCACCGCGATCTCGGCATTCGGCCAGGCGAAGTTGACATCGGCGCGGATGTGCTTCGAACTCATCACGTCGTACGCGCCGCCATAGGCCTTGCGCGTGATCACCGTGATCTTGGGCACCGTGCATTCGGCGTAGGCATAGAGCAGCTTCGCGCCGTGCTTGATGATGCCGCCGTACTCCTGCGCGGTGCCGGGCATGAAGCCGGGCACATCGACGAAGGTGACGACCGGGATGTTGAACGCATCGCAGAAGCGCACGAAGCGCGCCGCCTTGATGCTGCTCTTGATGTCGAGGCAGCCGGCCAGCACCAGCGGCTGGTTGGCGACGATGCCCACGCTCTGGCCTTCGAGGCGCGCGAAGCCGATGATGATGTTCTTGGCGAAGTCCGGGCTGCACTCGAAGAAGTCGGCCTCGTCGACGACCTTCAGGATCAGTTCCTTCATGTCGTACGGCTTGTTCGGATTGGCCGGCACCAGGGTGTCGAGCGAGGGCTCGTCGCGGTTCGG